>JBAUVQ010000083.1:0-20438 GCA_049583305.1 Methylocystis sp.
CCTCTACACAGACGGCGTAAAGTGCCGCGGCCCCATCAGCGCTCAGGTCGGCGAGGATTCATTGGGCATTCAACAGCCGGGCTTCGTGTGCAATTTCAAAGGACAGAATCGAGGCCTCGTGCACGCGGAAACGCTGTGTCATTCGGGTGAGAACGACGCGGCGGCGTGCGACACAAAAAGCTTTGGGAATCATCCAACTACAACTCAGGGCGTGCAATACCGCCGAGTCGAAAAGGACCACTGCGGATAGTCATGCATAGGCGACGGCTCACCGTCCGGTCGGCTGTCCGATCGTCATGATGACGGGGGAGGCGCAGCGGGGATAGCGCATCGTCACTTCGCGCTCATCCCCCGTGTATCTTCCAGTCGCGACATATTCGCTAGAGCCGCCAAAGGACGCAGTGATGTTTCCGTTGCGATCGATCGTCCCCGACCATGGGACGTCAACCGGCCTGCCGTTCTCGGCCAGAGGGGCCGAATGCGACCAACTGATGCGTCCCCCGCGCACGCTCACAAGCACACTCCATTGCGACTTGGCCCCGCAGCCAGCCTTGGCGTGCGCGGTATAATTGTTGTCGGGCAGAGGCGACCGATCGGTGTCCTGGGGTTGGGGCGGCGGCGGTGGCGGCGCGCAGGAGCGTTGCGCACTAGCCAATTCAGAACGCGCCTCGGCGGCGCGCGACGAGTCGCCGTGAGCCGACAGATAATTCTGATAGCAGGCCTGGGCCACACAGGGCGTCGCAGCCGCAGCGCATTTGCGCGCTTCATCTAGCGCGCGCGCCTCCGCGTCCACGCGGGCACAACGTTGGCGTGCATTTTCAGCGGTGGCGCCGAATTCGGCGATTGCTGCGCCATTGGGAAATTGTGATCGATAGGGAGCGAGACAGGCCGTATCGAGCGAGCAGAAATCGCTTGCAGCCACGCGCTTGTCGGCGCAGTCGCGCGCTTCTCTCGCCTTGATCTGTTCCGGCGCTTCTTGCAACGGGCAACCGATATGCAGAAGCGAACAACGCAGCGACGGAACGAAGCCGATCACCGCCGCCAAGCCCAGCAGCGCGGCGCCGCCGGCGACAGCGATCCATAATTTGCTCTTGTCGCCGGTGCCCTCCCCGGCGCCCGGGCCCGGTTGGCCGGCGCTGCTTGCTGAGGATTCCTCTGACGGGGGTGGCGGCGGCGGAGAATATGCCGCTTCTCGCTGTCGTGGCGGAGGCGGATTGGAGGCCGCCTCGGGACTTATGAACGCCGGCGCTTTTCCGACCGGAAGCATTGAAGGAACCGCGTTTTCCCAGACGCCCGACTCGCAGAGCGCGCCATCGTCGCTTCTGACTTCGATCTGATCGAGATCGAGGAGATGGTTCACCACTTCGGGTCCAACGCGATAACCGAACTCGCCGGTGTCCGTCGGTACGCGCGGCGTCGAGAAATATTTTGGAGTCTTGACCCAGGAGCCGCCCATCCCGATGAAAGCGCCCTGGCCCACCTGCAATGATCTTACCGCCAACTGCAGAGTCGGAGCGTCGATCGGTTTGTCGAAAAGGAAAATGGCGTAGCCAGGTTGCTCGCCTTCTACTACTCGCACGCCCATTTTTCAGCTCCACCCAGCGTCTGCGAGATACACCAAGCATTGGCATCTGTCACTGGCGCGGCGCGCGTAGATTTGCAAGAGTGCGTCACATAACTGTCATCTGAATATTGTCACTTGCTTGAAATGTCTTACCTGCATTCGCTTTGCTAGAGGGCGCCGCCTGCGATAGGGCGTGGAGCGTTGCGTGATCCGCTGACGGGTCGGGGTTCGAGAAATGCACGAGAACCGTTTTTTCATCCTCAGCTCCGATCTCACGGGACTTGAGCCGGTCGTCGTCGACGGCCGTCCCGCGACGTTTCGCTATGCGGAACTCGCTCGAAGCGTCGAAGCGATTTGTGGGCGCGACGCGGCGGCGCTGTTCGCCGAGCCGGTATTGCCGCGCGGCGTCGAGACCCGGACCGCCGCGATTTCCTGGTACGCATCGCGAGAAGGGCAGCCGCTCGAACTCGCGTCCATCGACGAGATCGCCCGCCAGCCCACCGCAGGGCGTCTCGCGGAGCGTCTCAACGCGCTTGCGCCGGCACTATCCGACCCCGACGCCGCCCCCCTGCTCGCGGCCGCTCTCTGCCTGCCCTCGAACAGGGACATCGTCAGCGTCAGCGGCGAACCGCTCTTGGTGAACTGGGGCCACCTCCCCGCAGAAATTCTCGCCGATCCGGCGCGGCGGCAGGCCCATTTCGCTCAGACGCTCGGAACCTTCGCGCCAGGGCTAATCCCGCTGTTCGCCGCCACGCAGCAAGCGCCCGGCGCGGCTGTCTCGCCCAGCGCGCCGATCGGGACGCCGCAAGCGCCGCCGCCCATTTCTAAGCCGACGGAAAGCCAGATTATCCCGGCATGGCGGGCCTCGATGATCGCCACGCTGATCGCCGGGCTGCTGCTGCTGATCTTGCTGCTGCCCGGCGTGCTGGCCTATCCCGAGCGAAACGGCAATGCGGCGCGCGACGCCTTCGAAGCCGAGCGCTTGAAGGTCTCCAATGATTCGCTGCAGGCGCAACTCGACGCGCTGCAAAAGGCGGCGCGCGAGAAAGTTTGCCGCGCCGATGGGACGACGAGCGTCGACGTGCCCGGCTTCTCGCCATCGGAAGCGGGCAAGCAGGAGACGGCGCCGCGCATGGAGCTTACGCCGCGCGCTCCCGAGCAGGCCGCTTTACCCCGTCGTCCGACGGGCGAACCGCAGCAGGCCGGAAATGTCGGCGAACTCCTCGAGAAGGCGACGGTCCTCGTCATCGCGCCGATCGAAAAAAAGGGCGTGAGCACGGGCTCCGGCTTTTTCATCAGCGACCGCTACGTCGTCACCAACCATCATGTCATCCAAGGCGCAAACCCTCAGATCGTCTTCGTCGCCAGCAAAGCCTTGAACGGCGTGCGCCGGGCCCGCGTCATCGCGAAGACCGAGCCGGGACCCTCGGAGAAGGAAGCCCGGCCCGACTTCGCCGTGCTGGAGCTCGATCCCGTTTCAGGCGTCGGCGCGCTTCGACTGACCACTACGCCGCCAAAACTCTCGACGGCCTATGTCGCGGGGTTTCCCGGCTTTCTCGTGCAGCGAGACGCGAACTTCGCAAAGCTGTTCAAAGAGTTGGGGGAAACGCTGCACCAAGCCGATCCCGATCAGGCCTTGGCGAACCGGCAGATCTCCGTTCCGGGGGCCGATCTGCGCTATGGGCGCATCAACAATGTCATGACGGTGGGCGGCTCGGACCTGTCCGTGATCATTCACGACATGCAACTGGCGCAGGGCAATAGCGGCGGCCCGGTGGTCGACGGTTGCGGGCGGCTCGACGGCGTCAACACGATGCTGTTTCCAAACAAGGAAGCCGGTTATCAACAGGGCAATGTCGCGCAGGACGTGGCCGTATTGCGCAAGTTCCTCACGGAAAAGCAGATCGCTTTCACGGCGGAGGATACGCCCTGCGCGTCCGGACAAGACGCGCCGCCTCCGCCTTCGGCCTCCGGCGCAAAATGATGAGGGAGCGAGTCGTGGCGCGACGCAATCCATCGGCGCCGAGCGCGGAGACGAGACGTGTATAGCATCCGCGTCGCCACGACCAACGACCGGGAAAACCCGCCCTCGGACGAGTGGGTTGGGCTGACGTGGGAGCGGCTGTGCGACGTGCTGCGCTACGAGGCCTCGCCCAACGCCGCGGCGCTGCTCGCCGAGCCGGTCGCCGATCCCGCGGCCGGCCTCACGCATTGGCACATCATCGCCGCCGAGGATCCGAAGCCTTTCCTCGCGCTGGACGATACGGAGAGAGCCGCTCTACTCGCCGCCTTTCACGCGCTGCAGGCTGAAATTCTCGGGGCTGCGGAAAGGCTCTCGGCGACGCAGGACGAAGGCAAATCACGCCTCGCGGCGGCGCTGCGTTCCGCCATCTCCGGCGTCGATCCATCGACCCAGCTTTGGTCGGTCAGGGGCGCGCCCGTCATCACCGGCTGGGGGCGCCGCAAAGCCGCTCCTTCGACGGCTGGCGCGCACATCATCGCTCGCGCGCCGATCAAACGAGCGCCCGTGGGAGGCCGCAGCGGCGTCGCGGCCCTGCCCGGCGCTGTGATGCGGTGGCGCGGCGCGCCAGCTGCGGCTTTCAAGTTCCCTCTGCAGCCGCCAGCGTGGTCGTGGTGGCTGCCGTTCACGGCTTTGGTCGCGACGATTTACTATCTCCTCCTGCCCGCCTGCGCGATCGACCTGCCTCTGGTGCGAGCCGCCGGATCCTGCGCGCGCGGGTCGGAGGTCACGCTCGACGCCCTCGCCCAAGAGAACGACTCCCTGCGCCGCGCAGTTTTCGAGGCCGAAAAGGGTCTAGCCGATACGCACAACTGTCGGCGAAGGAGCGCCGGCAACAGCGATACGCCGAGCAGCGAGGAGGCGAAGCGTCGCGCCGACGAGGCCAAACTGTCGCATGGACGCATGGACGTGACGCTCGCCTGGAGCGGGCGCGAAGACCTCGATCTGCATGTCTATTGCCCGGGCGGCCATCTCTTCCACGGGGCGCTTCAGGCCTGCGGGGGCGTGCTCGATCGCGATCGCAACCAGGCGGGCACGCCCCTCGAAGACAATCCCATCGAGCACGCCGCATGGGCGGGCGAGCCGCCCAAGGGCGAGTATCGCATCGTCGTCGTGTTTTACGGATCCAACGGAGAACCGCTGCGCGCGGTGCCATATACGATCGTGGTGCGCAACGGCGCTCAGGAGCGGGTGTTCCGCGGGCAGGTCGACGATCCGCACAAAGAGACGGAGGCGGCGCGTTTCAATCGCTGAAATGGCGCGGCGGCCTTTTCGAACGGACAAAAATTAGATGGCTCCCAAGATGAAGCGTTCGTCCGAAATTCTGCGCATCGCGCCGCATTCGGGAATCCAGTTCCTGACCTTCGGCTTTGATGTCGAGGCCGCCGGGAGGTTCTCGCGATCCTTCATCGAACACCGCCGGGCCGGAACGCGCGGCGCCGACAACGCCGAGCCCATCGAACTGCGACCGAACTGGAATGACGACGATCCGGAGAAAAATCCGCCCTTCCCGCCCAAGGGCGCCGATGAGGTCTACGAAATCACCAAGCAAAAGGCGCTGGAGCCGTTTCTAGACCGCTGGACCCCCATTCCCTATCTCGCGGTCCAAGCGGGACGTGACGCTCTCGGTCGCGAATTGCTTCAACAAGTACCGAGCAATTGGGCGCGCGCGCGCCTCTCTCCCGCGGAAGCAGGAAACCCGCAAGGCTTTTCGCATCGGTTGGTGATCGCGCTCGACACCGAGTTGATCGAGCGCCGGCCGAACCGCGCCTATGTGGCTCCCAGTCCGCAGGATGCGCTCGCCGAGCATGAATTCATATTCGCGGCGCTGTTTCGCGATGTCGCCTGGTTTCTGGCTGGCGCAGGCGCAGCGGCGACGACCGGCGGGTCCGAGGCGAGCCAGGGCGGGCAAGAATGGGTCGAGCGGTGGGTCGACGAATTATTCACCGAGTTCAAAGTCGCGCAACGCGGCCGGGCGCTGCGCCCGGAAGACCGTCAGCCGCTGGAACACGCTGCGCGCTATGTGGCCTTCATCCAATTCCTCTCTGAAGCCATAGCGCTGCCGCGCCTGAAGCTGATCGACACGCTCTCTCATGATCCGGCGGTCAAGCCGGTCAACGTCGATCTCGTGCTGGACATCGGCAACAGCCGCACTTGCGGGATGCTGATCGAAAACTTTCCCAACCAGGAAAAGATCGACCTTGGCGCCTCGTACATCCTGCAGTTGCGCGATATCGAGGAGCCGCACCGACTTTACGGCGATCCGTTCGAGAGCGACGTGGAATTGTCGCAGGCGCAATTCGGCAAAGAGTATCTGTCCCGTTTCTCGACGCGCTCACGCGCCTTCTTCTGGCCCAGTCTCGTGCGCGTTGGCCCCGAGGCCGCCCGTTACCGCGAGCGCGCCGAAGGAACGGAGGGGGCGAGCGGAATGTCGAGCCCCAAGCGCTATTTGTGCGATGTCGACCCCGTCAATCAGGAATGGCGCTTCCAGCCCCGGGACTATGGCGCGAATCGGGAGCCGCCGACGGTCGACCGAGCCGCGCGGCGCTTCGTAAACTTCCGCGGCGACGTGTTGCGGCAACTCGCCGACGAGCGCAAATTTTACGAGAAGCTGGCGTTCACGCCGGACCGCTCGGAACTCGACAAGCCGGCGGCGCGCCTGACCTTCTCACGGTCGTCCTTCTTCACCTTCATGGTCGCGGAAATCTTCATCCAGACGCTTTCCCTCATCAACAATCCGCAATTGCGCGCGGCCCGCGGCGAGAAGGACACGCCGCGACGATTGCGCCGCATCATCCTGACATTGCCGACGGCCATGCCGGTGCGCGAGCAATGGCTGCTGCGCAGCCGGGCGAGCGCAGCCGTGAAGCTGGTCTTCGACATGATGGGCTGGACCCTGGCACCGCCGCCAGGCCTCGTCACGCCAGAAGTGCATGCCTCCTGGGACGAGGCGAGTTGCGCGCAATTCGTCTATCTCTACAGCGAGATTGCGCTGAGATTCGGCGGCGACATCTCCGAGTTCATGCGTCTGTCCGGGCGCCCGCGCCCATTCGTGGAGCCCGGAAAGACGCCGGCCCCGAACGCCGCGCCGGAACCCTCGTTGCGTATCGCCAGCATCGATGTCGGCGGCGGCACCACCGACTTGATGATCACCACTTATTACGTTCAGGACAACCGCGCGATCGTGCCCGTGCAGACCTTCCGAGAAGGCTTCCGCATCGCGGGCGAAGATATTTTGCATGAGGTGATACAGCAGGTTCTGCTTCCCGCCGTAGAGACGCACCTCAAAAAATGCGGCGTCGCGAATGCGCGCGATTTTCTGGTCGATCGCTTCGGCTCGGATCGCGCCGGCATGCCTGAGCCCGACAAGCATTTGCGTCGGCAGCTGACGCTGCGCGTCATGAAGCCGGCCGCTCTGGCGCTGCTCGCAGCCTATGAGGACGCCGCTTCGAACCCGCTTGCCCTACAGGGCGAGGCGACGATGGAGGAACTGGTCCGTCAAGGCTCGCCGCGCACGGCGGCGCCGCTGGAAGGGCGCGTCCTCGACTATGTCGACCAAGCCGCCGCGGCCTGGGGCGCGAACGGCTTCCGCCTCGCGCAAGCGAGCGTGCCGGTCGATTTTGCGAGGTTGAAAAACGCCGTGGATGTGACGCTGGGCGGCGTCTTCGAAAACATCGCCGAAGCCGTGAATCATTTCGACTGCGATTTGGCCCTCCTGTCGGGCCGACCGTCGCGGCTGCCGGCGACGATCGATCTCTTCGTGAACAAGCTCGCGCTCTCCCCGGATCGTGTTTTGCCGTTGACCGATTATCCCGCGGGGAACTGGTATCCCTTCGGCGGGCGCTCGCGGTTCCGCATTGCGGACCCGAAAACCGCGACTGTCGTGGGCTGTCTGCTCTGCGCATTGGCGGAGAGTCAGATCACCAATTTCACGCTCTACACAAATCGTCTTGCGATGCGCTCGACGGCCAACTACATCGGCGCGCTCGATCGCAACTTCAAAATGCGCGCCGAGAACGTGTTGTTCTCGACGCAAGCGGGCGAAATTTCCAATGTCTCGCAGGTCGGCGAGATCAATTGGTTCGCGCCCATGCTGCTGGGAGTGCGTCAGCTTCCGATCGAGCGATGGGTCGCGACGCCGATGTACCGCGTCAAGCAAATCTCCGGCGCGGGCGGCCGCGCCATCCAAAGACCCGTGCGCATCACGTTGGAGCGGGAATTGCCCGACACGCTTGCCGAATATGATAGTCGCGATTTCTCGGCCAAAGAGGCGATCAGAGAGGAGCTGCGTATCACGGACGCGGTCGCCCACGACGGCGCGCCCGTGTCGCGCTCCTTCATTCTGGCTTTTGACACGCTCGGAGCCGAGCAGGGCTACTGGCTAGACACCGGCGTTCTGACGGTCGCCTGACGAAAGGAAGATTTGTTATGGTCGACGCGGAATTGGCGCGAGCTTGCGAAACGGCGGGGGATGCCGCGAAGAAGGCGCTCGAATGGATTTCCGATCCGAAAAACGACGGGTTGATCGGCCAGGAGCGCGTTTTTCTCGAACGCACGATTCGTAGCCAGGCCTATCGCGCGCGCAGGTTCGCAGCCTCGCTCGAGCGACCGATGTGCGTCGGCGTATTCGGACCGAGCCAAGCGGGAAAGTCCTATCTTGTCTCGGTGCTGGCGCGAAAGGGAGACACGCTGACGGCCTTGTTCGACGATCCCGAGCGGCCGGAAGTGGACTTCATTCGAGACATCAATCCGTACGGCGAAAAGGAGGCGACCGGTCTCGTCACGCGCTTTTCGATCGAAAAGCCCGCGACGCCCAAAGACTTTCCCGTGGCGCTACGGCTCTTGACGCAGACCGACGTGCTCAAGATCATCTGCAACTCCTATTTTTTCGACGGCGACCTCGAAGCGGAAACGCCCGTCTCGGCGAAGGAGATCGACGCGCATATCTCCGGTCTTGAGTCGAAGCTGTCGCCCGGCTATGTGGACGTGCTTCGGGAAGAGGACATCTGGGACGTCGAAGAATATTTCCTGCGCCAGTTGCGCCGCGCGGAGACGAAAATCTTCGCGCCGTTCTGGGAACGCTTCGCGCGCGCGGCGCCGCGGCTCGCGATCAAGGAGCGAGCCGAATTGTTCTCGGTTCTATGGGGCCGCCACAAGGAGCTGACGGATTTGTTCGTGGCGCTTCTGGAGTGTCTCGACAAGCTCGGCTTCGCTGAAAACGCCTATTGTCCACTCACCGCGCTCATCCCGGCCGCAAAAGGCATATTGAACGTCGAAACGCTCGCCGGCCTGGGCGCCGAGGGAACGGAAACGCTCGCGGTCTTCGCGAACGGCAAGGCCGCCTCGCTTAGCCGTCCGGTCGTGGCGGCTCTCGCGGCGGAATTGCGCATGACGATGAAGGAGACCCCCTGGCCCTTCTTTCAGCACACCGATCTTCTCGATTTTCCCGGCTATCGCAGCCGCGCGCCGCGCGATCTGTCGAAGTTTCTGCGCGAGGAGCAGGGCGCGGCGCTCAAGGAGCTGTTTCTGCGCGGCAAGGTGGATTATCTGTTCCAGCGTTACACGGCGGAGCAAGAGCTCACGGGCATGTTGCTGTGCCTGCGTCCGAGCAATCTGGAAGTCACGACGCTGCCCGCGGTCATCGAGGAATGGATCGCGGCGACGCATGGCGGTACGGCGGAAGCTCGCCGAGGACGGCCGCAGCTGCTTTTTTTCATTCTGACCATGTTCGACCAGCATCTGTCCGAGACGGTCGTCAGCGCCAGCGAGGACGTCGACCCGGGGCTGCGTTTTCAGGCTCGCCTCGAAGCTTCGCTTCTCAAGCCCTTCGCCAAGACGGCCAATTCATGGCCCCTGAAGTGGACGCCCGACGAGCCTTTCAAAAACTGCTTCTGGATTCGCAACCCGAACTACATAGCGGCAGGCGTCATTCGTTACGAAGGCAGCCGGGAGATGGCGGTTCTGGACCAGAAAGTCGCTCGCATCGCCGAATTGAGGGAAGCCCACGCCCGCGTCCCAGAGGTCATCCGCCATTTCCACGAGCCCATGCGCGCTTTCGACGAGGTCATGCGTCTCAATGACGGTGGCGTATCCTATCTCGCGGAGGCGCTTGCCGAGGTCTGCAAACCGGGCATGAAGCATGAACAGACCCGCAATCGCTTGCTCGATCTCAACATGCGAACCGCGGAAATACTCTCGCCATTCTTTGTGCCGACCGACGCCGAACAGCGCGTCGCCGAACGGACCGCGATCGCCGAACAGACGATCAACGACTTCGAGGAGTGCGTCGCGCGACAGAGCTTCGGCGCCTTCTTGCGCGCGCTGTGCCTCGACCGCGGCGACCTCTTCGACGCATTCTACGAGGCTCGCATGAGCGGGGCGTTGTTCAAGGCGAAGAGCGAAGCGTCCGCAAACCTTCAGGCCGCCTCCCCGCCGCCTCCCAGGCCTGGGGGGTTGCTGGCCACGATCAAATCCGGGGGCGCGAGACCCCCCGCGCCGAGCGGCGGCGCGACTGCGCCAGTCAGCGCGCGACGCGAAAGCCGCACCGACGGATTTGCGCGCGTCGCGATGCAGCTCTGGTCGCAGATGGTTCACGACGTCTGCGACGACGCCAGCTTCGCCGCTGAAATCGGGACGCCGCGTCACGCGTTGAAGGAGGTCGCGACCGAACTTCTCGCGGCGGCGCGCCGCCAAGGCCTCGAACAGCAGATCAAATCCACGCTCGCCGGCGTTTCCCACATTGAAACCGCGGAGCAGGCGGCGGCGAAGGCGACGATCGTCGCAGAGCGTCATATCAATAGTTTCGTCACCTCTTTGGGAGTTGCTTTGCCTGCGCGCCCGATCGCTTACGATGCGCTCGGCATCGGCGCGGCGCCTGCGCCCTATCATCAGGATTTCGTCCTGTTCTGGCTGAAATCATTTTACGATCAGGCGCTTGCCAACGCCCGCAGCTCCGATGGCCTCGTGCATGATCCTGAACAAAACGCTCGCTTGGGACAGGTCTTGGCGATGATCCAGGAAGTTTGAATATTCAGGGGTTGAAGCCTGCCATAATCTGAGCCGCATAAGCACGCGCAGGAAACTCGGGCGTTGCGACAGCACACTGCGGATTTGAAAAAACTTACGGCGCTTTATCGCTCTATTTAGCGATCCATCCGCCGCGCTCGTCGGCTATGCTACACGTCCGATAACCTTGCCTTATCGGACGTGATTCGAAAAGCCCGGAAATTCGGGAAAAATTTCGCGTTTGGTCGGCGGACGGTGTCAGCTGAACGGAATCGTTGAGACTCAAAGGGTTAGGGACGAGAACAAAACGCAATCGATGAGACTGGGTCTCAAGAATTCCGACTCAAATCGACGCGCAATGCATTGATTTAACGTGCCTTCTGCGTTTCACGGTCGCGCAACGTTTCACCGGTCAGATAGTCTCAAGAATTCCGACTCCCTCGGAATCCCGCGCCTCGACCCACACCCGCCGCTCCTCTCCTCCATGCCACACCCGCATTCCCTCCCCGCCCCCGCCAGGGATGCCGGAATGGAGCAGTTTTGCCCGCAGACGGCGCAAGAGCGGCGCTTTGGCAGCCAATGGGCGGTTGCCCGCAACGGGCGGGCGATTTGCGTTCCACGAGCCTTAAAATCGGCCGATAAAACACGTCTTCAACTGGTCAGTTGCTCACAGCCGTCGAGAGTGTACAAGAGCCCCGAAAACCAGCCCCGATTCGACCCATGCCGCCAGCCCCTTCCCCGCTCCGACCCGCCCGCCGCCTCATCGGCTACGCCCGCGTCTCCACCGAGGAGCAGGCGACCGACGCCCAGCTCGACGAGCTGCGCGCCGCCGGCTGCGGGGATCGTCCACGAGGAGCACGGCTCCGGCGCCTCGCGCGCCCGGCCGGTGTTGGCGAAGCTGATGCGCGAGATCAAGCGCGGCGACGTGCTCGTCGTCGTCCGCCTCGACCGGCTGGCCCGCTCGGTCAGCCATTTGCTGCAGGTGATCGAAACGCTGGAGGAGCGCGGCGCGCATTTTCGGTCCTTGAGCGATCCGATCGACACCTCGACGCCGCAGGGGATGTTTTCCCTGCAAGTGCTCGGCGCCGTCGCCCAGCTGGAGCGCGCGCTGATCGCCGAGCGCACCAGGGCCGGCATCAAGGCGGCCAAGGCGCGCGGCCGGCTGCCCGGCAATCCCGGGCTGCGCGAAAAGCGCGGCGAGGCGATCAGAACGATCGCCGCGGCGCGCGATCGCGTCTATGTCGGCGACCTACTCACCGCCGCTCCGAGCTTCCTGCCAACGGTGCAGCGAATGCGGCCGCAGCACAGCTGGGGAGACGTGGTGCGCGTGCTTAACCACAAGGGTCAGCAGTGGACCGTCGAGCGGCTGCGCCGCTCGGTGCGCCGCCTCGTGCGCGAGCGCCTGGCGTCGCCGGAACTGATCAAGCGGGCGCCCCGCCGGCCGCCGGAGGATCGCCTGATGACGCTCGTCGCCGGCATAGCCCTCGCCGATCCTGATCTCACGCTGCGCGAGATCGCTGCCCAGCTCGAGCGCATGCGCGAGCGCACGCCGCGCGGCGGTCATCAATGGGCCGCCTCCTCCGTCAAGCATCTGCTCGATCGCGCGCGCCGGCTGGGTCTCATCGTGCTGGAGCCGCTCGACGCCTGAAGTCTTCGAGCTCCACCCGCGCCAACGCCTGCAGGCGATCGAGCCGCTCCTCGACCGGAAGATGGCGCAGGCTCGCTTCGTGCTCGGCGACAAGGCGCCGGGCGAAATCGTCGAAACGGTCGCCCGACCCAGGCCTTGTCGCCGTCCCCGGCATGCGGTCAGTTCCGATCGACCGACGCCAAGGCGTGAGCGCGGCCTTGCGGCGAAGGCGTCGCCGCGCGCGGTCGATGGCGGCCCCCAGATGCGACGGCCAAGCGGCGAGGCATTCTTCGACCCCGCGCCGCCCGAAATCGTCACAGCGCCGCAGAATGGAAACCGTGGCTTCGACGGGAAAAGCGATCGTCCGGCCAAGACCGATCGCCACCGCGCGCCGCTCGACGGCCCGCGCCGACGCCAGCCCATGAAACTCTCGCGGCAATCGACGGTCGTAGATCGCGACGGCGCTATCGTATTCCGGCACGACGCAACTCAACGCCAGGCGCGAATAGGCTTCGACCGGCTCCTTTCGCAGATCGGCGCGCATGAGGGGCGACGCGCCCGCCAGCTCCCAGGGCGCCGCCGGCGAAGGCGATCGACAAGGGGTAAGCAGCAAGTTCAACACGGACGCCGCGGTCGGCGTCGTTTCGTCGGCGCCCATCGCCATGGCGCGCCAAAATCTCGCGCCGCGGCGCGCAAACGTCTCGTCGCCGAGAACCCCGAGGCCGCCGATGTCGGCGCTCTTCAAGCGGCGCCCGTGCTTCGCGCACCAGAGCGCGAAGGGGTAGGTCCATTCCCGCAGCCGCGGCGATACGCCCGGTCTCGCCTCGTCCACGCAAGACGGGCAAACTTCCTCGCTCTCGATGTTGAAGAAGCCTCGCAGCGACGCCGGCGCGTCGCGAAAGGTCATCCGCGACAGTCGCGGCGCGGAAACGCCCGTCGCGACGACGAGACGGGCGATGTCGTCGGCGTGCGGATCGAGATCCAGATCGTGCATTCGCTTCGTGCGCAGGCCAATATGCGCGACAAGCTCCCCTGGAGAGACGAGATAAACCCCCGCCATCCGAGCAAGCCAGGAGGACAGACGCTCGTCGGCCAAAGCTTTCGCAATGATAGGCAAGGGAACGCCCGTCGCGCCGGACATGGCTCAAGGAACCAGCTCCGGCGTCGGCGGCGCCACGCGGCGCTCGAAAATATCGGCGGGCGTGATCCGCTCGGCGCCGCTGGTGATCGCCTCGATGGCCAGATCGGCGGTCAACCGAAAGATCGCCGAGGTGACGCCGCCGGTCGCTTCGACGATCCGCTTCAGCGCGCTTTCGCCAAATTCGGTCGGCGACCGCAACGGCAATGTGCGCAGCAGGCTGCCCATCAGGCCCTGAAAATCGGCGTCGTAACGCCACGGCGGCAAGCCGAAAGGATCGAAGCGACTGTTCAGATGAGCATCCCCCCGAATGGCTTCGCGCGCTTCGTGCGAGCCAAGGCAAACGAGCGGAATACGCAGCTCGTTGCCGAGGAAGCGCAGAAGATTGAGCATGCGCCGTTGCTCTCGATTGCTGCCGGCCATCAGATTCTGCACCTCGTCGATCACCAGCATTCGCGGATTGATTTCCTTGAGCAAAAATAAGGCCTGCGTCTCCAGTTGACCGAGCGTGGCGCGTGTTGGCGGCGGCGCGCCGATCACGGCCAGCAAGCGGTGATAGAAACGGCCTTCGTCTGGCGACGGAATCATCTGCAGGACGATGACCGGCTTGCGATGGACGCCGATCGCCGCGTCGAAAACCGGCGGATGCGCCCGCGCGAATTTTTCGACGATCATCGTTTTGCCCATGCCGGAAGGCCCGAAAATCAATAGATTCGGCATCCGGGCGCGCTTGGGGAACAAAAAAAGCTCGTCGAGCCGATCGAGCGCTTCACGCGCCCTTGGATAGTCGACCCAACGATCCACGCGTATCCGCTCGATGCGCTCACGCTGCGACAGATCGGCGAGGCGCCGCAGCGCGGGATCGAGATGCGCGTATTCGGTCATTCCCACTCCTCGACGGGAAAATACGGCAGCGCGATCGGTTGTTCGTCGATCGGCGCCGATGCCGGCGCCGGAAGCGCCAGCCGATCCGAAAGATGGGCGCGGCGCGCGCGGAGCTTACGCATCTCGGTCGTGTCGCGCACGGCGTTGTCGATCAGGGCGCGCTGCGCCGCGATGGCCTGAAAGATCACCTCTTCGTCGACTTCCCGCCGGCCTCGCGCCCGCAAAACACGCAGCGCCGCCCGCAGCTCCCACAGCGTGATGGCGGGGCGCAACAGGTTGCGCGTCGGCGCCGCGACATAGCCTTCGCCCAGCCGCACGAACACCTGGCGCAAGTCGCGCGGATCGTACTTGACGACCAACTTGTCGTCGCCACGCCCGATCCATGGCGCAAAGCCGTCCGACCAGTAGCAGATATTGTGGAGATGGATGCCGGTTCGACGGAGCACGCGCGTCTCGAACGGCAGGAAATCGAGAAGAAAACCGAGAGGATCGCGCGGGCGCCGCTCCTGGCGCGCCGGATTCGCCTCATGCCAAGCCGCGATCGGAGGGCGGCCCAGGCTTCGATGCACGCCGCCGTGATAGGAGCCGACGATCTCCAGCGCGAGATAGGTTTCCAGCTCGCGCATCGTCATGACGGCGCGCGCCTCGGGATCGTAATCGCCTTTATCCGCAACGCTGGAGAAATGAGTTCCGGGCAGCAAATGGACGCTGCCCATCATCGTTCCGATCAGGCGCTCGATATGTCCGCCAAAGCGTGGCGTTCCCGGCGGCCGATAGGTGATCGTGATGCCGTGATCAGCGCAGCCGCGCTTGAAGGCGCGCGCATGGAATTCCGCGCCATTGTCGACATGGATGCATTCCGGCAATCCGCTGGTCGGCCACTCCGCCGTAATGCCCCGTTCGGCCAGCCACGCCGTCTTGTCCATCACCGCCTGCGTCAAACAAAGGGCGACCGACGTCACCGACGGCGCCTCCAGCGACAGATAAAACCCGACCACCACGCGCGTGAACACATCAACGCCAATGGTCAGGATCGGACGGCCGATCGGCAGGCGTTCGATCGGGTCGACGACGGTCACATCGACCTTGGTGTGGTCGATCTGGACAATCTGCATCGCCCGTTCGGCGGCGAAGCTTCCAGGAAGACCCAAAAACCGCGCCTCCGCGCGCGCCTTTCCTTCTCGCCGCCGCGTCATGACTTCCGCGTCGAGCGTCGCAAGATAAGCCTTGAGCCGTCGGATCGACGGTGGCGCCGTCCCGCTCGCGTGGCAATCGACCGAGATCCGCCTCCAAAGCCGCGTCAGCGTCGGCTTTTCCGGCGTGGCGTAGAAAGTCGTGATGTTGTGATCCACGATCGCCTTCAGATCGGGCGTGAACGCGTCGACGCCGGCCCGACGTCCAGACTTTCGATTGAGGAGCGCCGCGGCGCGGTTTTCGTCCTGAAATCGCTTCAGCCAACGAAAAAGCGTCGCCCGGCTGATCGAAAATTCGGCCATGGCGTCGGCGATTTCGGCCGCGCTTGGGCGCGGTGACAAACGACGGAGCGCCTCCGCTCGGGCAAGCGCGCGTTGCCATTCCTCGTCTTCGGCCTGATCACGCTCCATGGTCATCACCGAAACGACGGTTCGAGGTAGTCTCACGATATCCGAATCACGTGACAGTCCAGTCTCAACAAATCCGACTCGGTCTCATGAAATCCGAATCACCTAAGCCCTTGAAAATTGAGAGTCGGCAGTCTCATGAAAAACGGTCAGCTGACAGACGGCCTTTCCAGGCGTCGGATTTTTCCGGCCAGGACTCCGCTTGAATGAGTGGACTCGCCGCTGCCGAACAGCCTCAAATCGGGGCTTCCCGGCGCTGTGAGCCTGGGGCGGCGCCCGACGAGTTCGGTGCAGGATTATGAGACTGGCGGAGCGCAATTGTGAGACTGAGTGAATCGGAATTCGTGAGACTGAACCGGGATGTTGAGAGGGTCGACGACACATGACGAAACCAGAACCCCTTTCAGCGCCGGATGACGGAACCGAAGCCGGCGGCCTCCTCCCGGGCCCAGCCGCCTCTCCGCATCTCGCGGCGCTCGGCGAAAAGGCCCGGGATTATGCCCGCAACGCTCGTTCCGAAAACACCCGGCGCGCCTACGAATCCGATTGGCGACAATTTTCCTCCTGGCTGCGCCGCCAGGGGTTCGATCCCCTGCCCCCGGACCCGCGAACGGTCGGGTTGTATCTCGCCGCCTGCATGGAGGGAGTCTCTGCCGGCGCTCGAAACATCGGCGCCGGACGCGGCAGGGAGCCTTTGAGCGTTTCGTCGCTCGAGCGTCGTCTTTCAGGGATCTGCTGGCGTTATCGCCAGCTCGGCGAGAGGCTCGACACCGGCGACCGCCATATCGCCACCGTGCTCGCCGGCATCCGCCGTCAACACGGCAGGCCACCGGTGGGCAAAGAGGCGATCTTCGCCGACGAACTTTTGGCCATGCTCGCGACGCTGGCGATGGACCTGCGCGGCCTGCGCGATCGCGCCATCCTGGCGATCGGCTTCGCCGGCGGCCTGCGCCGCTCCGAGATCGTCGGACTCGATTGCGGACCCGATCAGAGCGAGGACGGAACCGGCTGGATCCAGATCTTTGGCCCTGGCGGCGATGTTTCGAGCGCCCGCGATAATCCCGCCGGCGGTGCGCCGAACGACGGCGATGGCGAGAACAGCTCCGGGTCAGCAAACGAAGGAGGACTTTTGCTCACCATCAATGGCAAGACCGGCTGGCGCGAGGTCGAAATTGGCCGCGGCTCCCGCCTCGACACCTGCCCGGTCGCCTTGCTCGAAACCTGGATGCGGCTCGGCCGCGTCAATCATGGCCCGCTCTTCCGTCCGATCGCCCGCAAGAATGGCGGGGTCTCGTCCGAGCGTCTGACCGACAAACACGTCGCCCGCCTCGTGCAAAAAACCGCGATGAAGGCGGGAATTCGGGGCGATCTGACGGAGGGCGAGCGCAAGCGCGCCTTCTCCGGCCACAGCCTACGCGCCGGGCTCGCCTCCTCGGCGCAAATCGAGGAGGCGCATGTGCAAAAACACCTCGGCCACGCCAGCGCTGAAATGACCCGCCGATATCAGCGCAAGCGTGACCGCTTCAAGGTCAATCTCACCAAGGCCGCCGGGTTGTGAGCTACGCGGCTTTCGCGCCCGGCATCGCAATCGTCTACTTCCACAATCGATGTACAGCCGGCTGGCCGCTGCTGATCACCCTCTTCGGGTGGCTGTCCGTGGTCATCGGCCTCGTCCGCATGGTTTTCGCGAAGCAGTTCGCAATTGTGGTGGCGGAGGCCGCCGTCAGTTCGGCCCTGCATGTCGTGCTGCCAGTGATCGGCGCCGTCTTCTTGATCGTAGGCGGCCTGCTGTCCTTCAAAGGATATGCTTGAGGGTGAGGACGGCGCTCCATTCCGCGCCGGGCCGCAATGTCCTCTCCAAGGTCGCTTGACACGGTGCGCTCAGCCCTTGAGCTTGCGCTGGGTATTCCGCGACGCTTCGGCGCGCGGGCAATCAACCGAAACCGGGCGGAAGCGGCAGTCGTTGGCGATCGTCATTCTTCGCTTAGTTTTGTGCGTTCTCAACCTGGCGTTTTACCGTGCGAAGATCGAAGCGACGCGCCGCGGCCTGCCCGCGCACGAGGTTGCCGCGGCCGTGCGCGCAATCCTCGCTAAACCGGCCGCTGCCTTCCGAGCGCTCGGTGAACGTCGCGACCCCATGATGAGAGCGGGGGGGGGAACGACGGAGGGCTCCGCGCCAGGCCGAGGGAGAGAATTTGCAGCGCGACCGCATGGGGGCTCGAGATGCGCGGCCTCAAGGTGTGTGCGACAAAAACCGCAATCCGGGGGTGTGCGCGAAGGCAGGGTTCTGCTCCCCGTAGGGAGAATGGCTAGCCGTTAAACCACATGGTCAGGCAGAAATGTAAGACATAAAATTATGAAGATCAATGTTTCGTTGTAATATAGATGGCTCAAGTTCAATAAGACGGCTCCACAATGCACGCAGAACCATCTTCTTATCATGTTCACAAAGCCTTTTATTCATTTCATTAAAACAATTGATCGCGTCATAATTGGTTCCAGCAGAAAGCACATCCGCAACCGCAACAAGACATGGCTTAATGCTACATACATGAGCATCGCGGGACGCACACGCACTGAGTAAAAAATCTGTATCTACAGAACGCGCCCAGTAACAAATAGCATCAGATGGAATGTACTGTAGGTATCTATCCAATGCAAACATTACTATCGTATATCCAATTAATACAACGACAACAATTGTTATAATATCGTCGTGATAGAGAGATGTTTCTTGAGCTAACCAATAGATAAGAAGCAATGGCGTGAATGCACATGCGACATAAATTGCGATGGCAAAGGCTCTTGCGTAGAGAGCCCTTTGGCTCGTGTAGCGTACGTAATAAGGCATTGTGCGAACCTCCAAGAGCGGCGGGCTGTGTCCGAAGGCTGACGCTCCTCGCGGATATCTCCAAAAGCAGGTTCCGCTGCGCAGCGTGGTCAAGCGCATTCTGATTCAGGTCCATTAGCGCGACACGCGGCGCCTTGGTTGGGAACTGGCGGCGATCGAAGAAGTAGCCCGTGCCGACGCCCACGTCGAGGTGGCTCATAGAGAGGCGCCGGTCATAAAGCCCGCGCCGCCGTGCGGTCGGACATCGCCAGACGAGACGGTTCGAAGCTCCACGCACGACGAGGTCGTAGGCGTGTAAGACGCTTTTTGTGTAAATGGCTTGACCCGCCAAGACTTCTTCAGCACTCGCCAACATTTCTCCCGCCTCCTCACCGCGTCAAAATCGTGGACGGACCCTAGAGGGGCGGCGAAGCGCCATCCAATCCGGCGAATCTCGAGAAGCGTGAATGCGGCAGACCTACTCCGCAGAAGCCACGGCGAGCGTAGTTCGTGAACGCGGAAGGACCGCTTTGCGGGTCCTTTTGAAGCCTTCACGACTCAAAACCGGCGATTTCTTCTGCATATTCCGCAGGCGACGCACCCGTCCGATGTCCAAACAGACCTTCGGATGCGCATCTAAACAACCGTTTTATGATAACTTACCATTGTGTAATTTCGACCCGTGACACATCCCATAGGATGTATTATATGAGGCCATGAAGCGGCTCGTTTTTGATACCTCGGTCGTCGTCTCGGCGTTTCGCAGTTCGCGCGGCGCGAGTTTCGTAATTCTGGGGCTTGTGGCTCAGCGTCGCCTCGTCCCGCTCGTCTCGACGGCATTGTTCCTTGAATACGAGGACGTTTTGCAAAGACCGGAACAGCGAGAGGTTCATGGGCTCGATCTGAGCGCGGTCTCGAAAGCCCTGAAAGAGCTGGCGGCGCTGTGCGAAGCCGTCGAGCCCCACTTCAGCTGGCGGCCGCAATTGTCGGACCCCGCCGACGAAATGGCGCTGGAGGTCGCGCTGAACGGAAGAGCTGACTGTATCGTGACCCACAATGTGCGCGATTTCCGCGAAGCCGTTCCAAAATTCGGGATTCCAGTTCTGACGCCCGGCGCCTTGCTGGAAAGGATCAAGAAATGAGCAAAGCGACTTATCCTCTAAAACTGCCGGCGTCCCTAAAAAAGGAAGCGGCCCGCTTGGCGAAGCAGGACGGGGTCTCACTGAACCAATGGATTGCCACGGCTGTCGCCCAGAAAATTGGCGTCGTCGAAACGACGGCCGAGTTTTTGAAGCGCCGCGCGGGCAACGCGAGCGGCGCCGGTTTGTCGGAGATCCTTCGTCATGTTCCCGATCGCGCGCCGGATCCCGGCGACGAACTGCCACCCAATTGGGCTTCGTCGTGAGGAACATTGCTTGTCGGACTTCCGGAAGATGATCACCTGAGCCATGCCCCTGATCGGCCATGCGCGCGTTTCGATCGAGGACCAGGTTACGGACGCCCAGACCGACGTGCTGAAGGCAGCCGGCCGCGTCGAGATTTTTCGTGAGCACATGTCGGGGCCCAGCCGCGAACCTTGCCCCGTCAGTCCCGCTCGCCCTTCAATCGGATTGCGAGAGTCTGGCGCCAAATCGGCGGCGCCGCGCCCGTGGAGTCTTGAGCATGCCCAGCACGGTCTCGAACGAAGGCGGAGCGGACGAGCGCCAGATCATCTCCAATTTTGGTGTGACCATGCCCCGGCTCATTTACGGTACGGCGTGGAAAAAGG
>JBAUVQ010000084.1:0-2725 GCA_049583305.1 Methylocystis sp.
GCCATCCTCGCGCGCCAGCGCGCCCTGGCCGATCAGAACGATAAGCTTTTGCGCCGGCGCGGCGTTTTGCTGACTGAAATGCAGCAGCGAGTCGGGCCCCGCGCCGAGATAGTCGTATTCATAGGTCAGATCGGCTTTTTCACCGATCAGCGAGATTTTGAACCCGCCCTTGAGCCACCGCTTGCGAATGCGCGCGTTGAGCACGGGCGCTTCCTTGCGCGGATTGGAGCCGATGATCAGCAGCGCGTCGGCGTCGTCGATGCCGGCGATCGTCGCGTTGAACAGATAGGACGCGCGCCCATTGGCGGGATCGAGCCTCGCGCCGTCCTGGCGGCAGTCGAGATGAATAACGCCGAGCCTTTCGACCAAGGATTTGAGCGCGAAGGTCTCCTCCAGCGCGGCGAGGTCGCCGACCAGCGCGCCGATCCGTTTCGCGGGCGTCTTCTTGATCCGCTCGGCCACGAGGTTCAGCGCCTCCGGCCAGGAAGCCGGCCGCAGCCGGCCGCCTTCGCGGATATAGGGACGATCCAGTCGCTGGCGGGCGAGACCATCGACGATCTGGCGCGTCTTGTCGGAAATCCACTCCTCGTTCACCGCGTCGTTTATGCGCGGCAGGATGCGGATGACCTCGCGTCCGCGCGCGTCGACCCGGATGGCCGAGCCCAGCGCGTCCTGAACGTCGACGCTCTCGGTCTTTTGATATTCCCATGGCCTCGCGCGGAAATTCTGCGGCTTGGGCAACAGCGCGCCGACGGGACAAAGATCGGTGATGTTGCCCTGCAGTTCCGAGGTCATCGCGCTCTGGAGATAGGTGGTGATCTCCATGTCCTCGCCGCGGCCGATCGCGCCCATTTCACCGGTGCCGGCGACTTCCGCCGTGAAGCGAACGCAGCGCGTGCAATGGATGCAGCGGGTCATTTCGGTCTTGACCAGCGGGCCGATATATTTGTCCTCGACCGCGCGCTTGTTTTCGGCATAGCGCGAGGAATCGCCGCCGAAGGCCAGCGCCTGGTCCTGCAAGTCGCATTCGCCACCCTGGTCGCAGATCGGGCAATCGAGGGGGTGATTGACGAGCAGGAACTCCATCACGCCTTCGCGCGCCTTTTTCACCATCGGCGATTTGGTCAGCACCTCGGGGGGCGCGCCATTCGCGCCGGGTCGCAGGTCCTTGACCGCGATGGCGCAGGAGGCCTGCGGCTTGGGCGGGCCGCCCTTCACCTCGACGAGACACATGCGGCAATTGCCGGCGATCGACAGCCGTTCGTGATAGCAAAAGCGCGGCACTTCCGCGCCCGCTTCCTCGCAGGCCTGGAGCAGGGTGAACTCGGGCGGGACATCCACTTCCACGCCATCGACGAGAATCTTGGTCACTTCGCCTTCTCCAACTTCTCGACCCGCGCCTTCAGATCTTCGACCTGGCCTAGGATCTTCTTTTTTCGTTCGCTCGCGTCGACCGCATAGCCCAGAGCCATCATGGTCGACTCGCGCAAACTCTCCACGCGCTCTTCGAGAAAATCGAAACGAAACGTGTGATTGTCCTGCACTTGACGGAGGCCGCGAATGTCCTCGCGAACGCCACGCAACCCATCGCGCACGTCCTGCACGTCGGCCCGGATGCCGCGCAAGATTTCAAGCGTGAGACTATCGGGTTGCTCCGCCATTTCGCTTACTCCGCCGCCACGCGCACGGGATCTGGATGCGGATTGGCCGCGTATTGGTCGATGCGCTGTTCGATCACGTCGCGGAAATGGGTGATGAGGCCCTGAACCGGCCAAGCCGCCGCGTCGCCGAGCGCGCAGATGGTGTGGCCCTCGATCTTTTTCGACACGTCGAGCAGCAAGTCGATTTCGCGCTTATGCGCGCGGCCCTCGACCATGCGCTCCAGCACGCGCCACATCCATCCCGTGCCTTCGCGGCAGGGCGTGCACTGGCCGCAGCTCTCGTGCTTGTAGAAATAGGAAAGCCGCGCGATCGCGCGGATGATGTCGGTCGACTTGTCCATGACGATGACCGCGGCCGTGCCGAGCCCCGAGCCCAGCTTCGACAGGCTGTCGAAATCCATCGGACAGTCGATGATCTGATGCGCGGGCACGCAACGCACCGACGAACCGCCGGGAATGACCGCCAGAAGGTTGTCCCAACCGCCGCGAACGCCGCCGCAATGTTCCTCGATCAGCTCCCGGAAGGAAATAGACATCGCTTCCTCGACGTTGCACGGGCGGTTCACATGGCCGGAAATGCTGAACAGCTTGGTGCCCGTGTTGTTGGGACGGCCGATGCCGGCGAACCACGCCGGGCCGCGGCGCAAAATGGTCGGCGCGACCGCGATCGATTCGACGTTGTTGACCGTCGTCGGACAGCCATAAAGTCCAACATTGGCGGGGAATGGCGGCTTTAGCCGCGGCATGCCCTTCTTGCCTTCGAGGCTCTCCAGCAGCGCGGTCTCCTCGCCGCAGATATAGGCGCCGGCGCCGTGGTGGACATAGAGGTCGAAGGGATAGCCGTGGATGTTGTTCTTGCCGATGAGATTGGCCTCATAGGCCTCGTCCACCGCGCGCTGCAGCGCCTCGCGCTCGGCGATGAATTCGCCGCGAATATATATGTAGCAGGCATGCGCGCCCATCGCGTAGGAGGCGATCAGCGCGCCTTCGACCAGCGTATGCGGGTCGTTGCGCATGATCTCGCGATCCTTGCAGGTGCCGGGCTCGGATTCGTCGGCGTTGAT
>JBAUVQ010000085.1:0-4274 GCA_049583305.1 Methylocystis sp.
GTCCAGGACCGCGCGCGCCCCGTTATCGGCGTCGGCGCGTCGCTGGCGGATAAAGCGTTCGATCGGCGCGGCGCCGAGCAGCGAGGGCGTGAACAGCGCGAGATAGCCCGCGAGCGCGAAAGCTTCCATGACCAAGAGGGCGCTGGAGGGAGTGTTGGGATCGAGGTTCTTTTTGGAAAGCCAATGTCGCGCCGTTTCCTCCACTCTCGCGGGGGGAACGCTCACTACTGCGTCAAGGCAAAATTCCTCGATTCGCCCCGCGAGCAGCGCGTTTTCGGTTTGCTGGGCGGTGCCGCCTCCATGGGCGGCGCGTGGTCTCGCTTCTCGCTGACGCGTCATTTCGTATCCCTCCCGCTTCGAATCGCCTGATCAGAATATCAGCGCGGCGTGGTTCGAAGACGCCCAGGCCGCGTCTTCCACCGGGATTTTGCGCCGCAATTCCCAAACCAGGCGGCGCGCGATCTCGCGTTACAGCCCCGCCGCCTTGGTGAGATTGACTTTGAAGCGGTCACGCTTGCGCTGGTAGCGTCGGGTCATTTCGGCCCTGGCGTGGCCGAGGTGTTTTTGCACATGCGCCTCCTCGATTTGCGCCGAGGAGGCGAGCCCGGCGCGCAGGCTGTGACCGCCGAAGGCGCGCTTGCGCTCGCCTTCCGTCAGTTCGCCGCGAATTCCCGCCTTGAGCGCGGTTTTTTGCACGAGGCGGGCGACGTGTTTGTCGGTCAGACGCTCGGAGGAGACGCCACCGTTTTTGCGCGCGATGGGACGGAACAACGGACCACGCGCGATTCGACCGAGGTGCATCCAGGTTTCGAGCAACGCGACGGGGCAGGTGTCGGGACGGGAGCCGCGGCCGATTTCAACCTCGCACCAGCCGGTCTTGCCGTTGATGGTGAGCAAAAGTCCTCCCTCGTTTACTGACCCGGAGCTGTTCTCGCCGTCGCCGGCGGCGGCGTTCGGCGCACCGCCGGCGTGCTTATCGCGGGCGCTGGAAACGTCGGCGCCAGGCGCAAAGATCTGGATCCACCCGGTTCCATCCTCGGTTTGGCCGGCCCCGCGGTCGAGGCCGACGATCTCGGAGCGGCGCAGGCCGCCAGCGAAGCCGATCGCCAGAATGGCACGATCGCGGAAGCCGCGCAGGTCCATCTCCAGCGTCGCCAGCATGGCCAAAAGTTCGTCGGCGAAGATCGCCTCTTTGCCCACCGGTGGCCTACCGTGTTGACGGCGGATGCCGGCGAGCACGGTGGCGATATGGCGGTCGCCGGTGTCGAGCCTCTCGCCGAGCTGGCGGTAATGCCAGCAAATCCCAGAAAGACGACGCTCGAGCGAGGAAACGCTCAAAGGCTCCCGCCCCGGCGCGCCCTCCATGCAGGCGGCGAGATACAACCCGACCGTTTGCGGGTCCGGGGCAGGGGATTGAGCCCCTGACGGCGCAGCCAAGAGGAAAAATGCCGCCAATCGGATTCATAGGCGCGCTGGGTGTTTTCCGAACGGGCGTTGCGGGCATAGTCCTAAGCCTTTTCGCCGAGCGCCGCCAGATGTGGCGCCGCCGCCCGCTCCAGGAGGGGGCCGCCGGCTTCGGTTTCGTGATCTGGCGCTGAAAGGGCTTCTGGTTCTGTCATGTGTCGTCGACCCTCTCGACAATTCTGGTTCAGTCTCACGAATTCCGCTTCAGCCAGTCTCATGATTGTGCTCCGTCAGTCTCACAATCGCGCGCCAAAATTTCTGGATTTCGCCCCAGTCTCAACATTCCCGTCGATCCGACAGGCTGAAGCCGATGCCGAAGCGCCAGTCCACCAATGAACCGCGAAACCGGTCCACCGATGAAACGCGAAAATCCGACGCCTGGAATGGATTTCCGCAGGCCGTCCGCTCAATGAACGCGAGCGACAATCTGTGTCGCTTCGGCTTAATTAACAGACTGGAAGCCATTGATAATCCTCGAATTCGATTCAGGCATGATAAGCGAATTCCGGCCTATTTGGCGGAATATTCCGGGTTGATTGGCGGACTGCCGCAACGTTGCGCATCGGCGTCGTTCCGAACGGTTCGGCTCGCTCCAAGGAACGGAAGCCCATGAAAGAACGGCGAATCAGGCGAATCATGATAGAGTCGTTTCGGTCTTTTTCGCGGAATTTTCAGCCTTGATTGGCGGACGACGCGGGGGGGCGGCTCGTGAAAGGGGTCGACAAACTCGAGGTCGATGAAGAGCGCTGGCGCGAGGCGACAGAGCGCGCGGCCGCGATACGTCCGCTGATCGCGAAGGACTCGATCGAGCCGCAAGCAATCCACGACGCCTGTCGGAAGCTGGGCGTCAGACGGACGCGGCTTTATGAACTGATCGAGCAGTTTCGCGCTTCGCCTGTCGCCAGCTCTCTTGTCGCCCGGCGACGTGGGCCGAAGGAGGGATCGAGCCGGCTTACGCCTGACCAGGACCAACTCATCGACGACGCGATCAAGGAATTCTATCGCACGCGGCTTTGGTGCACGGATGGTCGCAGGGGCACAATTTGGGCTGTGGGGTGCAGTTCACGCAACGCGCACGAATTCTGCTTGGCCGAGTTCGCGCATGCTGTTGAGTGTTTTGATGGCGATTGCCGCCTCGGTATTGCGGCGTTCGTGGGCGCGCGATTTCAGCGCGTGGCCGATCACGCGCTTGTAGCGGCCGATCGCCGCCTCGACTCTCGCGCGCCTGTTGTAGCCTGACGCTTTCCGCCAGCGCATTCGACCGTGCGCTTGAATGGTGAGAATATGCCGATCGTGCTGGGTCGGCGACGATGCGGCGTTCGGTCCGGCATCCGCGCACCAAAGCCTCGTGGTGCAGCTCTTTCATGATCGCGCGGAAGCTGACCATCCCGTCACAAACTTTCAACTTCAGCTCCAATGCCGAAGTCTCGCCCAAAAATCCGCGATGGGACTTTGGATAACGCGAGCTCTCTGCAACAATCCCATTCCTTAGTGTGGAGGCATCCAAATCCAGAGCGGCGGCGGACCGGCGAACCTGATATCTTTCGTGATCGTCGCGTCGTCGACATTGTCTGGTTTGAGATAGATGAAGTAGCTGTCGTTGCGCGGGAATAGATCGTCTTGCGGGGTGCTTTCCGGGCTGATCAGCATGTTGTTGGTGAAGCGTACATGCATATAGTGCGGCACCAGCTCCGTGAACTTGTCCACGCGTGCGTCCAAAATATACGGATAGAGCTGCTTGCCGGTGACCTTCAGAACGGAGGCCATCGCGTCGGAGGCAGGCGTCAACGGCAGCTCCCGCCAATCGGAGCCGACCTGTACAAAGGCCTGTACGTTCGGCTCCATGACATAGATCGGCTTGTCGATCCCGGTGTTCTCGAGATAGATCGTCACTTTATAGCGGCGCTCGCCCAAGCTCGCCACGGAGGCGATTTCGCTCCTCAACGTTGAGGTCGCCAATTCCTCCAGCGCGTCAAGACGCTCCTTCCGCATAAGCGCCTGATGGCGCTGGTAGCGCGCCAAGCCGTGGTTCCCAAACAGCACCAGCCCAAAAATCAGGCCGCCAAAAACCAATGCTCGGCCCGCAGCCGCCCAGAAATTCTCACCCAGTCGGTAGACCGCACGCGCGCCACCCCCAGACCGCACTAGTTTAGCGGGGGCTGTCATTTTTGTGGGGCCGAAGCGGCGTTCCGGCTGCGGGGGATGGAACGCGCTCTCGGGCAAATCCGCCGTGGTGAGCACGCCATCCTTCATCTCGTACATACGGTCTGCGCGCGTCGCCAGCTCCATATTGTGAGTCACGACGATCATGCCAAATGTTGCTTCGTGGCGCAGTTCCTCCAAGAGCAGAATGATGTCATTCTCCGTATCTTCGTCGAGATCGCTGGTGGGCTCATCGGCTAATAGCAGGCGAGGCTTGTTGATGAGCGCACGCGCAATGACCACCCGTCGTTGTTCCCCGCCGGACATCTCACCAGGATACGCAAAAATCCTGTCTTCGAGTCCGACCCGCATCAGCAGATTTTGGGCACGCAGATAGGCGTCCTGCGCCGTCATGCTCTGCCCAAGCAGCGCTGGCAGGGCGACATTGTCCACGGCGCGGAGGTTGGCGAGAAGGCTGAAGAATTGGAAAATGAACCCCACGTGTCGGCAACGGAGGTCGGCTAAAGCTTTCTCCGGTAGTGACCAGATATCTTCGCCGTCCAGCAGCACTTCGCCCGCGCTGGGCTTCGTCAACGCCCCGATCATCGCCAGAAGCGTCGACTTGCCGGAGCCCGACCGACCGACGATTGAGACGAATTCCCCTTGTT
>JBAUVQ010000086.1:0-3638 GCA_049583305.1 Methylocystis sp.
GGCGGCTTGGCGGCGACGCTAAACGAAATCGCGCATCAGTCTCGGGTCGGCGTTCGCATCGAGGAGGCGGCTGTCGCGGTGCGGCCGCAGGTCGCGGCGGCTTGCGAACTGCTTGGCCTCGATCCGCTGTTCGTCGCCAATGAGGGTAAGCTCGTGGCGTTCGTCGCGCCCGAGGCGGCGGAAAAGCTGTTGGCGGCGATGCGCGCGCATCCGCTTGGCCAAGACAGCGCGAGGATCGGCGAGGTGATCGAGGACGATCATTGCTTCGTGCGGATGACGACGGCCTTTGGCGGCGGACGCATCGTCGATTGGCTTTCGGGCGAGCAATTGCCGCGAATTTGTTGAGCGGGCGACGCGGAGAACGCGGGATTTAACGGAGGCGGCATGAATTTGATGCGCGAGTACCCGCGTGAGGACGGTCTGGCGACCCCGACCGCGATCGTGCTCGTCGTCGACGACGAGAAGCGATCTCTCGAATCCCTACGGCGCGTCTTGAGCATCGAATTCGAAGTCATTTGCGCCGTCAACGCGGCCGAAGCGGAAGCGGTGCTCGTTGGCGATCTGGTGCAGGTGATCCTTTGCGATCAACGCATGCCCGGAGAGAATGGCGTCGATTTTCTCAAGCGCGTCCGCGATCAATGGCCGGAGCCGGTGCGCATCATCATTTCGGGCTATACCGACGCCGAGGATATCATCGCCGGCGTCAATGACGCCGGCATATTCCAATATGTCACCAAGCCGTGGGATCCCGACAAGCTGCTTGCCTGCGTGCGCGAGGCGGCGCGGCTCTATCGCCTGCAAAAGGACGGCGGCGGCGCGCCGCCAATCGAGGTAAAGCCCTCAAACGAAAGGCTGCGGAGCCTCGCCAGCAACCAGCGCCGCGCCGAGCGGCGGCTGTTCGAATTTTCCCGTATCGCCCATGCGCCGGACAGCCCGGTGCGCGCGGCGATCGCCCTGGGACAACGCGCTGCGCAATACGATATTTCCGTGCTCATCACGGGCGACTCTGGCACCGGCAAGGAATTGCTCGCGCGGGCGATTCATCATGGCTCGGCGCGTGGCGACAAATCATTCGTCATCGAGAATTGCGGCGCGCTTCCCGACGAATTGCTGGAAAGCGAGCTCTTCGGCTGCAAGAAGGGCGCGTTCACAGGCGCCTATCAGGATCGCATTGGGCTATTCGAAGTCGCGGATGGCGGATCAATTTTTCTCGACGAAATCGGCGACACGTCGCCGTCGTTTCAAGTAAAACTGTTGCGGGTGCTGCAGGAGGGAGAAATCCGCCCGCTCGGCGCGCAACGCTCGCGCCGGATCAATGTGCGGGTGATCGCCGCGACCAACCGCAATATCGAAGCCGACGTGGCGGCGGGCCGCTTCCGGCGCGATCTCTATTATCGACTCGCCGCCTTTCCGATTCATCTGCCTCCTCTCGCCGCGCGGGCGGGCGACATTCCGATTATCGCGGCGCGGATTCTTGTCAACGTCAATCAGATGTTTAATCGTCGCATTCCCGGCTTTGATCCGGAGACCTCGCGCTTGATGCAGCGCTATTCCTGGCCTGGGAATATTCGCGAGCTGCACAATGAAATTCAGCGCATGGCGGTGCTCTGCGACGGCGACACCAATCTTCGCCCCGACCTGCTCTCGCCGCTCATCCTCGACTTTGGAAGCGCGGCCGCGCCGGGCGACGGGCAGGCACTCGCCACGCTCAAGGAGCAGGTCGAGGAACTGGAGCGTGCGCTGATCACGGAGTCTTTGCAACGCAATCGGCGGAACATCAGTCGCGTGGCGGACGAACTGGGGCTCTCGCGCGTTGGGCTTCGTAGCAAGATCGTTCGCTACGACATTTGCAGGGACGCCGATGACGAAGCCTGACGCGCCCCGCCCCGCCAAACGTGGGGATCTGATCGCGCGCGTCGCGGGCAAGGAGGAAATACTGCTTTCCGAGAACAGCGAGTCGATGTGGCTCGACGTCATCCGCAAGATGGACGAAGTCTATTCCGATCTCATCGGCTACGAGACGGACCTTGAGCGAAAAAACGCCGAGCTCGAGGAGGCCCGGAATTTCATTTCCAACGTCGTCGCGTCGGTGTCGGATGTCTTGATCGTATGCGATCAGAAAGGCGACATTCTACAGGTCAATCCCGCCTTTCTCTCGCTGATGCAACGCCCGGAAGAAGCGTTGCTGGGCAAGCCGCTGCGCGATCAATTCGCGCAAGAGGATCGCGAACGCGTGGCGGAGACCATCGGTTCGCGATTGGGAGAGAACGTCGTCAGCGTCGAATTGCGGTTCGAGACGGTGAAGGGGCCTTCGGATTTAATGGCGATTAATTGTTCGGCGCGTTTTAACTCCGATGGGCGGCGCGCCGGCGCCGTGTTCACGGGCCGCCCAATCGGGGAATTGCGCCGCGCCTATGAAGCGCTGCACCGCGCTCATACGGATCTGCAACAGGCGCAATCGCGGCTGATCGAACAGGAAAAGATGGCGAGCCTCGGCAGACTCGTCGCTGGCGTGGCGCATGAACTCAACAATCCCATAAGTTTCGTCTACGGCAATATTCATACGCTGGATCGCTATCGCCGCTCGATCGCCGCCTATCTTGACGCGTTGCACTCCGGAGCGCGGGCCGAGGCGTTGGAGGAGCTCCGGCGGCGACACAAGATCAACGCCGTCCTCGCGGATCTGAAGCCGCTGATCGAGGGCACGCTCGAAGGCGCGGTCCGCATCAGCGAGATCGTCAAGAACCTGCGGCGGCTGTCATTCGACTCCAAAACGCGGCGAGAGCCGGTGGCGCTGGCGAAGGTGGTTCAAACGGCGTCGCAATGGGCGGCGCGCAGCAAAAAGAACCAGGTTGCGATCGAGACGAAGCTTGATGCGGATTTGTTCGTCCTTGGACGGGATGGACAGATTCATTCCGTGATCTGCAATCTGATCGACAATGCGCTCGACGCCGTGCGCGATGTCGCGGAACCGCGCATCCTCATCGAGACGCGCGGAGAAGGAGACATGGCGATCGTGGAGGTGACGGATAATGGCCGCGGCGTTCCCGAAGCCATTCGCGGCCGGATATTCGAACCGTTTTTCACCACCAAGCAAGTCGGCGAGGGCACGGGGCTGGGCTTGTGGATCAGCTATTCGATCGTTCGTGAACATGGCGGCGCGATCGACTTCGACAACCCACCGGGCGGCGGCGCGCGCTTTAGAGTGCGATTGCCCCGGGAGACCGCGAGGAAGTGTGGGGCGCCCGCCAGGGATTCTTTGGACGAAAATGACATTGCGGTCGAAAATGCCGCAGTCGATTCGACCGGTCGACGAATTCCATTTTGAGTGCCAAAAGCACTTGGGCCTTGTTGCATGGATATTGGCGGGTCGACTTTTTAAGGGGTGTGGAGGCAGGTGTTTTCCCGTCGTCGCTGCGGGGATCTGTTGTGCGGTTTAAATTTCATCTCAAAGGTCGTCATCATATTCCCCGGCAAAAGCATCGCGTCACGAACTGGCGGGACTATGACGCGGCGCTTCGCAATCGCGGAAGTCTGACGATCTGGTTTACCGAGGAAGCCCTGGCGGATTGGAAAGCGCAGCCGCGAACGACTCCAGGCGGCCAGCGTCATTATTCCGACCTCGCCATTGAAACCGC
>JBAUVQ010000087.1:0-13668 GCA_049583305.1 Methylocystis sp.
CTCCAGGACGACGCGCTCGCCGCTTTGCTCGCTCCGCTTCACCTCGCGCGCCGCGACGACGATGGGCGCGTCGCCGCCGCCAACCGTCCAGACCACCGCGCGCCATTGGGCGTCCTTCCCCGCCGGCCAGGCGGCGAAAGGCGCGAGACCGCGGCGCAACCCTAGTGGACTCCAATCGCCATCCTTGACGCGCATTTCGACTGACAGCGCGACCTCGGCGGAAGATTGCGCCAAGACGAGCGAGAGCCCGCCTTCGGGCGCCGCCGGCAGAGCCAGCACATGCGCGCCAGCGCCAGTCAGCGTTTTCGAGCCGGAAGCGGCGAGGGCGCCCTCGTCGATCTCGGCGGGCAGCGCGAGGCGTAGTTCGGTTAAATTCTCGGCGTCGCCAACCGGCGGTTCGCCATTATCCGCGCTCGCCTCATCCCCCTCGCCGGACGCGCTTTGCGGGCTGGCGCCGAGCGTCGTCAACTCCAGCGTATAGGCGCCGGCGGGCAAGCGGCGCGACAGCGCGATATTCCAGTCGTCGGCGTTGCCGGTCAGCTGTTCGACGACGGCGCCGCCCGAGTCCTTCAACACGCCAAGCCTCTCTTTTTCGCCAAAACTCGTCAGATCGACCACCGCGTCCCGCGCCAGCGCGAAAGAGACTTTCGCCGGCGGAACGACGAAACGCGGCACGCCGGGTTGCAGCTCTTTCGATTTTAAGGAAATCTCATAGTCGAGCCGGTCGTCGCGGGAGATCGCGCGCGCCTCGACATGGTAGTCGCCGGCGCCAAGCCGCGACTTGAAATCGCGCCCCGCCGCCGCCTTGCCGACGCTGTCCTTGTCGCGGAAAATCTCGGCGATCATCCCGTCGGAAATCGACAGCGAAATATCCGCGTCGCCGTGAAGCGAAAAGCGCCAGACGTCGGGTTCTCGCGCTCCGCCTCGCGCTTGCGGCTCGCGCCATTGCAATTTTTGCGGCGTCTCGAACGGCAGGTCATGCGGGCCGTGGCCGGCGAGTTCCGGCGTCGGCGCGAAGCGCCGCAGCCGCGCGACCATGCGCGCTTCGACGTCCTCGGGCGAGACGACGAGACGATAGGAGCCCTTTTCGAACTGCCGCGTCAGCAGCCGGGATTTGCCAGGTTTGCTCAGCGGCCAGCCTTCGGAATCCTCAAGCCGCGCTTGCCACGCACGCCCGACGCCGAGCAGATCGATCGTGTAAAGCCCGTCATGCGTGATCTCCAGCGGGACGCTCGCGCCCTTGCCTGGCGCGAGCGTCGCCCGCGCGCTGCCCTCGTCGACCAGCTTTTGCGTCTCGACCAGCGTCGCCGGCGTAGCCAAAAAACCAAGCCGGCCCGACGACTCCTTGGCGGTGACGGCAGCGCGATAGGCGCCCGCGCGTAGATAGGTCGTGACCAGTCCGTTATGGCCCGGACCGTTGTTGTCGCCGGCGCCGAGGTTGGTCGTGATCGCCGCGCCGAGCTTGATCGCGGTTTGCAACCGCCCCAGCGTCTCGACCCTGAAGAGTCCGCCTTGCGCCACGTCGAAGCGCAACTCGCGCGTCTCGTCGCGCGCGAGATCGAAATAGGTCGCGCGGCCCTGCGTCGCGATGAGCGGCGCGCGGCCCGGCGGGGGCTTCGACGGTTTCGCCGCCGCGGCCGGCTCTTCGTGCTTTTCCTCATCCGCGCCGTCCTTCGCCTCTTCTTTCTCCTCGGTTTTCGCGGCGGGCTCGGCGACGAAAGCAAGGCCAAGCGCGCGCGCCTTGCCGCTCGGCGCGATCTTCACTGATCGCACGATGATGGCGTTTTCGACCGTCTCGGGTCCGAAGGCCATCGCGACCTCGGCGCCTCTGTCGTCATGCGCGACGATCTTGCCGTTTTTCGGCGCGCGCAGCGGAATGGAAATCGTCTCGTCGGCGCCCTGCCACAGCGGCAGCGGCGCTTGTGCGAGATCGGCCGGCAAGGCGACGATGCGCGGTCCGACCAGCAGTCCGGGCGCGACATTGGCGAGGATGAGATAGGAGCCGTCCTTCTCCAGTTGCTGTTCGCCAAAGGAAATCGCGACGCGCGCCGGCGCCTGAACGGGCGCCGCGACCGCCATGCCGGGCGTCCCGAGCGTCACGTCGACAACGCCGGCGGCGTCGCCGATCGGGTCGAGCACGAGCGTATAGAATCCGGCCGCGAGATCGTAACGGTTCGGGATCTTGCCGTCGGCGCGCGGCGCCAGAGCGCCCAGCGTCGGCTCGATCAGCGCGCGCGCGTTCACGCCCTTCGCGTCGATGGCCACGGGACCGGCGTCCACGACCTCGAACAGCAACGACGCGCGGCCACGCAGGTTGAACTTGCCGCGCCAGGGACGGCCATTGGCGACGCGCGGCGTGTCGGAGGCGAGCACATGCGTCTTGCCGTCCTTCTCGACGCGCGCGAACAGGGCCGTGGCCCGAATTTCGTCGCCGCCCTCGCCGGCCGTGTCGAGCCCCACGAGATGCGGTCCCGAACCCTCGAAACTGAAATGCGCGTCGCGATGCGCCGCGCGCAGCGAGAAGGCCTGACCCTCGTATCCAGAAACTTCGAGCTTCGCTGGCTCCTTGCCGTCGGAGGCGAGATCGAGCGTGATCGCGGGTTCGCGGCTGTTCTTCGCGATGCTGGCGCTCATCGTGGAGACGCCGCGCCGCGCCTCCAGTTTCAGCGGCGCGGCTTGCGGCGCCTCCAGGCGAAAGGCGTCATAGCTCGCGGGCGCCGCGAAGCGCAGCGACCCGAAGGGGCCGATCACGCCCTCGAAAAGCCCGGCGTCGAGCGAGGGCCAGGTTTCGAGGCGCAGTAAAAACGGTTGCGCGCCCGCGCCGCTCGCCCAGACCAGCGGCTCTCCGCCGTAAGCGGTGACGAGATAATGTCCCGGCTCCAGCGCGCCCTCCAGCCGGATCAGCGTCATGAACTGGCCGGGCTTGGGTTCGACGTTGCGCCGCTCGAAATTGAGATCGACCAATTCGCCGCCGGAGCGCCAAACCCGCATGTCCGCGAGAGCGCGCCCTTCGGCCTCGATGGCGACCCGACCCTCCGGCCCGACCTCGAGCGCATAGGTCCGCTGCCGCAGATCGCCGAGTTCGCCGCCTTGCGTCTGTCCGGCGACCAGGGCCGGCGTCTTGCCGTCCATTTCGACGAACGGCTCCGCCGACAGCGCCGCCTTGCCGCTCGCGCCCGTTTCGCCCGAGCCCTTGGCGTTGGCGACGCGGATTTTGTACGAGCCCTTGTCGAGCAGCGCGTCGATGCGTCCGTCGCGCAGTCCCGGCGCGCCCGAGGAGTCGGTCGGGCCCGCGATCATGTCGACGAGTTCGATGCGCGCGCCCGACGGGCTCTTGACGCGAATGCTGTAGCGGCCCGGCGCCGGCGTCGTCAGGATCGCGGAACCGTCGCGGCCCGCTGGAATCTCGACCGGCGCAAGCCGCGCCGGCGCGGGTTTGGCTTTTTGCGCGGAGGAGGGTTCGGCCCCCGCGACAAGGGCGGCGAGTAAAGCGACCAGCGCGAACGCGCCACGAAAGGGAGCGATTAACTTCATGCGGTCTCCACCGGGAGCCTAAGCTAAATCAGCGGCAGCATAATCCCGTTCCGAAGGGATTTGCGATCATTTCTTAACCCCGCGCGACAATACCGCATGTGCGCTGGCGCAAAGCACGCGCAAGCCACGCGAAGGCCCAACGAGTTTCGCGAAAAGAACAAGATTCGATGTTCTGGTCGGCGGATAATGCGTCGGAGTTTCAATCCGAACGAAGCGCGGGCCAGGGATGTCAACGCGTTAACTCGTCAGCGCCAACAGGGTTGGCGCTTCTTGAAGGGGCCGGCGCGGGGGCTGGCCATCAATGGCGCTTAGGTCCTCGAGAGGAGGCTTGAATTGAACGATCTCATTGTATTGCCCACCCCGCCCGCCGCGAATGAGGGCCCGACCGATGTCGGCGCGCGCGATCAAGAAAAGGCTCGCGCCAAGCGTCAGGCGCGACTGCGCCTTGGCGCCGCCGCCGCGCTGGCCTTGATGCTTGGCGCCGGCTGGGCCATCGGCGCCAAACCGCCCTTGCCTCGGCTCGCGGCGTCGCCCGTCGAGGCGCCGGCCGCGTCGAAACTCGTCGCCGACTCAACGGCGCGCGGCGATATCGTCGCGTTGCGCGAGGAAATCCGCGCGCTTCAAGCCAGGCTCGACGCCGTCGATGCGCGGCGCGGCGCCGAAGACACCGAAGCGCTCGAAGCCAAGCTGGATTCGCTCGACCGCAAAATCGACGCGAACCGCGCCGACGCGGCCAGTGTCGCCGCGCAAGTTCAGGCAAGACTCGACAAGGCCGACAAGTCCGTGGAACGGCTCGAAACGGTGATCGCCAGCAAGTCGTCGGCCCCCTCGACCGCCAAGGCGGAGGCGAGGAGAGAGCCAAAGCCCGCGCCTAAAGCCGCGTCGAACCCGGCGGCCGCAGCGACGGGCGGCGCGAACGCCAAGACCGGCGCCGCCATCAGGACAGCCGACGCGGCGAAGCCAATCGCGGAATACTCGCTGCGCGAGGTGCAGGACGGGATAGCGCTGGTGCAAGGCCATGGCGGCCTCTACGAGGTCGGACCCGGCGACCGGCTCCCGGGCGTGGGCGCGGTGCTCTCGGTCGAAAGAATCGGCCGCAATTGGGTCGTCGTCACGGAGCGCGGAAGGATCGGCGGACAAGTCGATTCTCCCCAGCCCCGCTATTCGCAGCAGCGCGATCCCGGCGGTTATTATTACGACCAACGCTTCTGAGTCGATGTGGGCTTGATAGCCCGCTTTCGGCCATTTTCCTCGCCTAAAAACTTCCGCGCTCATCAGCCCATCGCATCGTCCAGGCGCCGCCCGCCAATGGGTCGGAGCGCGCGACGACAGGAGAAGACAGTCCATGCCCGATAATCGAGTTTCCCTTTTCGCCGCCGCGGGATTCTTGGCCGCGCTATGCGCTTTCGCGCAGCCGGCGCGAGCGCAATACGGCTATCCCGGCGGCGGCTATGGCTACGGCTATCCGGCGCCGCCGCCCGTCGTCGCGCCCGTGCCCGTCGTTCCCTATCCCTATCTCTTCGGCAACCAGCGTTACTGCTGGTATGACTCCGCCTGGAACGGCGCCGGCTGGTACTATTGCGGCTACGCTTGGCGGCGCGGCTTTGGCTGGGGCGGCGGCTATGGCTGGAACGGCTGGGGTCGCGGAGGACGCGGCGGGGGTCGCGGAGGCCGCGGCGGCGGACACTATGAGCGTCGCTAACCCGAGGCAAGGCCCGCCGCGCGAGAGGGGCGCGGCGGCGCGAGAGCCGACGGCGAATGAAGCCGCCGCGTGAGAGGTTCCTCGCCAGTGTCAGAACCGCTGCGTGAGCCCCGCGAAAAACCCGCGGCGCGGGCCATATTGCGGGGCGAATACGCCGATGCCGGAACCGTCGCGCAACTCGTAGGCGTGGTCGAGCAGGTTCACGACGTCGAACCGCATCGTGACCGGCTTGCCCCATGGCGTGGCGATCTCTCGCGACAGGCCGAGGTTCACTTGCGTATAGGGCGAGACATGACCGGTGTTGGCGAAGCCGTCGCGCAGACCGCTTCCGTAAATCATATCGGCGGAGACGAGCGTCCCGAGCCAGCGATAGGAGGCCCCCGCCGATCCCGTCCATGTCTGCGCGTGGTCCGTGTAGACGTAATGCGTCGCGATATAGGGGAATTCGCCGGAGTCGAAGAGAAATTGGTTGGATGAGACTTGCGATGCCCGCTGGCGGCCCCAGGCGAGATTGCCATAGGCGCGGAAATCGCCGCTCTGATAGGCCGACTTGAATTCGACGCCCGTGTTGTAGGCGCGATCGTAGTTGAAGGCGGTGAGAACCAGCGCCTGACCGAATTGCCCGTCGTCGATAAGGTTGCGGGCGCGCTTGAAATAGGCGTCGACGCCGACTTCAAGCTCCTTCGTCGGCTTCTGGGTCACGCCCGCGTCAATGTAATTCGCTCGCTCGGGACGAACCGGGCTTGAAAGCGGGACGGACGGCTGCTGCGTCGTGCTGTTGTAGAGCGCCAGATTCGTGGGAACCGCGAGCGCCTGCTGCGGCGGCGTGAAATAGCGGGCGTAGCCGATGTGGAAAGTCGTGTCGTCGAGGGGCTTATAGACGACGCTGGCGCGCGGGCTGAGCTGGTTCGCATCGACGAACTGCCACATCTGGTCGAAACGCAGCCCGGAGTTCAGCGTCAGCCGGTCGGTGAGCTTCCATTCGTCCTGCGCGTAGATCCCGGCGAGCCAGCCGAGCTTGGAATTCGGGTCGCTCACGCCGAACGGCGCGTCGATCGGATTCCCGTTCACGTCGAGCGGCTCGACGATCGAGGAATTGACCGTTTGCGTTTTCTCGCCGCTCGCGGTGAAGCCGGCGCGCAGCGTATGGCCGGAGCCGATGCGGTAAGCCCCGTCGCCTTGCAGGCCGTTGACGAAGCTGGATCGATAGATGTCCGACGAAACGCCGTTGAAGACCAGATCGCCGACTTCGTCCGGGACGAAATGCAGCTCCGAGTAGCGCGAGAAGAACGACAGTTGAGCATCGTAGTCACCGCCCGCGCGGGTCAAGGCGACGACGTTGTAGTAGCTGCGCTCGACCTGGTTCTCGTTGAGCTTGCCGGAATCGAACGCGTTGATCCCGAAGGCCTCGAACTGTGGCGGCTGTCCTGGATTGTTAGGGATTTGGTAATTTGCGACCGACGTTCCGGTGACGAACGTCAGCTTGGTCGCGTCGTCGATGGCGTAGGAGAGGAAGCCGAAGAATTTTCCTTGGCGGGTCCGATCGTGGATGGCCTCATGGCTGTCGGTCGGGTTTTCGATCCCCAGACTGTTCATGCTCAGCCGGCCTGCCGCGAACACCTCCCATTGGCCGAACTTCGCGCCATAGTCGAAGGCGGTCTGGCCCGTCTCGCGGCTGCCGCCATAGAGGGTGATGCTGCCGCCAGGCGCTGCCGGCGGCGCGCGGGATACGATGTCGACGAGGGCGGAGGTGCGCAATCCATATTGCGCCGGCAGCGCCCCCGTGACGAGCGACGCCGATCCGGCGAAGCCGGTCTCGATGAGCTGCGAGAACCCCGAAACGCCATCCGGCAGAAGAATGCCGTTGACGCGATACTGGACATTGGCGTGTTCGTTGCGGACGTGGAGATTGCCGCTGGCGGCGGAATCCTGCGACACGCCCGGCGTTTGCAGGAGGATTTTCTCCAGCGGCGTCTGATCGCCTTGCGGCAGCGCCTCGATCGCCGCGCGATCCAGGGCGTAGACATTGGCGCCGGCCTTGGGGAGGAGCCTCTCCAGCGCGTTGGCGGCGTCTTCCAAACGGGAGGGAGTTTGGGGGGAAGCCGGCTTGGCCGAAGCCGGCGGAGGCGCCGCGGCCCCCGCGGCGACTGGCCTGGCCGCGGCGCCGACCTCGATGGTGGGCAAGGCCTGTTGAGCCGAAACGTCCGCGCTGCAGAGAACCGCCATGAGGCCAACGAAGAGATTCGGGCGGTATGGAGCTTTCATGGCAATCCCTTGGCTTTCCGAGGCCCGAACGACCAAGCTTCACGGCGTGACCATGTGTTATGTTATAACGTACGTCCGCAAGCCCGATCAAGCCTTCCTGGACAAATGTCCCCGGGGCGGCGTTGTCGCGAATTTCGCCGAGACCCCGACGACACGGCGCCGTTCACTCCCCCGCGCAGGCCTCGCGCATCTCGCCGATCCGCGCGAGCTTCGCGCCGAGCAAACTCCAGTCGTCGCGCTCGGCGATGGCGCTCCAGATCGCCTCCACTTCGTCGATCAGCATCGCGCAGGGTTTTTCCGCCGCGAAATAGGGATGGTCCAGCCGCGCGGTCCGGGTTGGCCGGTAATCCTTCAACGCCTCGCGCAGCGGCGCGAATTGTTCCGCCTCGTAAAACGCCGCGCTGGGCGAGCGCTTCGCCCGCGCCTCGCTCAAAAGTCCCCCGCGCCAGTCGAACAGCGTCTGCTCGAACGGCGCGCGCGAGCCAATCGAAAACTCCACGAAGGCCTTGGCCAGCCGCCCGTCGCGCTCGTTCCCCTCCGAAACCAACCCGAGCCGCGCCAAAAGCGCCGTGCGAAACGCCGCCTTCGCCAGTTCCGGATAGGCGTCCAGCGCCTTTTCGGCCGCGACGAGCCCGGTGAGCGGCAGCAGGCATTCGGCCAGCCGCGACAGGTTCCAGGCCAGCGCGCCGGGTTGGCGGCCAAAGGAATAGAGCCCGGTGTGATCGAAATAGGCGGCGGTGAAGCCGGCGTCCCAGGTCGGGGCGAAGCGCCAGGGGCCGTAATCGAAACTCTCGCCGGTGATGTTGATATTGTCGGAATTCAGCACGCCATGCACGAAGCCCGCCGCCATATAGCTCGCGCCGAGCCGCGCGACGCGCCCGATCACCGCCTCCAGAAACGCCGCCGCGCGACGCTCCATCGGCGTATCCGCGAGTTCGGGAAAATAATTGTCGATCGAATAGCCCAGCAACTTCTCGATCGCCGCGTTGTCTTCGAGGAACGCGAGGCGCTGGAACGTGCCGATGCGGATATGCGAATGCGACAGCCGCAGGAGCACGCTGGAGCGGGTTGGCGAAGGCTCGTCGCCGCGAATGAGGTCTTCGCCGGTTTCGATCAGGCTAAAGGTTTTGGACGTGTCGACGCCCTGCGCCTCCAGCATTTCCGTCGCCAAGATTTCGCGAACGCCGCCCTTCAGCGTCAGCCGCCCGTCGCCCTGGCGCGACCACGGCGTGCGCCCGCTGCCCTTGGTGCCGAGATCGAGCAGCCGCCCGTCCTCGGCGTCGCGAAGTTGCGCGAACAGAAAGCCGCGGCCGTCGCCAAGATCCGGATTGTACGAGCGAAACTGATGGCCGTGATAGCGCAGCGCCAAGGGCTTCTCGAACGCCCCCGGCAAGGGCTCGAAGCGCCCAAAATGCGCGATCCATTCGGCGTCGGTAAGCGTATCGAGCCCAACCCGCGCGGCGGCGCGCTGGTTGCGATAACGCAGGATGTGCTTTGGAAATTTTGCGGGCGCGACTTCGTCGAAGAACCCCTCGCCTAGCGTCGCGTGCAGGGTCTCGGCGTGGTAGCGCGGGGAAGTCGGCATTGAGCGGCGCCTCGTTGCGGAATGCGGGCGACAAGCATGTCGCGCGCCAGGGGAGGCGGGGCAAGGGGCGGCGCGGCGCCAAATCAAAAGGCGGAGATTGCTCCCCGCCTCGCGCGATGTTTTCTAGAGATTATGCCGCGCGCCTCGATTATGGGGCAAGCTTAGGCTTTTGGTATTGGGTAAGCTTAGTCTTCTAGCGCGGCGCGAAAATCCTTGGCCACTAGGCGGAAAGCCTTGCTAATGCAGCGTCTCGCCTTGTCGCAATTTGGAGATTTCGTCCTTGAGCTGTAATTTCTTGCGTTTGAGTTCCAAAAGCTTCGCTTCGTCCAGGCAGGGGTGGTGTTGCTCTTTGTCGATTTCCTTTTCCAGCGCCTCGTGGCGGCGTTGAAGTTCGACAATATGACCTTGTAAGGACATTAGGAGCCTCCGTATGTTCGACCGGATGCTGGACCCGGCGACCTCAGTGTGACACATTTGTCACGGGTCGCAAGAGCAAGTTTAGGGCGCGGCGGCTCGTTTTTTAGCGCAATCAAGGGCTTCGCGGGTGCGTGCGCGCTAAACGCCTGGAAATGCGCGCGGGACGCTCGCGCATGCGCGAAAATGCGCGCGAAAATCGAGCGCCTTACCCCCGCTTTTTCCCCTCATAGGGATTGTCGGCCGTCTTCTTGGAGATGCGGAGCGGCACGCCGGGGAAGTCGAAGGTCTTGCGCAAGCCATTGATTAGAAAGCGCTCGTAGCTCGTCGGCAGTTCGTCGAGCTGATTGCCGAACAGCACGAAATGCGGCGGACGGCTCTTGGGCTGCGTCATGTAGCGGATTTTGATCCGGCGACCCGATACCGCCGGCGGCGGGTTCTCTTCTAACGTATTGGTTAACCAACGGTTTAGACGCGCGGTCGAGATGCGCTTGTTCCAGGTCTCGTGCACGGCGACCACCGCCCGCATCATTTCGTCGAGCCCCTCGCCGGTCGCGCCGGAAACCGGAATAACTGGGCAGCCGCGAATTTGGGCGAGCAGGCGCGTCGCCTCTTCTCGCAATCTTATCAATGTCTTGCCGCGATCCTCGATCAAGTCCCATTTGCCAAGGCCGATGACCACCGCCCTGCCCTCGCTCGCCGCGATGTCGGCGATGGTCAAATCCTGCTTCTCGAAGGGAATGGTCGAATCGACCAATAGAACAACAACTTCCGAGAAGCGAACCGCCCGCAGCGCGTCGGCGCCGGCGAGTTTTTCCAGCTTGTCGGTGACGCGGGCGCGGCGGCGCAGGCCGGCCGTGTCGAACAGTTTCATCTCGCGGTCGCGCCACTTGAAATCGATCCCGATGCTGTCGCGGGTGATGCCCGCCTCGGGCCCGACGAGCAGGCGTTCCTCGCCGAGCAAGCGGTTGATTAGCGTGGACTTTCCGGCGTTGGGGCGACCGACGACGGTGATGCGTAGCGGCTTGGTGATGTCGAGATCGCTGCCGTCTTCGTCGTCGAAATGGCGCCGCGCGGGCGCCTCGTCCTCCTCGTCCGGCGCCTCGGTCGCCTCGGGCAAGGCGAGGCGCAGCGCGTCGAACAGGTCGATCAGCCCCTCGCCATGTTCGGCGGAGAGCGGCACGGGGTCGCCGAGTCCGAGCGTGTAGGCCTCGAAGAATCCGGCCTCGGCGGCGCGGCCTTCCGCCTTATTCGCCGCGAGAACAACGGGTTTGCCGGCGCGGCGCACGAGGTCGGCGAAATATTTATCGTCGGGGGTGACGCCGGCGCGGGCGTCGATCATGAACAATATGGCGTCGGCCTGCTCGATCGCGGCTTCCGTCTGCTGGCGCATCCGCCCTTCGAGCGAGGCCTCCGCGCCCTCCTCGAGACCCGCCGTGTCGATGACGGTGAAGGAGAGGTCGGCGAGCTTGGCGGCGCCTTCGCGCCGGTCGCGCGTCACGCCGGGGCGGTCGTCGACGAGGGCGAGTTTTTTGCCGACCAGCCGGTTGAACAGCGTCGATTTGCCGACGTTCGGTCGGCCGATGATCGCGAGCGAAAATGACATGGCGTTACGCTAGACTCTTGTTTTGACACGCCATGCGCCGGCGCGCCGGAATCCGCTCCGCCAGTGGAAGCGCCGCGGCGCCGATCACTTTTTCTCGATGGTGACGGTCGGCGCGTCCGCCGCGCTGGAGCCGTCGGCCGGCTCGATGATCGGCGTCACCGAGGTGATCGCGCCGACCGGTTTGGCGCCGCGCGCCGCATGCAGCAGGCCGGTATAGGCGGAGGCGCGCTGCCGCATGGCCTGCGGCGCGTCGCGGTCGTTCATCAGCAGGCTGAAGACACGTTCCGCCTCGTCGTAATCCTGGTTCTGCAGCGCGTCGAGACCGGTCCATTCCTGGGCGCTGAAGCGGAACACGCCCTTGGCGGTCATCAGCGGCCCGAGCTTGAGCATCGATTTTTCGCTGTCTCCGGCGTCCATCGTGTAGACGGCGCTGCGCAGCAAGGCCACCTCCTGCGTGAGACGGTCGACGCCCTTATCGTCGGCGATCGCGTCGAGCATTTCGATCGCCTTGGCCTTGTCGGTCTTGCCGAGTTCCTCGGCGCCGCGCAGTCTGGCGAGCGTGGCGTAGCCCTTGGGCGCGTCCTTCGCCAAGGCCTCGAACGCCGTGATGGCCTCCGCGCTCTTGCCCGAGTCGGCGAGCGCCACGGCGGCCATGAAACGCGTGTTGGCCGCCTCGGCGGCCTTGGTTTTCTCGCTGACGTAATAGTTCCAGGCGCCTGTCGCGGCGACGATGAGGCCGGCGATCACGAACACCGGCGTCTGGTAACGCGACCAGAGCGTTTCGACCTTTTCCCGTTGGACCTCTTCATCGACCTCGCGGAAAATATCGGACATGACCGTTCCCTAAACCCTCTCGCCGCCACGGGCGTTGCTTTTAGGCGCCAGCGCCTGTTGTCTAGCCTGTTAGCACGCTCCCGCGCGATAGGCCAGAACGCTTGGCGAGGTCCACGAATTTCCATCGCCGCGCGACGCTTTTTCGCGCTCGGCCCAAAACAGCGCGCGATGGCGCTTGCGTTGGGGCCATCCAGACGCGCAAAAGGGTGGCGCCGTGTCTCGTCAAGCGTTCACGTAACGGAGCTGCGTCGCGATGAAATCCATCAACGCTCTTTCGATCTTGATATTTATCCTCATTTTGGGTTCGGGCGGCGCCGGCGCCTATTTGGCCGCCGCGGCCGGCGATTTCACGGGCGCGGCGGTGATCGGCGCGATTTCCCCGATCCTCGCCATGTTGGTCGCCTATTCGATCAAGATCGCGGATCAATGGGAGCGGATCGTGGTGCTGCGGCTGGGGCGTTTTCATGCGCTCAAGGGGCCGGGCCTGTTCCTGATCATTCCGATCTTCGATCACATCGCCTACCGTATCGATATCCGCGTCATCGCCAGCGCGTTCAAGGCGGAAAAGACTCTCACCAAGGATACGGTGCCGGTGGATGTCGACGCGGTGCTGTTCTGGAAGGTCGGCGATCCGAAAAAGGCGGCGCTCGACGTGGCCGATTACGCCGCCGCCATCAATTGGGCGGCGAAGACCGCGCTTCGCGACGTGATCGGCAAGACCATGCTCTCCGACCTGCTGGAGGGCCGCGAGAAAATCAGCCACGAGTTGCAAAGAATCATCGACGTGCGCACCGTGCCTTGGGGCATCCACGTCATCTCGGTGGAGGTGAAGGACGTTCTGATCCCTCTCGCGCTGCAGGACGCGATGTCGATGCAGGCGCAGGCCGAACGCGAACGTCAGGCGCGGGTCATTTTGGGAGATTCCGAGCGGCAGGTCGCCGAAAAATTCGGCGAGGCGGCGAAAACCTACGCCAACAATCCGACCGCCCTGCATCTGCGCGCGATGAACATGCTTTACGAGGGACTAAAGAGGAGCAACTCGACCATCGTCATCGTGCCGAGTTCCGCGGTCGAGACGATGCAACTCGGCGGCCTCGCTGGGATGACCGCTCTTACCACGGGCTTGGCCCGCCAGGCCGCGTCCGAGACCCCGGCCGCTCCGCCGCCGGCCGAACACCCGCCGAAACCGCATCCCAAGTGAAGGACCGGCGCCAATTGGCCCGCGCCATCACGGCCGGGACGAGAGGAAAAAGTCGAGCGCGGCATGAAAATGGCTCGGAAGGCTTACGCCCGCCGAGCCATAATCTTTTGCGGCGCCCCGGCGACGACGTTACCGCCGCCGCGCGAACCAGCCGATCAATACGAGTAGTACATATCGTATTCGACCGGATGCGGGGTCTGCTCGAAGCGGTAGACGTCCTGATACTTCAGATCGATGTAGGAATCGACGAAGTCCTGGCTGAACACGCCGCCCGCGGTGAGGAAGGCGTGATCGGCCTTCAGGCTGTCGAGCGCTTCGCGCAAGCTGCCGCATACCGTCGGGATCGCCTTCAGTTCGGCCGGCGGCAGATCATAGAGATCCTTGTCGGCGGCCGCGCCCGGATCGATCTTGTTGGCGATGCCCTCGAGGCCGGCCATCAACATGGCCGCGAAGGCGAGATAGGGATTGGCCGTCGGATCGGGGAAGCGAACCTCGACGCGCTTGGCCTTCGGGCTGGTCACATAGGG
>JBAUVQ010000088.1:0-1730 GCA_049583305.1 Methylocystis sp.
GGCTAGGGAGGGGGCGAGGGGCGAGAACAGCATGTTCACCTTTTACCCCAAATCCCGACCTGGATCAATTCAGCTCGGCGGCAAATTATGCAGCCAGTCGATGATCCAGGCCGCGTCTTCCCAGAGCTTATGTTCCAGATGTTCCCAGCCGTCGTAAATCTGGCCAGCTTCCTTGCCCTTCGCGACGATTTTCATAATGCCGTTGACGAAGCTCGCGACGCCGTATGAGCGCGAGTCTTCCGGTTTCAGCGGCCCTAGCGGATCGGACGGCGGCTGGATCGCCTTGGGGTCGTGGGGAACGTCGACCGACTCGATGACGGGTTCCTCGCGCTCGACGTCCTTCAAGCCCTTCGAGACCACCGGCTCGAATTTGTCGGGCGTGTTGTCGAGGATCGTGCGGGCGAAGCCCTCGACATTGTCCCAAGGCAAAGGCTTTTCGATGCGGCTTTTCTGGACGGCGTCGTAAAAACGTTCGACCTCCGGATAAAAGCCGCGTAGCGCGATGTGCTGCTGCAAGAACGCTCTTAGGCGGGCCGCGAAGGACGCGGCGAGACAATCGGCCTCGGCCTCGAACATGTCGCGCAGTATCCGCGCCTCCTGATCGGCCAGCATGAAATTTCCCTGCCCCGGCGCTGTCGGCAAATCGGCGTTGTATCGCTCAAGCGCTTCGCAATAGTCGGAGCGCGGGTTGAGGCGTCCCGAACGCAAATCCGCCAGCAAGCGTTCGATCTGCGCGCGACAGTTTTCAAGCCACTGCTTGTGATCCGCCTCGTTGATGGCGGAGGGGAAGACGGGCTGATTTTGTGGTCCGGCGACGACGGTGATTTTGTTGGCGGCGCTCCAGCCGAAGGTGAAGACGCAGGGAATGTTTTCCAGCGGCTTTATCGTAGGCGGCGACTTCGGCAAATGCTCCTTGATCCAACGATTGGCCGCCGCGGGGCCTTCCTTCCAGACTTCCTTGGGAATGGTCGCGAAGACGAGTTCGTAAGCGTCGCCGTGCGCGGGCGCGCCGGCGAGGCGTTCGTCGTACCAGCGGGTCCAAACCTCCCAGTGCTCGCCGGGCGGCAAGACGACAAAATCGCCCGCGTGGTTGCTGTCTGAATTCGAGGCTATCCCCCAGTTATGGTCCACCGGCAACTTGACCGCCAGTTTGGCCCACAGCAGCGAGGACTCTGTTGGCGTTCCGTCTGGCCACAGCGGTCGATCTGCCAGCGCTGCGACCGCGCCGCCCTGGCTCAGAAACCCCACGTCGCGAGAAAGGGCTTCCCAAGCTGCGGCAGTGGTGTTGGCAATGTATGTGACGAAAGCGGCGGAGTGGGCGAAGGCGGTATTAGTGGCGTCAGCCGCTTGGGCGGCGTTGACGGCGGCAAAAGATGCTCTCGCTGGAGAGTTGTCGCGAGTTGCAGCGTAGGCGACCGTGCTTGCTGCAACGGCGGCGGAGCGAGAGGAAAGCGCTTCGGCGCGGGCGGGATACTTGGCGGCGACCCACGCCAATGCAGTCGCCCGGAACACAGTGGAAATCGACTCGCCGAATTGCCTTGCGCCCAGGGTCGAAAACTCGCTTGCCGCGACCGGCAACACGCGCAAGGCCGCGCGCGCGGCGATAATGACCGAGACCTCGCGCGGCTGTCTCTGCAGCCACTCTTCGAGGGCGTCGCTATCCCTAAACTCCAAATCCCTCTTCGCAACATCCTCGCTCATGTAAATCTCCGCGCCGCTCAAGATGGCGC
>JBAUVQ010000089.1:0-3241 GCA_049583305.1 Methylocystis sp.
GGGTTGGCGGCCGCGGTCGCGGCGACGACGCTGCCGGCGGCGACGCCCGCCAGCGCTCACGGCGAACGTTCGCAGCAGGCCTTCCTGCGCATGCGCACGCTGAACTGGTACGACGTGAAGTGGTCGAAGACCGAGGTCAATGTCAACGAAGACATGGAGCTCAGCGGCAAGGTGCACGTGTTCTCCGGCTGGCCGCAGGCCGTCGCGAAGCCCGAGCAGTCCTTCCTCAACGTGGGCGAGCCCGGCCCGGTGTTTGTCCGCAAGGCGTCCTTCGTCAGCGGCATTCCGGTTCCGCGCACCTTCACGCTCGAGATCGGCAAGGACTATGAGTACAAGATCCTCTTGAGAGCGCGTCGTCAGGGCCGCTATCACGTCCATGTGCAGATCAACGTCAAGGACGGCGGTCCGATCGTCGGCCCCGGCCAGTGGATCAGCATCAAGGGCGACATGGCCAACTTCACCAATCCGGTGACGTTGCTCGACGGCTCGACGGTCGATCTCGAAACGCTCGGCATCAAGTGGACGATGGTTTACCACTTCCTGTGGATGGCCGCCGCCGCTGTCTGGGTCATCTATTGGTTCATGCAGAAGGGCATCATCGCGCGCGGCTGGCAGGTCGCGGCCGGCAAGGGCGACGAGATGATCACCAACAACGACAAGCGCTTCGGCGGCTTGTGGCTGGCGGGCTCGATGCTGGCGCTGCTGTTCTTCTATGCTCAGGCGAATAACGAGTTCCCACGCACCTTGCCGATGCAGGCCGGTCTTCTGACGGGCATCGACCCGATGGATGAAGGCAAGCAGACGGTGTTCGCGACTTACGGCGGCGGCAGCTACAAGGTTCCAGGACGCGAACTGACGATCAAGCTGAGGATCGCGAACCATGGGACCGAGCCGCTGAAAGTCGGCGAGTTCACCACGGCCGGCCTTCGCTTCCTGAATCCCGACGTGTTCACGACGAAGCCGGAATTCCCCGACTATCTGCTCGCCGACCGCGGCCTCTCCGTGAACGATCCGTCGCCGATCGCGCCGGGCGAGACCAGGGATGTCGTCGTGACCGTGCAGGACGCGCGCTTCGATATCGAGCGTCTGTCGGACCTGGCTTACGACACCGACAGCCAGTTCGGCGGTCTGCTGTTCCTGTTCGCCCCGTCGGGCAAGCGCGAAAAGCTGGAAATTGGCGGCCCGGTGATTCCGCGCTTCCAGGCTGGCGCGAGCCTCTAAGGGATCAAGCTTCACGCGGTTCTCTCTTTCTTCTCCGCGTGTTGGTGTGAGACTTGCCCGCCCGGTTCGTCCGGGCGGGTCTTTTTGTTTCGGCTTCCCGATTGGCGCGGCGCGACGGAAACGGGTAGTTTCATTCGGCGGGAATCGAAGGGACGCGGGCGATCGATGTGGCGAGAGCAACTAGACGTTTTCTGGGACGGCGAGCGCCGACTGCTGCTCGATTTCCGCGACGCCGACGAGGCGGGAGCGCCGAAATGTCCGCGTCCCGACCTGACGATCATCTCCGCGCCGACTCAGAGCTTTTCCGGCCCGACGGCTTTCGTCGATCATCTGGACGCCGCGCGTTGGCGCGCCGGTCCCTGCGTCGTCGACGCGCCGCCGGGCCACCTTCATCTGGCGCTGCTGGCCTCGGACGGCGCCGAGCTTCGAGTGGAGCTCGAAAAAGGCAAGCATGACATTCGCGCCTGGCGCTTGGCGTTGACTCTGTTGCCGGAGAGCGGCGCCGTTGGCCAGTCGGTGGTCCGGCGTGTCCTGACCTTCTCCCAGAATGGAGACTTCGAGCGCTTCGCCCGGGAGCAAATCGCGCTGGCCGGAGCTCGGCTCGCCTGGGCCTGCGCCCAGGGACGAGCGCTGGCGACGGCGGACGGGCAGCCCTGGGTTCTGCGTGTGTGGCCGGCGCGGCGGTTGTTTCCCGTCGCGCGGGCGCGGCTCTCGATCGAGCCTCTGCCGCTGTCGTTCGAGGAATACGAGGATCGTCGCGAAGCGCCGTTCGCGATCATGGATCAATGGCTGCGCGAATGCGGCGCGCCGCGCCCGATCCTGCGCCTGCGCCTGCCCGATTCGCTCGACGAGAGCGCGCATCTTCTGAGCCGTGTTTGCGTCGTGCTGGTCATGCAGCAACGGCGGCGCCTGCGTGATTGGGCGCGCGAGCAAAAGGACGCGGGCGAGCCCGTCGTCGATCCGCTTGGGTTCGAGGATATCAGGCAAGCCGTTGGCGAGCCGCATGAGCAGCCGGACGCCGTGTGGTCGAATGATTCGATCGTGGTCGCCAATCTGTTGAGGCTGCTCACCGCGCCGGACGAAACGCCTTTCGACGGTTTCGCGCTGCGTCGGCAGACGCCGGGGAACGCGGCGAGCGCGCCTGGAGCTGGCGCCATGCTCGATCTCGACTTTTTCGGCGCGGCGCTGGGCGACGACATTGGACTTGTCAGCGGCGTCGCCGAGGCGGGCGATTTTTCCGCCGAGCCGAGGGATCCGGGCGGCGCGGCGACGATCCGGCTTTTTCGCGTCGAGGGCGACGGAATCGCCGCGCGCAGGCTGGGCGAGGACGATCCCCTGCTGGGCGAAATTCTGCGCCGGGCCGTCGATCAGGACGCCGCGCCCACGGGCCAGATGGTCCGCGCCGTAGCCGAGCGCGCCGCCGGTTTGCAAGCGCGCCGCGAAAGACTCGCGCAGACGCTCAACGCCGCCCTGGCTCGCGCCGACTACCCGGGGCGCCTCGACGGATCGGGCCTTTGGGAGACGCTGGAGCCGGCGCTGTTGTCCAGCTTCGCCGCGATGATCCGCGAGGCGAACGCGGCCGGGCGCGCGCTGACGGCGCGACTGGGCGGATATCGCGCCTTTCGCTTCGACCCGTCGCTCGTCGCCGCGCTCGCGCGCCGGCCCGAATGGGGCGAAGGCGTGAATGGACCGCTGAAAGCCGCGATCGAAGCGCCGTTGGTTTATCGATTCGCGCAAGCCTGCGGCGCGGAGGGCATGATCGCGCCGGAGCTTTCCGTCGCGAAACAGGCGCGCATATTCGATTTTCTGATCGAGACGGCCGACCCGTCCTGTCTACGCGCGACTCGCCTCGAACTCGATGGCGGCGACGGCCCCGACCCCATGGCGATCGCCAACACGCTACGCGAGGGGGCCGATGTCGAGCGCGCCGCCGCCTTCCTCGAGAGTGAAGGCGACACCGAGGCGGCGGAGGCGCTGCGCGGCTACCTCGCGCATCGCGCCGTCGGCGGCTGGACGCCGC
>JBAUVQ010000090.1:0-29496 GCA_049583305.1 Methylocystis sp.
GCTCCTAGCCGAGCGCGGGTTCAAGCCCACCAAGCCGCATTGACCCTGCCAGGGGTCGGTGCGGCTTTTCGATTCTCGTCCGCCTTCGAAAGAAGGCCACTAACGACTACTACGATCCTTAACGCTCTTCTAGTGTCCAAAAACATTTTTTTACTCTAAAAGCGAGAAATCCGGGTGTTAGTGGCGTTATCCGCAAGGGTTTTGTCATTTGCCGGCTTCAAAAATTATTCAATCCGCTAATTTGCGGACGATAGCCGTCGTAATTAACAGTTGTCAGAATCCGAATTTGATTATCTCGTCAGCAAGCACAATCATTATTGAAGCTCATATCGTGCCGATCGCGGGAAAGTTTCGATCCATGAAGCTGTATGCCCACTCGACGATGCAATGCGAAAGGCATTAATTGCAGTATCAAATTCAGTGAATAGAACCATATGCGGTCACCCATGATGCAATTCAATCGAATAATCCGCGCTAATTAAGAGGGATAAATCCCGCTTTCATGTCGCCGACGAATTCAGCAACGAATTCGGCCTCAAGCCCGCAACGGAATAACAACGCCGCCACGCCGCATTTCCTCGCAACGCTCCGCCCACCACGCCATCATGCGGACGCGCTCTTCCCAAAAATCAGTGCGGGCAAGCGCGCCACGTTTTTGCGGGGCTCGGTTCCGGCAAAGCCACAGCGATGGAAAGAGACGCGCGCCGGATCGAGGGAGGCGCGGCGATCATCCCGCGCCGCGTCGTTTTCACCCGCGATAAATGGGATTTGTGCGACCCTTTGGCGCAGAGTGGAACATTACGGATTGCGGAGAGTTTCTCTAAGCGCAGGGCTACCAAGGCCGTCCACTCAGGCCGGATAGAGTCAGTCGGAATTTTCAATTCCCGGCCCTCGTTTTTGTTGGGGTCGCAGAAATGGGGTATGCCATGAAGATGATTATTTGTGTGGGGCTTTTCGGCATTAGCGCTTTGTTCGCGCCGTCACCAGCATCAGCGGAGCCGCCGAATGTCACGCATGGGATAGAGACGGAAGGCCGTTGCCCAAAAGGCATGGCGTGGCAATATGGTTGCGTGAAATGGGCGCCGGCGCAGCCGGGGGCGCTTGTAGGGCCATGCCTCGAAAGTGCATGGTCATGCAAAGACGCACTATCGCCACCGCCGGAGTGACGGCCATGCGCCGCGCGGGCTTCACCCGCGATAATAGAGGTTAGGGTCGAGCCCCGCGCTGAAGGGCGCCTTGGGATAAACCGAAAGCGCCGAATTCGTCCTGACACCCCCGGCATTCGGAGTTTGTCCCGACAATCGGTCGGGACAGCGCCTTTGCGGCAATCGCACCCCTCACGCCCGAAGGGGAATAACAACGCCGCCGCGCCGCATTTCCTCGCAACGCTCCGCCCACCACGCCATCATGCGGACGCGCTCTTCCCAAAAATCGGCGCGGGCATAGGCTCGGCGTACGCTGTCATTGTCGACATGCGCCAATTGCCGTTCGATCGCGTCGGCGTTCCATAGGCCCGATTCGTTCAGCATCGAAGACGCCGCCGAGCGGAAGCCGTGGCCGGTCATTTCGTCTTGCGCGAAGCCAAGCCGGCGCAAGGCCGCGTTGATGGTGTTTTCCGACATGCAGCGCGCCGCAGAGCGAATAGAGGGGAAAAGGAATTTTCCGCCGCCAGTTATCGCCTGAAGCTCGCGCAAAATCGCCACGGCGCGCGGGGCGAGCGGGACACGATGCGGGCGCTTCATTTTCATTTTTTCAGCCGGAATCGCCCAAACGGCGGCGTCGAGATCAAATTCCGCCCATTCCGCCGCGCGAAGCTCGCCGGGGCGCACGAAAGTCAGGGCGAGCAATTCGAGCGCGGCCCGCGTTTCCGGCGCGCCGTCATAGCCGGCGAGGGCGCGTAGCAGCCCGCCGAAGGCCTTGGGCTCGATTATTGCGGCGCGGTGTTGAACTTTGGGCGTCGTCAAAGCGCCGCGTAGCGCGCCCGTCGGGTCGCCTTGGGCGCGCCCGGTCGCCACGGCGTAGCGAAACACGCCTCCGATGATTTCGCGAAGCCGGGTCGCCGTTTCATGCCGGCCGCGCGCTTCGATGCGGCGAAGCACGGCCAAGATTTCGGGCGCGGTGATTTCAGTGATGCAGCGGCTTCCGATGAAGGGCAGGGCGAGGCCCAAGAGCCATTTTAGCTTTTCGATGGTCTTTTCGGCTTTGCCTTCGCGGCGCTTCTTTTCCAGAAGCTCGCTCGCGACCGCTTCGAAAGTGTTGGCGCTCGCCATCGCCTTCGCGGCCTTGGCGACCTTTTTGACGAAGGCCGGGTCTTGACCATCGGCCAAAAGGCGCTTGGCCTCTTCCCGCGCCTCTCTGGCCTCGCGAAGGCCGGTCGCCGGGTAGACGCCTATCGCCAGTAGCTTTTGAGCGCCGCCGAGTCGGTAGGCGAAACGCCATCGCTTCGCGCCGCCCGGCATGATCCACAATTGCAACCCGCCGCCATCGGAAAGCTTGACGAGGCGGGAGCCGGGTTTGGCCGTTCGGATTTCCATATCGGTTAGCGGCATGTTGGTATCTGCCTTGTTGGTAGCGGCGACATACCAACAAATATACCAACGAATTTCGAGGATACCAACAAACCGCCCCGGACGCCACTGGACGCCAATCCGAGGCTAACTCATTGTTTTTCAGAGATTTCTGGACGATTTTGGACGCCGCTGGACGGCGATTTGGTGCCCCTGGCCGGAGTCGAACCAGCACTCCTTGCGGAACTCGATTTTGAGTCGAGCGCGTCTACCAATTCCGCCACAGGGGCGCGGACCGGCGGATGGCCGGCGCGCGGCGCGGATATTAGCTTTGAAAAAGGCCCCGTCAACCCATCGTCAAGACCAAGAGCATAATGTTCTCTCCGCTATCTTTGGGGCGAGGCCGGTGCTAACGGTGAAAAATGTTCAAAAAGCTCTATGACTGGACCATGCGGCTCTCCGCGAGCCCTCACGCCCCGCTGGCGCTCGCCGCGATAGCCTTCGCGGAAAGCTCGTTCTTTCCGATTCCGCCCGATACGATTCTGGTGCCGATGTCGCTGGCCGAGCCCAAGAAGGCTTGGCGCTACGCCGCCATCTGCACGGTGGCCTCGGTCGCCGGCGGGGCGCTCGGCTATGCCTTGGGCGCGCTGTTCTACGACACGGCCGGCCAATGGCTGATCCATCTTTACGGCTATGAGTCGAAGATGGACGCAATGCGCGAGTTCTACGCGAAATGGGGCGCGATCTTCATCCTTGTGAAGGGCCTGACGCCGATCCCGTTCAAGCTGGTGACGATCTTCTCCGGGCTGTTCGCCTATAATTTCCCGCTTTTCATGCTGCTGGCGACGATCACCCGCGGCGCGCGCTTCTTCCTGCTCGCCGCCGCGCTCAATCATTTCGGCGACCCTATCCGTTTGAAGCTCGAACAGAATTTCGGCCTCTTCATGGGCTCGCTCGCGGCGATCGTGGTTGGCGGCTTCGTGGTCGCCGTAAAACTGTTTTGATGCGGCTGGCGGCGCTCGCGCGCGAAAATATTTCGCGGGCGATCGCCCTGGCCGTGCTGTTTGTCGCGTCGGGAACGATCGCCGGCGCCTGGACTTTTCAATCCATGGGCTACATCCCCTGCGAGCTGTGCCTGCTGGGGCGAGTTCCGTTTTACACTGGCATTCCGCTCGCGGCGCTGACGGCGCTCGCGGCGCATAAGGGCGCAGCGGGACTGGCCCGGGGTGGTTTGGCCTTGCTGGCGCTGGTGTTTTTGGTCGGCGCGGGGATCGCCGTGTATCATTCCGGCGTCGAGTTTCACCTCTGGCCCGGCCCCACCGAATGTTCCGGCGAGCTGACGGGCGCTTTATCTCCCGACGATTTTCTGGCCCAGCTGAAGCGGGTTAAGCCGGTGCGTTGCGACGAGCCGGCGCTGCTGGTGTTCGGGCTTAGCCTCGCTGCGTGGGAGGCGGTGGTGTCCATGGGATTGGCTGCGCTCGCGGCCTGGGGCTGGCGACGCGCGGAGGCGCGATCCTAGATCGGACCGCGAGCCCTCGGGCTCATCTTGCGTGACGCGAGCTTGAAAGCTCGCGCTCCAACCTCACTCCACCGCCAGCCGCGCCCTTGCCCGCAGCTTCTCGGTCTCGCTCTTCAACTGCCCGCAGGCCGCGAAAATATCGCGTCCGCGCGGGGTGCGGACCGGGCTGGCGTAGCCGGCGTTGAAGACGATGTCGGAGAAACGCTCGATGGTTTCCCAGTCCGAACATTCGTAGGGCGCGCCGGGCCAGGGGTTGAAGGGGATCAGATTGATCTTGGCGGGCACGCCCTTCAGCAGCCGCACCAATTCCCTCGCCTCGGCGGGCGAATCGTTGACGCCCTTCAGCATCACATATTCAAAAGTGATCCGCCGGGCGTTGGAAGCGCCGGGGTAGCCGCGACAGGCGTGCAGCAGGTCCTTGATCGGATATTTCTTGTTCAGCGGCACCAGCTCGTCGCGCAATTCGTCGCGCACCGCGTGCAGGGAAATCGCCAGCATCGGCCCGCATTCGGCGCCGAGCCGCTCGATCTGCGGCGCGACGCCGGAAGTCGAGACGGTGATGCGGCGCTTCGACACCGACAGCCCGTCGCCGTCGGCCATCGCATCGACGGCCGCCATCACGTTTTCAAGATTATAGAGCGGCTCGCCCATGCCCATGAACACGATGTTCGAGACCGCGCGCACGCCTTCGCCCGAGGGCACGAGACCATCGGTCGGGCGCTCAAGCCCAGGAAAATCGCCGAGCCGGCGCCGCGCGACCATGATCTGGCCGATAATCTCTCGCGAGGTGAGGTTGCGCACCAGCTTTTGCGTTCCGGTATGGCAAAAGCTGCAAGTCAGCGTGCAGCCAACCTGCGAGGAGACGCAGAGCGTCCCGCGGTCGCTCTCGGGGATGTAAACGCATTCGATCTCGGCTGGCTTTTCGCTCTCTCGCGAGGGCGCGAGGCGCAGCAGCCATTTGCGCGTGCCGTCGCTGGAAACCTGCTCTTCGACGATTTCCGGCAAATCAAGCGAAAAAGCCCCGTCCAGCCGCTCGCGCATGGCCTTGGAGATGTTGAGCATCGAGCCGAACTCGTCCGCGCCGCGGAAATAAATCCAGTGCCAAAGCTGCGAAACGCGCATTCTGATCTCGCGCTCGGGCAGTTCCAGCCGGCGTAGCGCTTCGCCAAGCTCGGCGCGGGTAAGCCCGGCGAGCGAGGGTCTGGCGGCGAAAGCGAGCGGCGCCGGCACGGCCGGCGCTGGGGAAGGGGACATTCGGACCTCGGGTTGCGGACGGCAGTATAGCATGGGGCCACGGGCGTCAGTAGCGTCGGATTTTGGGGTGGGTCGGCTCGAATTGTCGGCGCCGACTTCAACCAGAATTACGAGGGGTCCGCGGGTTGAGTGGGTTGGTCGTGCAAAGAGGCGCCGGACCCCATTTGCGTATCTAACTCTACAATGGATATAAACCCGCCTGGATTAAGCTTCTATAAAATATGTTTTAGCCTACATCACGGCTAAGATCGGCCATAATTACCGTTGCTTAATGAGGCTAACCTTCGCGGTGACGGGTTTGCAAAAGCTCCTAAGCAGGGTCACGGCGCATGAAACGGTGGTTTCGGCATGCGAACCAGAAAAAGCGGCGGTTTACGAACCTCCCAGGCGGAAAGCGCGTTCGTAACGATGTGCGTTCACGCTAAGTGTTCCGCCTCGTGAACTCAATCCGAAGCCCAGCGTGAGCGTATATAGCGAGTAGCGACAGCTAATGTCCGAGTCCGAGAAGCGCGAAAAACTCCTCCGCCCCGCGCGGAGCGGCGCCCATGACAAAAATAGCGCTCTGGTGGAACTTGCCCGCTTCATCGACGCGGAAAAGAAGCGCCGTGAACAGAGTCGCGAACGACCAAAGCAGCCAGCCGCGGAAATTCGTCATGAAAGCGCGCATCCAGCCGAACGCTCGCATTCCCCTGCGCGCGAACGCGACGTCGGCGATGATTCCGCTCTCATCGACGCCGTGAGGGCGTGGGCGAGCGAACCGCGGAACGGACACACAAAGTCCGAGCCCAGAGAGGAGGCGTTGGACCAGCGCGCCGCCGATATCCAATTCGAGGACGGCGCGCGGCGGCGTCTGCTCTATTTTACGGCGCTGATATTGGTCATTGGCGTCGTCGGACTCGCGACAGGCTCGGTTTCTTGGCCCCCGGTTTCTTGGCCAAAGCTTTGGCGCCCGGCCGAGACCGCGTCAATCGGGCGCGAGAGCAGGGAAGCTAAAGTACAACCAGAAATCATGACGGACGCCAGCCGTCCCGCTCAAAACGCCGCCGTTGTCGACACGCGGCCCACGGACGTCTCGCCCCAGGATGCGGGCTCCGCGTCCGCGTCGGTAAGCATCCCGATGTCCGCGGCGGAATCGATCCCAGCTCCAGAAACCCCGCCGAGCGCGCCACCCACAGGGGAATCCGCCGGCGCCAAACAGGACGATCTCCGCTATGTCCTGGCGCCGATCGAGGAGGCCGCGCCTCGACCAAAGCTATTGTTCGACCAGGCGCCGCCGTTAAATCTGGACCCCGGTTCCGAGCCTTTGTCCGAGCCTTTGAAAGTCAGCCAAGTGGAAAAGGCCGGCGATGTCGCGAACGCGGGCGATGTCGAGACAGCAGGCGCCATCGAGAAGGGGGCCAAGGTCGAGCCCAGGCCCAAGGAATCAACCGGCAAATGTCTTGTCAAAGTCGACGGACGTGTTCTCATCGACCGATCGTGCCTGGTTTCCTGGACAAAGCAGCAGCGAGCAAGTTTTCCAGTCGCCGGGAAACCGCTGACCGTCTCTCTTGACCACGGGAGAACATGGCGCGCGACTTTGGGGAGCCAAGAACTCGGCAAGGTTTTCAAAACGGGGTCATGTTGGGGAAGCGAACGAGTCTACGCATGCGAGCACTATAAAAAATAAGAAAGTTCCGACCTCCGCGCGGACATTCCGCGGCTCCCCAAACCGGCCATCCGCGTTGGGCGCGGAGTGGCCACGCTAGCCCGCTCAAGTCGAATTTTTCTCACGCGCCGAACGCCTTTCTTTGAAAATTACAGACTTTCACTCTAAATTTCGAACATCTCCCTCCGAGTTCCCCAATGCACGCGGCGCTGCCCAAAATTCTGCTCGTCACATTCGGATCGCTCGGCGATGTTTATCCTTTCATCGCGCTGGGGCAGGCGCTTCAGCGCGAGGGTTTCGTCGTCGTCGTCGCGACCTCGGAAAGCTATCGCGATTTGATCGTCGAGGAAGGCCTGGGCTTTACCGCCATCCATCCCGATCTCGGCGAAGCGACGGAGCGACTGGGGATGGACCTTGGCGAGATCGCGCGGCGGATGAGCGTCGACGACGGCTTTTTGTTCCAAAAGCTCATCTTTCCGTTTCTTCACGAGGCCTACGGGCAGCTTTACGCCGCGAGCGAGGGCGCCGTGGCGGTGGTCGCGCATTCCATCGCCTTCGCCGCCCATGCGGTCGCGGAAAAACGCGGCCTTCCGCTGTTTGTCGTCACGCTGTCGCCAGTGATGCTTTATTCGGCCTATGATCCGCCGCAGGGAACACGCGCGCCCTTCATCGCCGCGCCGCGCCGGCCCCTCGCGCTGGCCTATAACCGCGCGTTGCTGCGCGGTTTCGCATGGGCCCTGGCGCTTTGGGCGGCGCCTCTGGCGAAATTCCGCCGCGAGGTCGGCTTGCCGCGTCGCGGTGGTTTCGATTTTTTCGCGGGCGCCGCGCCCGGCGTCAAAACCATCGCGCTGCACTCAAAATTGCTGGCTCCGCCTCGGCCCGATCATTCGCCCGATATTCTGATCGCCGGCCAGACTTTCTACGACCGCGGTCCGCAGCCGGTCGAGCGCGAGGCGCGGGCGCTGGAAGAATTTTTGGCGTCGGGGCCGCCGCCTGTCGTGTTCACGCTCGGCAGTTTCGTCGCGCGAAGCGGCGGTGATTTTTATCGCGCCTGCATGGCGGCGGCGACCGACCTCGGCTTGCGCGCCGTCGTGCTGGCGCATGGCGGCGATCTCGCGCCGTTGCGCGAAAACGCGCCGGCGGGGACGTTTGTCGCGGCCTATGTGCCTCACGCCGAGTTGTTTCCGCGCGCCTGTCTCGTCGTCCATCACGGCGGCGTCGGCACCAGCGCGCAGGCGCTGCGGGCTGGCAAGCCGCAGTTGGTGACGCCGTTTCTCGCCGACCAGCCCGACAACGCGGCGCGTCTCGTGCGTCTGGGGTTAGCCAGATCGCTCGACGGCCGTACGATCACGGCGGCGACGGTTTCGCGCGAGCTGAGGGCCTTGCTGGAGGCGCCTGACTATGCGCGTCTCGCGCGGGAAGCCGCCGGGGTGATCGCCAAGGAGGATGGCGCGGCGGTCGCGGCAAGGGGGATCGGGGCGGTTGTGCGGGGCAGGTGAAGGTCAGCTATCGCCATGCCCCGCCTTCAACGCATCCGCCAGCCGCACTTGCGCCGAGCCCGGCTTCAGCGGCTTTTGCTGGCTTTCGTGCGGCGCCCAGCCGGAGAGCCAGACGATCTCGAAACTCGCGCGCATCCGTCCGTCCGGATCGGAAAAATTGTCGGCGTAGATTTGCGCCGCGCGCAGGAACACCGAGCGGCGCAAGGGTTTGCGCGAGCGCGCCGTCAGCGCGTTGGCGGCGCCCATCGCGCGCAACTCGTCGCACAGCGCGAACATCGAATCGTAACGCAGCGTAAATGTGTCGGCGTCGGTCACCGGCAGAGCGAAGCCCGCGCGCTGCAATAGGCCGCCGAGATCGCGCACATCGACGAAAGGCGAGACGCGCGGGCTGGCGCCGCCCAAGATTTCGTCCTCGGCCCGCGTCAGCGCGCTCCGCAATTCCATCAGGCTGGCGCCACCGGCCATGCAGGCGAGAAACAGCCCGTCGGGCGCCAGACTTCGCCGAACCTGCGCGAATACGCCGGGCAGATCGTTGACCCACTGCAAGGCCATGCCCGAGACGATCAGATCGAAGCTTTCGGGCGAGAAGGGCAGAGCCTCCTCGTCGACGACGATCTGCGCCCCGGACGAGAGGAGCGTCGCCGCGCGCAGCGGCTGGGGTCGCCCGCCGGTGGCGAGAACTTCCGCGAAATGCTCGGTCGGCGTCGCGAGGTCGAGCGCTCGCGGAAAAGCGCGGCGGATCACGGCGAGGCGGTCTTCGAGGTCCTCGGCGGCGCGGCGCATCAGAAAATCCGGGGCCTCGCGCGCATGAGCTCTCGCGAGGCGGGCGCGGACCAGGGCGCGGTCGAATATCAGGGGCGGGGAAGCGGTCATACCCCTTCATGAACCCTCGCGCGCGGTGCTGGCAAGCCATCGACGTCGTTCGTATCCGATGGGTGAGACTTGCATTGTCCACTCGACGAGAAGTAACGAAAACTTAGTTATATAAAATAACTTAACAAGCGACAAGTATTCGACAAAATCGCCGCGAAAGATAGAATGATATTGTGTAGTCCAGTTTGTCCCGTTCGAGGCAAAGCGTAAGGGTGACACCCATGAGTCAGTCTGTTCCGATTCGGCGCGCCGTCGGCGGTCGCGCTTTAAATCTTCTGGCGGCCGGCGCTTTTGTTTGCCTTGGGGCGACCGCCTTGCCTGGCGCCGCCGAGGCGCGTTCCGTCGTGTCGTTCACTCCGTCCGTGCAGCCAGGAACGATCGTTATCAGCGCCCGCCAGCGGAAGCTGTTCCTGGTCGTGGGGCAGGGCGTCGCGATCAGCTATCCCGTGGCCGTGCCGAAGTCCGGCAAGGAATGGTCGGGTCACGCCGCGATCGACGGCAAATATGTCAATCCCGACTGGTCGCCGCCGCCGATCGTCAAGGCCGACCACCCCGAATTGCCGAATTTCATCCATGGCGGCTCGCCGCATAATCCAATGGGCGTCCGGGCGTTAACGCTCGACCGCTATCAGGTCGCCATCCATGGCACCACCGCCAGAATGCGCGCCTCCATTGGCACCGCGGCCTCCTATGGTTGTATTCGCATGTTGAACGAAGATGTCGCCGATCTTTACGATCGCGTCAGCGTCGGATCGCCGGTGATCATGGCTCCGTGACCCGGCGGGCGGGGGAAATGAGTGAAGTTCTGGGCGCGGCTTTCTTCGCATAAGCCGCGCCCTATTTGTTTTGGCCAGCGGCGCGCTCGCCCGCGGGGCGGGGGAGGCGGTCGTTAAAGGTCGGTTGCATATTGGTTATCCAAAGCTTTCGACGCCAGCCCACGCTTTCGCTGTGGAAGGATGCGATGCGTCTATGGACCCTCCCGCGCGAATCTTTCACTGTCCTCGGCGATCGCGGGCGGTGGCGCCAGCAAATCAAAGCGAGAAGAAAGTCCGTCGAATTCAGTCGAATCGAGTATAGTTGCAAGCAGTCACGATTCGAATTCGAATCTCGGCGCGTTTCGTCCCTGCTTGGGCTTTTGCGTCAGTCGTCATGGCTGTTTTTGGCGTCATGGCGCCTCCGGTATGCCGCCGCGTCCCCCGGACATCCAATAAAGGCTAACTCATGCTGATCGCAGCAGAAAAAGAAAGAGATCGCGCGCAACATCCGGTCGACGTGGTGGAACAACTCGCCGCCACCAACGACTGGTCGTTCGACCGGGACGACGAGGACGAAATCTCGATTTCCGTCGCCGGCGTCTGCGCCGACTACGAGGTGGCCTTCACCTGGCTCGCGGACCTGGAGACGCTGCATGTCAGTTGCGCTTTCGATCTCAAGGTTCCAGCCCGGCGCCGGGCGGAAATCGCCGCGCTGATCGCGGCAATCAACGAGCAGCTCTGGGCCGGCCATTTCGATCTGTGGCCCAACGAGGGCGTCGTGATGCACCGGCATGGGCTGCTGCTGGTCGATGGCGCGCAGCCGTCCGGACCGCAATGCGCGGCGCTGCTCAACAATGCCCTCTCAACCTGCGAACGGTTCTATCAGGCGTTTCAGTTCGTGTTGTGGGCCGGCAAAAGCGCTAGGGAAGCCCTCGAGGCCGCGACCTTCGAGACCAAGGGCCAGGCGTGAGCGCCGCGCCGCCGTCCATCGCCTTTGTCGGCGCCGGAAAGATGGGCTCGGCCCTACTCGCGGGGCTCGGGCAAGGGGAACCGCTGGGCCGCGTGCTCGTCCTGGAGCCCAATCCGGCCTCCGCGCTCATCGAGCTTTGCCGAGCGCGAGGTTACGAGCTTCGATCGCGAGTCGACCCTGCTGATGCTCCGGTCGATGCGCTGGTGTTGGCGATCAAGCCGCAGATGCTCGACGACGCGGCGCCGGCGCTGACGCCGTTGATCGGCGCGAAGACGCTGGTGCTGTCCATTCTGGCGGGAAAGCGCATCGTCGATCTTGCCGCGCGGCTGCCGGCGCGCGCTTTTGTGCGAGCCATGCCCAATACGCCGGCCGCGGTCGGCCGGGGCGTAACGGGGGCGTTTCCCAGTCCGGAAACGGCGGCGGCGCAACGAGCGCTGGCGCGGACGCTGCTTTCCGCGGTCGGCTCGGTCGAGTGGGTCGAACGGGAGGACTGGATCGACGCGGTGACGGCGGTTTCGGGCTCGGGTCCCGCCTATGTGTTTCTTCTCGCCGAATGCCTGGCGGCGGCCGGCGTCGCCGCCGGCTTGCCCGAGGATATTTCGGCGCGGCTAGCGCGCGCGACGGTCGAAGGGGCGGGGGAGCTTATGTATCGCTCGGCGGACGTGGCGCCTCGAAAACTGCGCGAAAACGTGACCTCGCCCGGCGGGACCACGGCCGCGGCGCTCGGCGTTCTCATGGCGGAGGACGGTCTCGATCCGTTGCTGACCCGCGCCGTTCTCGCGGCCAAGCGGCGCGCCGCCGAGCTTTCCGGCTGACAAAGCGAGCCGCCTCTGGACAATTCTCGCGATAAGGCTTGGCCCGGGCGCCTTCGGGCCATACATACAGGGCGCGACAATTTCAGAGGAGCGGCGCTATGACCAGCAAGAGCAATCATTCGGGCGAGGCGGCGCCGCAGGGCGCGGCGAAACCGGCGGGCGGCGGGCGCGACGGGATCGTCGACGCATTGATGCGGCTGGCGGCCCGGCGGGGATTCGCGGAGACCACGATCACCGACATCGCGCGCGAGGCGGGAGTGTCGCTCGCCGATTTTCGCGACGCGTTCCCCTCCAAGGGCGCTGTGCTCGGGGCGTTTCTGCGTCGCATCGACCGCCAGGTGCTCGAGGATTTGCCGGGGGATCATGACACCGAGCCATCGCGCGAGCGGCTCTATCATGTGCTCGCCCGTCGGCTGGAAGCGCTGGAGCCCTATCGCGACGCGGTGACGAGCATCAGCGAGTGGTCGTCGAAAGACCCACTCTCCGCGACCTCGCTCAACCGCGAGGTCGTCAACTCGATGCGCTTCATGCTGGAAGCCGCCGACATCGAGAGCGACGGCCCGGTCGGGGCGCTGAAACTGCAAGGCCTCGCCTATGCCTGGAAGCGGGTGCTGGACGCTTGGGGCGAGGATCGCCCTGGCGAACATTCCCACGCGCTGACGGCGCTCGACCGGGAGCTAAATCGTGGCGAGAAATTCGTCGACCGCGCCGAGGATCTCGCGCGCGTGACCGAGCCGTTTCGGTCGCTGGCGCACCGGCTCTTCGACGGTTTTCGTCATCGCTCCGGCCACGCGCATGATCACCACGGGATGGACGACGAGCACGAGCACCCTCACGCCAGCGCGTGAGGGGGAGCGTTATACCGGCAACGTCACGCTCGCTCGCAAGCCGCCAAGCTCGGCGCGCGACAGCGTAAGGTCGCCGCCATGCGTGCGGGCGATGTCGCGGGCGATGGCTAGGCCGAGACCGGAATTGCCATGGTCTTGGTTGCGCGATTCGTCCAGACGATAGAACGGCCGGAAAGCGTCCTCGATACGGTCGACCGGGATACCCGGTCCATTGTCGTCGACATGGACGGTCATCATCTTGCCGTCGTTGATTGCCGTCAAATCAATGCGTTTGCCGTAGCGCTGGGCGTTGCCGACGAGATTGGACAGCAGCCGCTTGATCGACGCCGGGCGCGCGACGACGATCGGAGATCCGCTGACGGCAAGCCGAGCGTCGATGCCGAGCTTTTGCGTATCCATCTGTAAATCCCGGAGAATCGCCGCTATGTCGGTTTTGACCGGGGTCTCGCCGCCATCGCCGCGCGCGAAGGCGAGATAGGCCTCGACCATGCGCTCCATCTCGTCGACATCCTTGCGCATTTCGCCGACTTCGTTGCTCTGGGGCATCAAAGCCAGCGAGAGCTTGAAGCGGGTGATGATCGTGCGCAGGTCGTGGCTGACGCCGTTAAGCATGGTTGTCCGCTGCTCGATCGCGCGCTCGACCCGCCGTTTCATCTCGACGAAGGCGGCGCCGGCCTGCCGCACCTCGCGCGCCCCGCGCGGGCTGAAGGCCACGTCGCGGCCCTTGCCGAACTCCTCGGCCGCGCGAGCGAGGCGAAGGATTGGTCGGATCTGGTTGCGCAGGAACGAGGTGGCGATCGCCAAAATGACCACGGAGGCGACCGTGGTCCAAATGAAGAATATGTGTGAATTGGAGGCGTAGGCTTGGGTCCGCGTCGTCAGAATTTGCAGCGTCGCGTCGTCGAGCTGGACTCGGATTTCGACGATATTGGCGCTTTTGGTCGTGTCGATCCAGAACGGGTGCGTCAGCCGTCGGTTGAGTTCGCGGGTCAGCGTATGGTCCAGCAGCGAAAAGAATGGCTTGGGGGTCGGCGCGGGCAGAGCCGCCTTGTCGAGCACCACGACCTGCATGTTGAGGTCGACGGCGGCGATTCGCGACAGAATGTCGTGCCCCGTATCGCGCGGAAAACTGGAGTAGATGTCCGCGACCGCCGCCACGTCGCGCGCCACGGCGGCGGACAGGCGATCGGTGATCGCCTCCCAATGCCGCTCCATGTAGACATAGGCCACGGCCGATTGCAGCAGAACGATCGGCAAGATCAGGATCAGCAGCGCGCGGGCGTAAAGCCCCTTGGGCATGCGCTCATGCAGCCAGCCCGCGAATTGGCGCCACAGGCGGCGCGTCGCGGCGAATGCGTCGAGAAGTCCCATGCTCATGACTGCGCCCTAGGTTCGAATTTGTCGTGTCTCTCGTCGTCGACGATCAGGCGATAACCTTGTCCCCGCACTGTCTGAAGGCAATGGGCGGCGCCGTCAATCTTCCGGCGCAGACGAGCGATCTCGACGTCGACGCTGCGTTCGTTCGCCTCGCCTTCGCCGCCAGGGCGCGGCGCCAGGGCGCGGCGCGAGACGACGCCGCCGCCCGCCAGTGATCGCAGCAATTCGCGCTCGCGCGTGGTCAGGTGGACAGGCAGGCCGCCTCGGGAAAGCGCGCCCTTGTCGCTGTCGAAAAGAAAATCGCCAAAGCGCGCGACGCGGCGCGGAGCAATGCTCCGTCCGCGCGCCCGGCGAAGAATGCTGGCGATGCGTAGCGCGAGTTCGCGCGGCTCGAACGGCTTTGCCAGATAGTCGTCCACGCCGGTCTCGAGCCCCTCGACGCGATTCCGCGTCTCCGACAAGGCGGAGAGCATGAGTATGGGCGCGTCGGAGAGGGGCGTCGCGCCCGCTCGCAATTTCGCCGCGAATTGCATACCACTTTCACCGGGCATCATGACGTCGAGAACGATCAGATCGAACAACAGGTCGCGCAGCCGCGCGCGCGCTTCGGCGGCGCTGGCCGCGGCGCTGACCCGATAGCCTTCGCCGATCAGAAATCGGGATAAAAGAGCGCGAATCCGCTTGTCGTCGTCGACGACGAGGATATGAGCGGCGTCGGGCTCTGGAGCGTCGAGCGGCGTCACGGCGGCGACGTCTCGCCAATCGGACGCGCGCTCGCCGCGACGTGAAGATGCGCCCCGACGCCGTCGCGGTCGTCCTCGTCGATCATCGCCAGCAGGAATTGCGTCGCCGAGCGGCGCGCCTCGGGCGCGAGCCCACTCAATACGCGCACGAATCGCGCCGATTGCAGGCGAGCGAGTTCGCGCGCCAGCGCCGCTCCCTTGGGACTGGGATATAACAGCCGCTGGCGCCTGTCGCTCGCGCCTTCGCGCGCCTCCACGAAGCCGCCGTCGAGCAATTGCTTGAGCACGCGGTTAAGGCTTTGCTTGGTGATCTTGAGGATATCGAGCAGCGCGGCGATGGTCAGTCCCGGACGCCGGTTGACGAAATGCAGCACCCGGTGATGCGCCCGGCCGAATTTATATTTCTCCAGCAGGCGATCCGCGTCCTTCACGAAGTCTCTGTAGGCGAAGAAAAACAGCTCCATCATATCGAACATATCATCTTCGCGCTCCGGCGCGGGCGCGCCGTGAGCGGGAGCGTCGCTGGAACGCCAGGCTTTCGCGGCGGCGGAGTTCAGGCGCGACACCTTGTTCACCAGGAGGCTCGCTTCATTCTCGCAGGCGCCAACGCGGCGCGAAGCTCCAAAAAACAGCGCTCGACCACCGATGAATCCGGGTCGAACCGGCCGGCGCGGGTTACGTCAGCTATATTGACATATTTTCGAGCGATAGCTAGTGCTCTAGCGGGTTGCTTGCGCCAAATCGGAAGCCTTGAAGAGCGAGCCGGGAGGCTCTAGGTCCAAGGTGAGCGATTGGACCGCGAGCGCCCCGGCTCGCTTGTCGGGCGTTGACCAAAAGGCGCTCGCCGGAGATAGAAGAAATGTCCATTCCGCCCTTCGATCAGCGCGACGGTTACATTTGGTTCAATGGCGCGCTTGTTCCGTGGCGCGAGGCGAAACTGCACGTGCTCTCGCATGGTCTGCACTATGGCTCCAGCGTTTTCGAGGGCGAGCGCGCTTATGGCGGCGCGATCTTCAAATCACGCGAGCATTCGGAGCGTTTCCACCGCTCGGCGCGCGTTCTCGATTTCGAGATCCCTTATAGCGTCGAAGAGATCGAAGCCGCCAAGGACGCCACGCTGAAGGCCAACGGCCTGAAAAATTGCTATGTGCGGCCGGTTGCGTGGCGCGGCAGCGAGATGATGGCGGTGGCGGCGCAGAATTCGACGATCCACGTCGCCATAGCGGTCTGGGACTGGCCCAGCATGTTCGACGTCGAAATCAAGATGCAGGGGATTCGTCTCGACATCGCCGAGTATCGCCGCCCCGATCCCAAAACCGCGCCCTCCATGGCGAAGGCGGCCGGACTCTATATGATCTGCACCATTTCGAAACATCGGGCGGAACGGCGCGGCTACGCCGACGCGTTGATGTACGACTGGCAGGGCCGCGTCGCCGAATGCACGGGCGCCAATATATTCTTCGTGAAGGACGGCGTGCTGCACACGCCGATCGCCGATTGTTTTCTCGACGGCATCACGCGCCGCACCGTCATCGAACTGGCCGGCAGGCGCTCCATTCCCGTCGTCGAACGCCGGATCATGCCAGAGGAACTCGGCTCGTTCGAGGAGTGCTTCATCTGTGGCACCGGCGCCGAGGTGACGCCGGTCGCCGAAGCTGGCCCCTATAAATTCACGCCCGGCGCGATCTCCCGACAGCTGATCGGGGACTACTCCGCGGAAGTCTCTCCGAAGAGCTGACTTCCCTAGAGCTTTGCCCGGAACCCATCGAAAAACCCTCGATCGTCCGCGATCGAGGGTTTTCGCGTTCTCAATAGTTCGTCTCGCAATTGCAGTGCCTGCGCACGGTGCGGTATCGCGTGGTGGGAAGGTATACGATGTGCCGATAGGCCTGATACGTCGTCACCGGCACATAGCTTGTGCGGACGGCCGGCTCGTATACCGTCGTGGGAACCTGATAGGTGTGCTCGTAGGCCGACGAGTTGTAGTAGAAACTCGGCGCGTTGACGGTCGCCGCGCTGTAAGCGGTAGGAACGCCAGCGGCGTACTGGTCGCCGTAGCCATAGCCATACCCCGCGTCGCCGTAACCGTAGCCCGCGTCGCCGTAATAGACGCCGCCACCGCCGTAGTATCCGCCATAGCCGCCATTGTATCCGCCATAGCCGCCGCCGTAACCGCCGTAGCCGCCACCGTTACGGCCACCTCCGCCGTTAAATCCCGCATGGGTGTTATAGCCGCCGCTGGCGGGAGGGCCGACCCAATGCTGACCGAGGCCCGCGCCGAGGCTAGTGCCGGCGGCCCAATGGCCGGGGGCCCTTGATTGACCGTAACCGTGACCGCCGCGTCCGCCCGCCGTCGCCTCGCTCGCGGCGAGCATCGCGACCACGGCGACGCTGGCCAGACAGGCGGCCTTGAGTTTCGAATTGAGACGCATATTCTTGCCCTTTCGTGTCGTATCGGGGCGCCGTTCCGCCCATGCGGCGGAAATCGCGCGATTTCGGGACACCCAAGCGGCGTCTCGACGACAGGGGGCAATTAACGAACCATTAACGTGCGCGCCGGATAGGGGCGGATGCTTCGATCTTCGTGTGATTAACGCGGCGCTCGGCTCAGCCGCCCATGCGCGCCTTGATCGCATGTTCGGCGAGCGTCTTGCCGAGCGACCAGACAGCCGAGGGCGCCTTGTGCGCGTCGGCGATCACCGCGTCGAAGGACGATTCAATCCAGTCGCAATCCGCGTCGCTCAGGGTCAAGGCCGGCAGGAGCTTGATCGTCGGATTGCCGTGCCCCGCGACTTGCGTCAGCAACTTATGGTCCTTGAACAGCGGAATGCAGATCAACTGGCCGAAGAGACCCGAATTGGCGGTTTCGAGCAAATTCCAGGTGGCCTTGAGCATCAGCGATTTCGGCGGCCCGAATTCGACGCCGATCATCAGTCCCTTGCCGCGCACCTCGGAAACGAGTTCATAGCGTTCGGCCATCTTGCGGAAGGTCGCGAGCAACCTTTCGCCCTTCGCGGCGGCGTTCTCGATCATGCGCTCATCCTTCAGCACGTCGAGCGTCGCGATGCCGGCCGCCATCGCCATGTCGTTCTTCGAGAATGTCGAGCCATGCACGACCGCGCGGTCCATGCGGTCGAAGACATTGTCGAATATCGATTTGCGCAACAGCACGACGCCGACCGGGATATGTCCGCCGGACAGCGCCTTGGCGAGCAGGACCATGTCGGGTTCGACCCCGTAGTGCTCGATCGCCAGGAATTTGCCGGTGCGTCCGACGCCGGTCTGAATTTCGTCGGCGACGAACAGAGTCCCATATTTACGGCAAAGTTCGGCGACGCCCTTCAAGTAGTCGTCATGCGGAATGTTGACGCCCTTGCCTTGAATCGGCTCGACGAAAAACGCCGCCACGTCGCGACCGCGCAGCGCTTCGTCGAGCGCGGCGAGATCGTTGAAGGGCGTTTCGCGCGCATCGGCAAGGAGCGGTCCAAACCCCTTCTTGAAGATCGTGTCGCCGTTGAGCGAAAGCGCGCCATAACTGAGGCCATGGAAGGAATGCGAGCAATGGACGATCGCCGATCGGCCCGTCGCGTGGCGCGCGAATTTGATCGCGGCTTCAACCGCCTCGGCGCCGGAATTGGCGAAGAAGGCCTTTTCGAGCCAGGGCGTAAACTCGAGCAGCCGTTCGGCCAGCACGCCCGCGAGAACGGAGACGTCGAATTGAGCGAGATTGGCCAACTCGCCATTCAGCACGCCGATCAGCGCGTCGCGGATCTTCGGATGGTTGCGTCCAACCGCGAAGACGCCGTAGCCGCTCAGGAGATCGATATAGCGGTCGCCGGCGCGGTCGAAGAGATAGGGCCCGACTCCGCGCGTAAAGCCGACGTCGTAGCCGATCGTCTTCAGCACGCGCACCCACATTTCATTGAGATACTTGGAGTGCAGCGCGAAGCGCTCATCCTCTCGCGCGGCGGCGAGCGCGACCAGATCGAGTGACGCGGTCGCGGGGCGCACGTCCTGCGTGTGCGGCTGTGAAAGAGGCGACGCGGCGTTCGACGGAACGGTCATGGCTAGCTCCAGCTTTTGCTTGGGCGTTTGGGTGGACGGCTATCATTGTCGCGCGTCAATCGAGCGACGTCGAAATCGTTCGAACAATCACGCGGCGGAAATGACGTCGCGGCATTCTCGACTTGCGGCGAAGCGCGTTTCCCCGCGCGCCGCGACCACACGCCACGCCGCCCGACGCGTCGTTTATCGCACCCTCGCGCGTCGCGCAAATTCAGCTCGCGCCCGGCGCCCCCGCGCGCTGTCCACAGCAAAGCGCGAATTATGAAAAATCTGTGTTGGATGCTGCTCCGTGAATGGTATCTTTACTTAAGTGATTCATCGACGCGGCGTCGATTCGGTCAAGGCATGCGTCATCGTTCGAAATCGTGTTGCTCTGGATCGGCAGAGGGGGTTGGTCAGTTGGGAGCTAAAACTGTTTTTCAGGATGAGTTGGGCGCCTCGTCCGCCGCTACGGAAGGCGACGAGGCCGGACTTGATCTCATCGAAGTGGCCGGCGCCATCAAATGGTTCGATGTCGCGAAGGGTTACGGCTTCATCGTGCCGGACGATGGCACGGCGGATATTTTGCTGCATGTGACGACACTGCGCCGCTGCGGCTACCAGACGGCGCAAGAAGGCGCCCGGGTTGTCTGCGAGGCGCAAGCCCGCTCCAAGGGATTGCAAGTGTTCCGCATCGTCGCGATGGACGAGTCGACGGCCGTGCATCCCTCGCAGTCTCTCGCGGGACGCACGCACACGCAGGTGACCCCGGTCGGCGGCTACGAGATCGCGATCGTCAAGTGGTTCAACCGAATCAAGGGGTTTGGCTTCCTCACGCGCGGGGAGGGGACAGAGGACATATTTCTGCACATGGAGACCGTGCGGCGGTATGGACTGGCCGAGCTGAAACCAGGCGACAGCGTGCTGGTGCGCTATGGCGACGGCCCCAAGGGCCTCATGGCCGCGGAAGTTCGGCCGCTCGACGCCAAGGGGCCGGCGTCGCATTGACGCCCCATCCGCCCGCCGCTTTCGGGATCGCGCCGGATTTGTTAATCTTGGCGCGGTTCCGGAGTTCTTGGAAAATGTGCAGCGCCAATTCACTTTCGAAGATTTCACGGGCGACGCGGCTCGCGCTTGTCTTCGTGGCCGCGATGTTGGCCCCATGCGCGGCCGCCGAAGCGACCGAGCCTTTGGAGTTCGTCACGGCGTCGGGTTCTCATCGGTTCCAGATCGAGGTCGCGCGCACCGAGCGCCAACTGCACACCGGACTCATGAATCGCCGGTCGATGGCGCCGGACCACGGGATGTTGTTTTTGTTCCCGAAAGAGCAGCAAGTCTCGATGTGGATGAAGAATACCTATATTCCTCTTGATATGGTCTTCGTCTCGCGCAAGGGCCGCGTGACCGAGGTGGCGGCGGACGCGGTTCCGATGTCGGAAGCGATCATAACTTCGGAGACGCCGGCCTACGCGGTGATCGAGCTCAACGCCGGCGCCGCGCGGGCGATGGGTCTCTCGGTCGGCGACGAAATACGCCATCCGAGCTTTAAACCCTGACGTCGCGCTGTCGCGTAGCTTGTGAGCGGGGCGGGAGCGTGGTAGCGAAGGCGCAACGAGCGGCACGCGCGTCGCGCGGTCTCCGACGGGGTATAGCGCAGCCCGGTAGCGCGGAAGTTTTGGGTACTTCAGGTCGCAGGTTCGAATCCTGCTGCCCCGACCAATTTAGATAATGTCGCGGCCGTTGGCGCGGCCGCCGGCTGTAGGCAAAAGTCAACCGCGAGGCTACATGACCGCACGCATTTACTGTCCCGCCGCGAGCGCGACGCAATCAGCTCCGGGCGTCAAGCAACCCTGGGCGTTGCGCTTCGATTCCGAAACCGCGCGCGCCGTCGATCCCCTGATGGGCTGGACTTCGTCGTCGGATATGAAGTCGCAGATCAACCTCACCTTCGACTCGAAGGAAGAGGCGATCGCCTATGCCGAGCGTAACGGGCTTCCCTATCGCGTGGAGGAGCCCAAACCCGCGAAGGCCTGGCGCCGCATCGCGTCCTACGCCGATAATTTCAGGACCAGCCGCGTCGGCCTCTGGACACATTGACCATTGTCGAGAGTTCGACCCCGTAGCTCAGCCGGATAGAGCAACTGCCTTCTAAGCAGTAGGTCGCAGGTTCGAATCCTGCCGGGGTCGCCATTGGCCGCTTTTCGAACTATTTTCGGCCGCGCGCGGCGTTTGAACCAACGCCGCCGCCTCACTTCGTTTGTTCGCGGCTCCGTAGCTCAGCTGGATAGAGCAACTGCCTTCGAAGCAGAAGGTCGCAGGTTCGAATCCTGCCGGGGTCGCCAGTCTCTCCCCAAGAAATTGTCTGCCGCGGAAGTAATTTTGCGTCGCCGCCTTTTGGTCTTGAATACCTGCTTAATGTCATTCCGCGCGTCGATTGATTCGTCGCGCGATAGTCGTTCAATAAGCGCTAAGTTAGGAGGCTAATTATGGAATATAACCTGGGCCGCAGGCTGGCCGCTGAGTTTTTCGGAACATTTTGGCTGGTGTTCGGCGGCTGCGGCAGCGCCGTTATCTCGGCCGCGTATCCCCAATTGGGAATCGGATTTGCCGGCGTCGCGCTGGCCTTCGGCCTGACGGTGCTGACCGGCGCCTACGCCTTCGGGCCCATTTCCGGCGGCCACTTTAATCCCGCGGTGTCGCTCGGATTGACGGTCGCCGGCCGCTTCTCCTGGAAGGATCTCATTCCCTACATCATCATTCAGGTCGCGGGCGCCGTGGCGGCGGCGGGTGCGCTGTTCCTGGTCGCGACCGGCAAGCTGGATTTCTCCGTGGCGGGCGGCTTCGCCGCCAACGGTTTCGACGAGCATTCGCCCGAGGGCTACACGCGCCTGTCGGCGATCCTGATCGAGGTGATTCTGACCGGATTTTTCCTGCTGGTCATTCTGGGCTCCACCGAAAGCCGCGTGCCGGCCGGCTTCGCGCCGATCGCCATCGGCCTCGCGCTGACGCTGATCCATTTGATCTCGATTCCCGTCGACAACACCTCGGTCAATCCCGCTCGTTCCACGGGGCAGGCGTTGTTCGTCGGTGGCTGGGCCCTGGAGCAACTCTGGCTGTTCTGGGCCGCGCCGCTGGCTGGCGGCTTGCTCGGCGGAATCATCCATCGCCTGATCTTCGCGCGGAAGGCAAGCTAGCCGTTTCGAACGGGACGCTTTACTCTTGGCGCGCGACGGGCTAAGTCGTCGCGCGCCCGGATTTGTGACACTTTTGTGACGACCGGCGCCCTTGGGAGGTCGCGCGTGCTCGAATGGTTTCAGGCGCTCATGCCCAAGGAAGAGCGCTTTTTCGATCTTTTCGAGAAACACGCCGAGACGCTGGTGGAGGGCGCGCGCGCGTTGCGCGCCTTGCTCGACGGCGGGGAGGGCGTCGCACCGCGGGCGGCCGAGATCAAACGTTTCGAAAATCAGGCCGACGACATCACGCGCGACGTCTTGCTCGCGATCCGCCGCACCTTCATCACGCCGTTCGACCGGAGCGACATCCGCGATCTCATCACGGCGATGGACGACGCGATCGACCAGATGCACCAGACGGCGAAAGCCACCCAGATGTTCGAGACGACCGACTTCGAACCGCAGATGCTGCGCATGGGCGACATCATCGTTCAGGCCGCCGAATTGACCCGCGACGCCTTGCCATTGCTGCGAAAAATGGGGCCGAACGCCGTCACGCTCAACGCGTTCAGCGAGGAAATCTCCAAAATCGAGGACGAAGCGGACTCGATCCACGATCAAGGTCTGAAGGATTTGTTTCGCGCTCACCGCAACGCCGATCCAATGGCGTACATCGTCGGCGCGGAGTTATACGATCATCTCGAAAAAGTGGTCGACGGCTTTGAGGACGTCGCCAATCGGATCAGCGGCATCGTCATCGAACATATTTAGACGAGGAGCCGCTGGTGCATGACGTTTCCTTCGCGCTCGTCGGCCTTGTCTTGGTGGCGCTTGCGTTCGATCTCCTCAACGGCCTGCACGACGCGGCGAACTCCATCGCGACGATTGTTTCGACGCGGGTGCTTCGCCCGCGATACGCGGTGATCTGGGCCGCTTTCTTCAATTTCATCGCCTTCCTGTTTTTCGGACTGCATGTCGCGAAAACCGTGGGTTCCGGCATCGTCCTTCCGGAAATCGTCGACGATTACGTCATCTTTGGCGCGCTGATGGGCGCCATGGCGTGGAACTTGGCCACCTGGCTCCTCGGAATTCCCTCGTCGAGTTCTCATGCGCTGATCGGCGGGTTGATTGGCGCGGGCGCCGCGAAGGCTGGAAGCGCGGCCATCGTCTGGGGCGGATTGCTCAAGACCGGCTCGGCGATCGTCTTGTCGCCGGCGCTGGGGTTCTTTCTGGCGCTCGCGCTGGTGCTCGCGGTGTCCTGGCTTTTCGTGCGCCAGTCGCCGTTCAAGGTGGACGCCAGTTTTCGCTGGCTGCAATTCATCTCCGCCTCGCTCTATTCGCTGGGCCACGGCGGCAACGACGCGCAAAAGACGATGGGCGTCATCGCCGTGCTTCTCCATAGTCACGGCGCGACCGGCGGCGAGTTTGTCGTGCCTCTCTGGGTCGTGCTCGCTTGTCAGTCCGCGATGGGGCTCGGCACCTTGCTCGGCGGCTGGCGCATCGTGCGCACGATGGGCTCCAAGATCACGCGATTGACGCCGATGCAGGGTTTTTGCGCGGAGACGGGCGGGGCGATCACGCTGTTTCTGGCGACGGGGCTCGGCGTGCCGGTTTCGACGACGCACACCATCACCGGCGCGATCGTCGGCGTCGGCGCGGCCCGACGGGTCTCGGCCGTGCGCTGGAGCGTCGCCCGCGACATCGTCGTCGCCTGGATTGTCACAATGCCGACGGCGGCGCTGATCGCGGCGCTGTTCTATGCGCTGGCGAGGCATTTCGCATGAAATACAAGTTCACCGGCAAAAAGACGAAAGGCGGCGGCGAGCCGCGCCAGCAATACGCTGCGTTGCCGTGGCGGCTGGTCGGGGAAAGCGTCGAAATCCTGCTCGCCTCCTCGCGCGACACGCGGCGCTGGGTGATCCCCAAGGGTTGGCCGATGAAGGGCCGCAAGCCCCATGCGGCGGCGGCGATCGAGGCGCAAGAGGAAGCCGGGCTGCGAGGCAAGATCGAGAAGACGAAGATCGGCTCGTTCCACTATCAAAAGCGGCTCAAGAACGGCGCGGTGATTCTTTGCCGAGTCGACGTATTCCCGATGCAGGTGCTGCGCCAGGCCAAACACTGGCCCGAGCAAGGGCAGCGCGTCACGCAATGGTTCACTTACGCCGACGCCGCCGAGGAAGTTCTGGAGATCGAGTTGAAGGCGCTTATATTGGCGTTCGGCAAGGGGAAGCTGTCGCCGGCGTGAGCGGGCGCGTCGCGGCCTATGGCCAGCGCCGGCTCAGCGCGTCGGCGCGCCGCCCGTCTCGCTCGCGACGGGAAGATATTCCGGCTGAATTTCCACGTAAACGAGGGTGATCGCGAACATCGCGCAAACGCCGAGAACGACGGGGTTCGCGCGGGAAAGAGCTTTCATCATGTCGGGCGCCTTTGATTGCGAAACACCAAGGACGCTACGGCGAAAAATGTAAAAAGCCGTATCGACGGTCCGCCATCGGGCGACGACATTAACGGACGATGTTTCGCTATCCCCGCCCTTGATCGAGTTTGCGGCTGTTTTCGGTCTTTCGACGACGCGTTTTCGCGGACGCAAGAGGTGTCACGAAGCGCTCGATGGCGGCCGCGGGCGCGCGTGGTCGCTCACACTTTCCGCATGCTCTCGAACCCCGCCTCGATGTCCGCTTGCAAATCCGCGACCTCCTCGAGCCCGACCGAAAAGCGCAGAGCCGGGCCTTCCGGCGCCCAGGTCGTCGCGGTGCGGGAAACACGGCAATCGAAGGGGATGACGAGGCTCTCGAAGCCGCCCCAGGAATAGCCGATCCCGAACAGCTCCAGCGCGTCGAGAAAGGCGGCGACGGCGGCTTTCGGGACCGGCTTCAGCACGATCGAAAACAACCCGGCGGCGCCGGTGAAATCGCGCTTCCACAGCGCGTGGTCGGGGTGCGAAGGCAGGGCGGGGTGGAGCACGCGCGCCACTTCCGCCCGCGCGGAAAGCCACCGTGCGAGCGCGATCCCCGCGCGCTCCTGCTCGCGCATCCGCAACTCCATCGTGCGCAATCCGCGTAGCGCGAGAAAAGCGTCCTCGGGTCCGGCGCACATGGCGAAGGCGTCGTAGGTCGCGCGCAGCCGCTTCGCCCAGGCCTCGTTGGCGGAGACGAGCCCCAACATGAGATCGGCGTGACCGGAGAGATATTTGGTGCCGGCCTCGATATTGAGATCGACGCCATGCGCGTGCGGCGGGAAAAACAACGGCGTCGCCCAGGTGTTGTCGAGAATGAGGCAGACGCCCCGCGCCGCCGCGGCCTCGGCGATGGCCGGAACGTCCTGCACCTCCATGCTCAGCGACCCCGGAGATTCGGCGAGGATCGCGCTGGTGTTGTCCCGCATCAGCGCGCCGACGCCGGCCCCGAGGCGCGGATCGTAAAACTGGGTCTCGACGCCAAAGCGCTTCAATACGCCGTCGCAAAAAATGCGCGTCGGCTGGTAGGCCGAGTCGCTGACGAGGACGTGGTCGCCGGCCTTGGTCGCGGTCATCAGGGCGAGCGTGATCGCCGCCAGCCCGGTGGGCGTCAGCACGGTGAGCGCGGCGCCGGCGATTTCGCTCCAGGCCTGTTCAAGCGCGCGGATGGTCGGCGTGCCCTTGGTCGCGTAGGTGTAGGGCTGGCGGTGGCTTTCGAAATCGCCGGCGGAAGCGAACAGGACGGTCGATCCGCGGTAAATGGGCGTGTTAATGAAGCCATGCTGTTCGAAGGGTCTTCGCCCGGCGTGCACGAGAACCGTGCGGCTACTCTTTTTCCGCCTTGTTTCCTTCGTAGAATCGCTCATCGTCGCCCCTAGGCCCAACCCCGCGCCCCCGCGCGCGCATATCCACCCTAAACCAGCCCCGCGATGAAGCCGAGTTCGACATGAAGTCCCGCTGTTCTTTCCCCGGTTTCGCGCTGCTGCTGGCCGTCGCGGCGGCCTCCGTCGCGTTCGCGCAGCCCGAGGTCAAGGGATCGACCACCTTGCAGCAGGTTCAGAGGCGCGGCGCGGTCGCTTGCGGCGTCTCCGCGCCGTCGCCGGGCTTCGCGCGGCAGGACGCGGCGGGCGACTGGACCGGTTTCGATATCGACTTTTGCCGAGCGCTGGCCACGGCGGTGTTCGACGATCCTGCCAAGATCCGCGTGATCCAGCTCACCGCCAAGGAACGCCTCGGCGCGCTGCAATCGGGCGCGGTCGACCTGTTGCTGCGCGGCGCGCCCTGGACCGAGGCGCGCGACGCCGGCCAGCAGCTGCTCTACACGACAATCACCTTTTACGGCGGCCAGGGCTTTCTGGCGCGCCGGAAACCCGACCAGCAAAAGCCGCTCGAAGTCGCGAGCGCGACGGTCTGCCTGCAACAGGGAACCTCGCTGGAGCTCGATCTCGCCGACTTCTTTCACGCGCGCGGCTCCGACTATAAGCCTCGCCTGTTCCCGTCGCTCGACGAGGCGGTGAAAGCTTACGAGGCCGGGCAATGCGATCTGCTGTCGGCCGACATCGCGGCCCTCTACGCCGCCCGGACCGGGCTGTCCCAGCCCGGCGAGCATACGGTGTTGGCCGATCTCATCACCCGGGCGCCCGTGGGGCCGATCGTCAGGCAGGGCGACGATCAATGGTTCAACATCGTGCGCTGGACCCATTTCGCGATGCTCAACGCCGAGGAGTTGAACATCGCCTCCGCCAACGCGGACGAGTCGCTGCAATCCGAAAACCCCGACGTCAGGCGGCTTCTTGGCGTCGACGGCGACTTTGGCGAAGGGCTGGGCCTCTCCGCCGACTGGGCTTACCGCGTCGTAAAACAGGTCGGCAATTACGGCGAGGTGTTCGAGCGCGATCTGGGGCAGGGCTCGCCCTTGGCGATGGAGCGCCGGCAAAACGCGCTTTGGTCGAAAGGCGGCCTGATGTACGCGCCGCCGGTGAGGTGAGGGGCCTACTCTCGGTTGTCGCATTCGTTTGTGTCGAATTCGACCGCCGCGCTCGCTTACCCGAGCGTCGCCTTGGGGCTTTGTCAAACGCTCGCCTTTGAAAAAAGGCTCGCCAGCGGCTTCAAGGCGGACTGAATGGGGCCGTCCCGAATCCCGCCCCGCTCTCTTCGAGGCTCCTCGCGCGAAATCGTATCGCCCACTGGGCCGAAGGGCGCTATGCTGCCGCCGTTCGCGCGACTAATTGCTCGCGCCTCTTGCAATGACCTCGTTCCCGCCCGATTTGCTATAGCGGTTTCAACAGACGACGTGAGCACCGTGAGCGACAAGCCCAATATCGCGCAGCAAGCCAGAACGGCGCCGGAGGGTTCGGTGGCCGCCTTCCTCGACGAGGTTCGCGATCTCGCGCCGGCGAGGGACGGCGAGGGGCGGGGGCGGCTGATATTCGCGCTCGACGCGACCATGAGCCGCCAACCGACCTGGGATCTCGCCCAGTCGATCCAGGGTGAAATGTTCGCGACCACGGCGACGCAGGGCGGGCTTGACGTGCAACTCGTCTATTTTCGCGGAATGTCGGAGTGTCGGGCGTCGAAATTCGTTTCGGGCGGGCAGGGGCTCGCGGCGCTGATGGCGAAGATCGATTGCCGCGCCGGCCATACGCAGATCGGCAAGGTGTTGCGCCACGCGCGCCACGAGACGCGCGCCCGGCGCGTGGGCGCGCTGATCTTCATCGGCGACGCTATGGAGGAGAGCGTGGACGATCTTGGCGCGGTCGCCGGCGAGCTGGGGCTTCTGGGCGTCAAGGCGTTCATGTTCCAGGAGGGCTCCGACCGGGCCGCGCAATTGGCCTTTCGCGAAATCGCCCGTCTTACCGGCGGCGCCTACGCGGCCTTCGACGCCAGCGCGCCGCGCCGACTCGCGGATTTGCTGAAGGCGGTCGCGGCTTACGCCGTCGGCGGTCGGTTGGAGCTGGAAAAAAGAGCGGAGCGAGGCGAAGCAGCCGCGCGTCTGTTGCTATCGCAAATTTAGGAGTCGCGTCGGCGTCGCCAGGGAGTTACCAAATGACGCCAAGAGGATGGCTTAACCTGCTTGAGCCAGACGCGGCGGGAAGGCGAATCGAGAAAGACAGTTCATGCCCGTGATCGTCGGAATTCTGATCGTCGTCCTGACGTTCTACGCTTTGAAAAGTTTCACCCGGGCCTCGCCGGCCTTTTTGGCTCGGCTACTCAAGGGATGGGTCGGCTTCATGGCGCTGGGGCTGGGCGGGCTGATGCTCGCGCGCGGCCTGCTCGGCCCCGGGCTGGCGCTCGGCGCCCTGGGCCTTTGGCTGCTGGGGCTTCGCGGCGGCTCCTTCGGCGGCTTTCGTTCGGCGGGATGGGGCGCGACCGGGGTCTCGCGTGTGCGTTCGGCGATGATCGAAATGGAGCTTGATCGCTCCACCGGCGCCATTCGCGGCGTGATCCTGGCCGGGCCCGACGAAGGCAAGCCGCTCGATCAGCTCACGCGGCCGCAACTTCTCGAACTCTACCAGCTCTGCCTTACCGACGATCCCGAAGGCGCGCGTCTGCTAGAGGCTTATTTCGACCGCCGTTTTCCCGGATGGCGTGGCGCAACACAACGTGACGGCGACGCGCGGAGCGGCGGCGGCGGCGCGCCCCGACGGCCTGGCTCGGTGTCGGAGGACGAGGCCTATGAGATATTGGGCCTCAAGAAAGGCGCGCCGGTGAGCGAAATAGCGCGGGCGCATCGCGAGCTGATGAAGAAGCTGCATCCAGACCACGGTGGGACGACGGACCTCGCCGCCCGCGTCAACGAAGCCAAGGACGTCCTGATGCGTCGGCATCATGGATGAGAAGTCGAATCGGTTCTTTCGGCGCGCGGCCTCGAGCCAGTGGGCGGTACGGCGGGTTGTCGTGTTATCGGTGGCGAAAGACATTCTGGCGCGCCCTTAGTTCTTGGTGGCGAAGCAGGAAAATCCTGAACGCTTCAGCGTCTTGCAGGCCGACTCGGCGGATTGCTCCTCGAGACCGGCGAAGCGCGCGCGATAGAGCGTCTCGTGGCCCTTTTGCACCTTCTCGGTGAAGGCGGTGGCGCTAGCCGGCACGCCATGTCCGGACGAACGCGCGCGGGTCAACAGTTGGTTGGCCTTGCCGGCGTCGTCGGTGGCGCCGAGCTGGATCATCCAACCGGTATGCGTGGGCCTCCCGTTGTCGAATTTGGCGAGTTGCGCGCTTTCGGCGTCGACACGCTTAAGCGAGGAGGGCGTGGTCGTCGCGCCGCCGTCGTGATGCGTGGTCTTGCCGACGACCTGCGACGTCGAGCCGTCCACCGCCGCGGCGTGAACACGCTCGGCGGCGCGGGCCTTCCGCCCGACCGGCGCGGCCTGCGCCTGCTTCTTTCCGCCGGAGACGAACGCCGGACGCGCTTTTTCCTCGCTCCGCTCCGCCGCGACCGGCGCGACGACCGAAGGCTTGCGCGCGGGAGGAGCCGCCTGCTCCGCGTCGTCCTCGCTGAGCTGGGCGTCGGCTGTTTGC
>JBAUVQ010000091.1:0-5922 GCA_049583305.1 Methylocystis sp.
AGGCGTCGTTCAAGGCCAGCAACGCCGCCTCCTGCTGCAAAAAGCGCCCGGCCTGACTGGTCGCCATGGCGGGCGTGAAGCCCAGTGGCGCGAGCTTGTCGGTAAGTTGCGTCATCAGATCCAGTTCGGCGAAGCGTCTGCCGCCGAACGCGTCGGAAAGATCGAGCTGATGATAGGGCGTGCGCCGGAACAGCACCACGCCCTGCAGCGCGATGCCGAAGCCGCCGGCGACCGTGCGCAGCACCACGAACTCCTCCGCCGCGCGCATCAGCCGCGCGCCTTGCAGGCCATGCATGGCGAGATTCGCCAAGGGCGCGAAGAACATCGCCAGCGAAAAGCCGAAGAAGGTCATCGGCCAGGCGATCTGGTCGAACGAGGCGGTCTTGTCGAACAGCCCGAGCCAGGTCAGCGTCACCGCGAAGCCGATAAAATTCAGGCAGCAGATCAAACGGATGTCGACGCGCTTGCACAGTTCGTGCACGATCGCAGCGCACGGAACCGATAAAAACAGCAACGAAAGATACACGCCGCCGGCGAGCGACGAGCTATAGCCGAGAATCAATTGCAACTGGCTGACCAAAAGCGACAGCGATCCCTGAATGATGAGAAACCCCGCCACCGAGCACAGCGTGGCGATCGCGTAATTGCGATAGCCGAACAGTCGCATGTCGATCACCGGTTGCCGCTCCCCGAGCTCCCAAATGATGAGACAAGGCAGCGCCACCAGGGCGATAGTCAGCGCGACGACCAGGATCGGCGAGTGGAACCAATCGAAGTCGTTGCCCATGTTGAAAATCGTCTGCAGCCCGTAAAGAATCGCCGCCAGCAGCAAAAAGCCAACGAGGTCGAAACGCGGGAAGCGCCGGCGATAGCCGCGCCCATGCATCAGCGACCCGACGACGCCGGCGGCCAGCAAAGCGACCGGAATGTTCGAGTAGAACAAAAAGCGCCAGCCGAGAAATTCCGAATACCAGCCGCCAAGATAGGTTCCCAGGATGAACGGCATCATGCCGAGGATGCCCCACAGCCCGACGCCGAACGTCCTCAGCCCTTCGGGATATTCGCCGAGCAGAACCGATTGTCCGACCGGGATGATGACGCCGCCGGCCACGCCGAGCAGAACGCGCGAGATCACCAGAAAATAAATCGAGTCGCTCATCGCGCACGAAAGCGACATCACGGCGTATAAAACATAGGCGGCGACCAGCGTGCGATATTCCCCGAACCGCGCCGTGGGCCAGCGAGCCAGCCCAAAGCCGAGCGCGATGCCCATCATATGGTCGGTGGTCGCCCACGTGCCGAAGCTCGGCGTCACGCCCCGCAGATTGCTCGCGGCGTAAAGCGCCAGGATCGTGTAACCAGGAACATTCGACAAAACCAGCACATTGCCGAGCCCAAGCACGATGTTAAGCAACAAAAAACGCCATCCGCGCAAGGGACGTGAGTCGATCGCGGTCATGACTAAACCACGCCCGCCGCCGCGGACCATGGCGCGGCGAGCCAACTCGGCTTGACTCTCCACCCCAGCGTGGAATGGAAAAATGGAACGACGAACCCGACCGACCCGATGCAGGCAGGATCCCTCCGCTTTACCTTGAGGATTCGCGGGTTGAGTTTGGCGCCAAGTTCTCCGCGGCCCGAAGTGACGCCAAGCCTCAGTCGCGCGACCGCTCGAATGACGGCCTCAAACATCGCGGAGGAAATACAGACCCACATCACCGGCAAGCCCGCGATCAGCGCGAGGTCAAGGCAAAAGGCGCCAAGGTCGGTCATGACTCATTATCCTTCTGCGTCGACGCGCGCGAGCAACGAGGTCGGACGGCGACCAGGTGGAATTGTCGCGATGCCGGACGGATCGGAGCGTTCGGCGCAACATTCGCCGATCAAAACCCTCTCTTCCACAACGCGCGAACTGGCGCTTGGGCGAGGCTCGCCGTGACACGCCCACGACATCCGCCACGCCTCGTCGAGGCGACACATACCCGAACCTAAACTATATCACAATATGAGATTATGTCGTTCGCTTAGGCGACCGCAAATCCGCCTCGGGATTTTGGGAGTCGCGAATGACGTAACGTGCTTCTTCAAAACTCATACGTTCCGATAGCTTGCCGCGATTTGGCTTCGACGATGTCGTTCGCGATGCGCGCGATCTTGCCGCCGCGCCGTTTATCGAAGCGCCGCCAAACTTGCTCGATGCGATCGAGGGGCTCGAAAATGACTCCTGGCGTGACATACGGCGCGGGGCGGCAATTCCTACTGGGACGTGTCGGCAATGTCGGTCCGTGGAGGGGCGGCGGGAAATGTTTGTGGTGCGACCGACGTAAAGGTCTTAAAGTCCGGGGCTGAGAGATGAGCAAGGCCATGCGCGTCAACGCGTCGGATCACTATCTTCTCGTCGCGCTGGCGCGCCTTATCATTTTTTTGCGCGGCCCGCCGCAACGAGATTCCAATCAGGCGAAGCGATCAACTGTCCCTGCGCGCCGCCTCTGACAATAAAACAGGGATAAATTAGGAGAAACAAAGTGGCAGCAAAAAGAGACACGGGCGCCTTACTGAAGCAGGTCGCTTGGGCGGTCGCCGCGATCGCGCTGGTCTTCGCGGCTATTCACTTCGCGCCGATCATTTCGCACGGCGGCTGAGTGACCGCCTGGGGCGCGAGACGACTTTCTCGCGCCCCGGTAATCCGCCCGTTCGTTCGTCGACACGCGTTCCGCGCATGCATACGCTTGTCGATGACGCTTGAGAATGTAAGGGCTCCCATGTCTCGATCACGGTAATTCCTCGTGAAAACACGCCCGATACCGCGCTTCGCGCCGGTCTGCGTTGTGATACGAAACACCGCTTAAACGCCACGAACGAAATTTGTTCATGTCAGGGACGGCCGAGTGACAAGGGATCGAGCGCGGAATGAACTGCGACGCAACGACCTCCCAAAATCAGCCGGCTCATAGCCATATGGTGGCCCAGGCCTCATTCGGCGCGGCGCGTCCGACATAACTAATTGAAATTGTTGGCTGGGGCGGGAGGATTCGAACCTCCGTATGGCGGAATCAAAATCCGCTGCCTTACCACTTGGCGACGCCCCAACGCTTCGCCGGCGCGCCCGGCTCGCGCGATACCCATAAGGCCGCTCGCGCTGCTCCGCAACATGCTTGTGGCCTGCTTCGCGCGACGCGGCGGGGCGGCGCTTCGTTTTCCCAACATTTTCACGTGGCGCGCCAAGCGTGGGGCCTATCGCCGCGGCGGCAAATCGGGAGAATCACCCATTTGGCCCTTTTACCGTCATACGCAGGCAGGAACTCACATACGTGGAGGTGTGACGGTTCTGGCCATGAGCCGGCTCGCGGTCGGCTTCCTCGCGCCAACCCCTGCCGTTCCTCCTGGCCCGCGTGATCGTCCTCGTCGTGGGCTGGCTGTTTTCTTCGCTTACCGTCGAGGTCACGCCGACGCGACTGATCTGGATTTTCGGGCCCGGCCTGTTGCGCGAGACGCTCGACCCCGCGGCAATTTCTGAAGCGTCGCGGGCGCGCGATCCCCCGTGGTTTGCCTGGGGCGTTCATCTCACGCCCCACGGCGGGCTTTGCAATGTCGGTGGGCTCGACGCGGTGAACTGGCGCCGAGCGACGGCCTCGGGCCGCGAATTGGCGTTGGCGCTCGCCAAGGCGCTGTCCCGAAGCGCTCGAGGCGTCGCTCCTAGCTCTTCCCGGAGACCGGCTTGGAGCTTGGCGTGGACGGAAGGGGACCGTCGGTTTCGACGAGGCCGATATAGCCGTCGGCGGCGGCGACCACCAGCGTGCGATTGCACGCATGGGCGACGGCGCCGGGCGGCATATTGTGCTTCGCCCGCCAGCCGACCGCGCGCTTGACGACAAAGCAAGCGCCGTTGACGACGGCGAGGCTTTCGCCCGAACCGAAGGCGCGAACGCGCAGCATGATCGCGTCGACCGGCCGCTTGAAATCGATGAAATGCTCCTCGATTTTCGTCCGCGGCCAGTAACTGCCCTTGCCCTGCGGCTGGGCACGATCCCAAAGCTCGACGAAGCGCCCGGCGACGCGCGTCGCGAGCGTCCTCGACGCCATCTGGATCTTAAGGTCGAGGCTCTCGTGGCACTCGTCGGGCTGCAAGGCGAAAATCTCGGAAGCGAGAATTTCGCCCTGGTCGAATTTCGCGTCCAGGCGATGACAGGTGACTCCCCAATCGCCGCGCTTCTCCAGAATGGCGTGGGCGGCGGGCCGCGGTCCCCTGCCCTCCGGCAACGGCGAGGGATGAAAATTGACGGCGTATTTTAGATAGGGCTTCCAGTCCGGAATTTTCCAAGGGTAGTTCGCGACGATCAGCGCTTCGCATCGCCGGTCGCGCAAATCGCGCAAATCGGATTCGACGAGGCGCGACAGCTGAATCGCCACGTCCTGACGCTCGGCGTAGGCGACGAGCGCCTTCTGCGTGGAGTTTTGCCCCGAGTCGGACAAGAAAAGCTTCAGCGGCTTCCATCCCGCCCGCGTGAAGGCCTCGAATACGCCGAGAGTCTGTTCCGTGGCGGTAATCGCAAAACGCATTTGTCCTCACTGAAGCGCGCCTGTCCGCGGAAACATTGCCGCGGCCGCGCCGGAACATTCAACGACAATGTTGCCGCTTTATGTCCAATCCTTGGCGCTCTCCAACTCGCGGGCGTCCGGAGGCCTCGAATCCGCCGCGCGCGCCGTTGGTTTTGGAGGGCCGAAATGGGCGGGACGTCACGGCCTCAATTCGTAAGGGAATAGCGGGAAAACACCGGTGCTCGCGGCGGGCGCGCTCATCGTCATCGAGCCCGGAGCGCCGTTGGTCACGGATTCGATCCTAGTCGTCGGGCCGGGTATGGGCCACGCCGCGGCCGAGCCATAAACCGACGCATATCCCTGGGAGCGCGCATCAAAGTTATAGAGCACGTCTCCAGGCTGATAGTAAGCCGTGAGATCATCCGCGCGGTTCGTTCCATACTGGATATTCGTTATATCCCTGCTTCCCGCCGTAAACGCCCCGTAATAGAGATTTCGAGGCAACAACGCGCCTGTTGGTATCACGATTGAATATCCAGCAAGCGTCCTATCCGAAAGCGTGTTCGTCTCGAATTTGTTCGTGCCCGGAGCGACCGTGATATTATTCTGCTGCAGTGTCGCTATTTGGACGCTTGTCGCGGGCGAGGAACAAGCTGAATTCGCGACCGGCGCTCCAACGCTTGTCACGACAAATACGGTTCCGGTGGCGTAGTGATAGAGCATATAGCCGGAGCTTATCGCCGAAAAGCCGCTTTGGTTCGACGAGCAAACCGAAAACGTCATCGTGTCCTTGCTAAAAGATGGCGGCGACGCGACGCTCGTCAGGGTCAGCAAAGGCTCCGGCGGAATCGTGATCTTCCACAGTCTGTTGTTCGCGGGATCGCGATACTGCCTGGCCGATTGCGTCATCGGCGCGCGAGGCAAGGCGCCGGACGACGCTCCAAGACTCGCGATATCGGCTTGTTGAAGATTGTCTGCGGTGGTCGAGCCGGGCTTGTAATAAGTCGCGCCGATGGGATCCTCCATGCTATACTGAAGCCACCCCGAGGGATTGAACCGCGGCGTTCCGATCAGACATCCCCCGCTGTAGTTGATCGCGGTGAGTTGCGCGGCCGTCGTCGGAGCGGCCGTGGCGCAAAACCAGTTCCCGCCCCCGGAGAATTTGAGCGACCCGCCAAGAGTCCATGACGTGATCCGCTTGTTGCCGATGATCCGGGCGCCGATGATTTTCACGGCGGCGCAGGATGTTATATACGAAGCTGGGATTTGACCATGAAACTCATCGGAAAGATTCAGGAAGGCTCCCGATATCGTCACGGGATCATTGAAGAGCGAGCACCCCACAAAATCACCAATTCTTACAACAACCTCCCCATATAGGTT
>JBAUVQ010000092.1:0-9494 GCA_049583305.1 Methylocystis sp.
CATCAGACGCATTGCTCTCGACATGCTGAACGCGCACCCAGACAAACGCTCGCCGGCGCGAAAAATGAAGCTCGCCATGTGGAGCAGAGAATTCTTCTTCGAACTCTTTACTCATATGCGATAGCCCTGCGGGGAGCGCGGGCCAACCCGGCTAGGTTTCATGAGCGCGGCTGGCCGCTCGTCGAGCCGTGCGACCGCGCACTTTCATATCGAAATCATTCAGTTATTTGTAGTCTGTGAGGAGAACCGAGAAATGACAGCGTTCAGCGCCTTCACCTCGATCAACATCCCCGCTCCGGTCGGAAACAATGTCTATATCTCGGCGACCGGCGTCGACGCCGCCGGCGAGGTGGTCGGGTATTATGGCTCCGTCGATGGCGAGGGCGACTCAACCGATTACGCCTTCGTCGCGACAGGCGGCATCGCGACCACATATAATATTTCGGGCGCGAGCAACATAATCGGAATCGGCGTTACGTCATCAGGCGAGATTTGGGGCAGCTATACGGACAATTACAATCGCGACTATGGTTTCGTCGTCATCAACGGCGCGCTGGACGAATTCAACGTCCCGGCGGCGACCGCCACCTATGTGACGGGCGTCACCGATGGCGGAGTGATTTACGGCTATTTCAACAATGGCTCCAACCAATTGCAGGGCTACGTTTATCATTTCGGCTATTCATTCATCAACGTTCCAGGGGCCACCACCACCACCGTCAGCGGCGTCAACGCCAGCGGGGAGATCGTCGGGGTCTTTACCGACGCGGCCTACGCCGCACATGGATTCACCGACTTCAACGGAGCGTACGCGGCTTTCAGCGTCCCCGGGGCCACCGAGACCTATGTGGTCGGCGTCAGCGACGCCGGCGTGATCGCGGGATCCTATGTCGACGCCTCCAACAACGAACACGTGTTCACCTACAACAACGGCGCCATCACGACGATAAATGTCGCTGGCTCGAACTACGCCAGCGCTACCGCCGAGAACGCCGCTGGCGAAATCGTCGGCTACTATGAAGACAACGCCGGCAATATACACGGCTTCATCGACAACAATGGCGTTGTTTCGACGGTCGATGTTCCCGGAGCCACCGAAACGGACATTGTCGGCGTCAACGGCGCGGGCGTGATTTCGGGTTACTATAACGACGCCTCCGGCGTGCAACATGGTTTCGTGGGGCAAATCGCGCTCTCGACCGGCGGCGTCACGGGCGCGACGGATTCCGGCGCGGCGACGGTCGGCGCCGGGCATGTGATAGCCGTGACGCTGGATACGACCGCGGGGGTGACCGTGACGGGGACGCCCACTTTGCAACTGAGCGACAATCAGGTCGCCACTTACGCAAGCGGTTCGGGGACGGACGCCCTGACGTTTTACTATGTCGTTCAGCCCGGCGACAACACTTCCGATCTGCATGTGACGGGCTTGAACCTGCCGAACGGCGCGACGATCCAGGACACGCTCGGCAACAATCTGTCGACGAACGTGACCGCCGATCTCGGCATCGCGATCAACGCGAATACGACGCCGCCGGCGACAAGCGTTCAGCAAGAGGTGCTCGGTCTCTACGCCGCGCTCTACAACCGCGCCGCCGATTCGCCCGGCCTCGCCTATTGGGAGAGCGAAGTGGGCGCGACGATGGCCACTGGCGCGTCGACGACGATCTCGACGGCCAACGCCGAATTGCTCGGGCAGATGTTCGTCACGACGCAGAGCACCTACTTCAACGCCACGTACGGCGCATTGAACGACAGCCAATTCATTTCGGCGCTCTACACCAATATCGGCGGCAACGCCGGCGATCCCGGAGGGATCACCTATTGGACGGGCCAGTTGGCGATGCTGGAGGCTCAGGGCGCCAGCGTGCAAACGGCGCGCTCGGAGGTCGTCGGCGCCTTCGTGCAGGAATTCATCGAATATGATCTGTCGACGCAGCCATCGACCTTAACCACCGCGCAATATCAGGCCGCCGTCCAACGCCAGACCGTGTTCGACAACAAGCTGGCGGTCTCCGAGATGTATGCGAGTTTTTCGACGCAAAGCGGCGGAACGATCCTCGACGCCCAGACGACGACGGACGCGGCCTTCGCGGCGGCGACGCGGGCGATCCAAAATGTCACCACCGATCCCACGACGGCGGAGATCGCCATCGCCCACATTCAGGCGGCGGTGGCCAATAATAATCTGGCGTTCATCTGAGCGCTCTACGCTTTCCCGCTAACCCCCGCGCTTTCGAAGGTCGCCATACCCTGGTGACAGGCGAGGGCCGCCTTTATCAGCCCGATCGCCAGCGCGGCGCCCGAGCCTTCGCCAAGGCGCATGTCGAGATCGAGAAGAGGCCGCTTGCCCAGCCGCGCCAGAACTTCGCGATGGGCGCCTTCCGCGGAGACGTGGCCGGCCAGGCAGTGGGCGATGGCGTCGGGATCGAGCGCGTGCAGCAGGGCCGCGGATGCGCAGGCGACGTAGCCGTCGAGCACCACCGGCACGCGGTTGAGCCGCGCCGCCAAAATCGCCCCCATCATGCCCGCGATCTCGCGCCCGCCCAGCCTGCGCAAAACCTCCAGCGGGTCTTTGAGATAGGGGCCGTGCAGCGCCAGCGCCTTGTCGATCGCCGCGTTCTTGCGAGCTAACCCCGCGTCGTCGACGCCCGTGCCGCGCCCGGTCCAGCGCGCGGCGGGACCGCCGTAGAGCGCGGCGTAAATCGCGGCGGCGCTGGTGGTGTTGCCGATGCCCATTTCTCCGGGCGCCAGCAAATCGACGCCGCCCTGGATCGCCTCCATGCCATAGGCCAGCGTCGCGGCGGCGGCTGGCTCTTCCATCGCCGGGCCTTGCGTGAAATCTTGCGTCGGTAGCTCCAGCGCCAGTTCGAATACTTTTAAGCCGACGCCGAAGCTCTTGCAGATTTGGTTGATCGCCGCGCCGCCGGCGGTGAAATTATCCAGCATCTGCTTGGTCACGCTCGCGGGAAAGGCCGACACGCCCTGCGCGACCACGCCGTGATTGCCGGCGAAAACCGCCACGACCGGCATTTCGATGGCGGGCTCAGCCCTGCCCTGCCAGGCCGCGAGCCATTGCACGATTTCCTCCAGCCGTCCCAGCGCGCCGGGCGGCTTGGTGAGTTGCGCGTCGCGCGCCCGCGCGGCCTCGACGCTTTTCGCGCAGGGCGCGGGCATGTTGGCGAGCAACAGGCGGATTTCCTCGAAGGGCTTGATGTCCTTGGTCATGGTCTCGCGATGCTGGTGAGGCGCGGGCGGGCGGCCTATTCGAGATGGTCGCCGAGCAAAAACTCCATCGCCCGGTCTAGGCGAATGTGCGGCGCCGGCAAGAACTCGCTGTCGCGCCCGAGTTGCGCGACGGGCGGGCGAAATTTCAGGAAGCGGAAATCCGCCTCCTCTTCCGGCGTGGCGAGCGCGTCGCCGCGAAACACCATCCGCGGATCGGCCGGCAATTCGCCGGGGAAAATCGCCCCTTCGGCCATGCCATCGAAGGCGTCGAGGCCGATTCTCTCGCCCGCGACGGGCGTGCCGACGATGGCCTGAAGCGTCTCGCCGTCATGCTTGACGACGGCCTCCCGCGTCGCGCGCACGGCGGCCAGCGCCACCACGTCGATCTTCGCCCCCACTCCTTCCGCGCGCGCGATGGCGCGGGAGGTCAGCAGGCGCAGGATTGCCTCGAGCCGGTCGTGGCTGGTGTGATGCAGATTGTCGGCCTTGGTCGCCGCGAACAGGATTCTATCGATCTTGGGACGGAAGATCGAGCTCAGCAGGCTCGAGCGTCCGGCGCGAAAGGCGGTGAGCACCTCGGTCAGCGCGGTTTCGAGATCGCGCACCGCCGCCGGCCCGGAGTTGAGCGCCGCGAGCGCGTCGACCAAAACGATCTGGCGGTCGAGCCGCGCGAAATGGTCGCGAAAGAACGGCTTCACGATCTGCGCCTTATAAGCCTCGTAACGTCGCTCCATCTCGCCGGCGAGGCTCCGCGCGGGCCGTTCGACGCCTTCCTCGACGACGAGCGGCGCGAAGGTCAACATCGGCGAGCCCTCGAGATCGCCTGGCATCAGAAAACGGCCCGGGGGCAGCGTCGACAGCGCGAATTGGTCCGTCCTGGCGTGGCGCAGATATTGAGTGAACAGCGATGCGAGACGCTGCGCGGTCGGTTCCTTGAAGCGCGCCAGCGGATCGACCAGCGCATTGGCTCCGCGCCAGTCGGCGGCGATCGACGCGCGCGCCGCCGCGCTCGATGCTTCCAATGTTTCGCGCGACCATTGCGCGTAGGATTTTTCGAGCAGAGGCAGATCGAGCAGCCATTCGCCGGGGTAGTCGACCACGTCGATGTCCAGTCGGCCGGTTCCAGAGCGCGAGAACACCGACGTGGATTTGCGCTTATATTCGAGCGATACGCGCAATTCCGAAATTCGCCGCGTCGAATGCGGCCAATGGCGGTCGAGCCCGGTCAGCGCGGCGAGATGTTCCTCATAAGCGAAGCGTGGAACGCCGTAATCGGGCTGCGGATCGAGATGCGCGCTCTCCAGTCGTCCCTCGCCGAGGACGCGGAACAGCGGCAGCCCGGTCTGCCGCCCTGTTCCCGCCACAAGGGCGCGAGTCAGTTGGTGCACCAGCGCCGTGATAAACACGGTCTTGCCGGAACGAGACAGCCCGGTGACTCCCAGCCGCAGGCGTCCGCCGGACAGAAACTCCGCGAAGCTCTCCGCGGCGATGCGCGTTTCGAACAGTAAGTCGGATAATGGCGGCACGGGCGTTTGATCCGGTCAAGCGAGGCGCTTGGTGTAGCGCCCCGCGCGCGGTTTGGGTAGAGCGTCGCGGGAGGCGAACGAAACTGATCCGCGTCGCCCATAAAAAAAGCCCGGCCAAGCGACCGGGCTTTCCTTGAATCGGCGAAAGCCGATCAATATTTGGCGACAATCGGGGGCGGAGCGACCCCGCCGAAAAGATAGTTCAGGCCGGCGCGAACGATATGACCGTTGAATTGCGCGCCGGTCTGGGTGACGCCTAAACCCGCGCCGGCGGCGCCCGAACTGTAAAGCTGCATGGGTCCGCCGACCGTGGCCGTGCCGAGATCGTAATAGAGATATTCAATCCTGGCCGTCCAGCGCGGCGCGAACATCCATTCAAGACCCCCACCCGCGGTCCAGCCGACGCGCGTGCCCGAAGATCCGACGTTGTTGAAGGCTCCGCCGACCAACCTTCCGGCCGCGTTGCTTTCTCCCGCGATCGAGGAAGCGCTCAGGCCGGCGCCGCCATAGGCGAGGCCGCCGGTTCCGTAAACGAGCAGCGTCGGCTTGATGAGATAGCCGACTCGAGCGCGGACGGTGCCGAGATAGTCGAGACTTTGCGAAGCCGACAAGGAACCGCTGAAGGTGTGGGATGGGTTGAGAACGCCGGGCGTGGCGCTTGTCAGCGACATCTCGTTGTCTCGGCCGGCGACGCCCTGAATATCCACCTCGACGCCCGCGACAATGGTCGGCGCGAGCTTCCAATTATAGCCAATCTGGCCGCCGCCGATGAAACCCGCGGAATTATCGCCGCCAGCTCCGGATCCGGTGGCGGCGATCGCGGCGGCGTCGACATTCGCGCTGAGCGCGCCGGTCGTCGTCGTGATCGTGTCGGAGCCGCCAAAGACGCCGCCCGCGTTCAGGCCGAGATAGAAGCCGGACCAGTTGGCGATCGGCGCCGGCTCGAAATAGGGGGGCGGAGGAGGAGGCGGAAGCGCTTCTCTGCTGGACGGAAGATCGGAAGCGTGAGTCGGTCCAACGGACATCGCCAAGGCGATCGCGCCGGCGCCGAGCGACAATTTCTTCAAGGCTTAAGCTCCTCGTGACAGTGAATTGCGACGCCTCGCGGGCGCGACTCAAACTCCGACGCACGAATCACTCTTAATTAACCATAATTTCGGATATAGCCTGATTCGTCCGCGACTTCCAACGAGATAACGTGGACCGAGGGATGTTCGAAGTCGCGAGCGACTCGAACCCAAAAACTCGAAAAATCGCCGCCGACCGGAGCCGGAGCGGCCCAGTTGAAGTGATAGCTCAGGCCGACGCGGACGATATGACCGCTGAAGTGTTTCGACCCCGTCAGGACGTTGCTGAAGTTATGGACGCCAGCGGCGTTAGTCGCGCCCAGCGAGCCGACGCCAGGGTTGGCGCAACCGAGGTGGCAATAGAGATATTCGCGCTGTCCGATCCAAAATACTGCATGCCGCGCGGATCACAGACCATGGATTATCGAGGGGTTTTCCGGCCACCGGAGTCGATCGGTCGATCGGGCCTTTTCGCGCTGTGGCGGCATTCGTTTGTTTCGTCGAGCCGCTCCCCGCGCGCCGCGGTCAGGGCTCCGCCTCCGCGAAGCGATAGCCGGCGCCGAGTTCGGTCAGGATCAGACGCGGATTCGCCGGATCGTCTTCGATTTTCGCCCGCAACTGCCCGATGAAGACCCGCAGATACTGGGAATCGTCCCGGTGCGCGGGCCCCCAGACGGCGGTCAGCAATTGCCGGTGCGTGAGCAGGCGCCCATCGCCGCGCGCCAAAATGGCGAGCAGTTCGTATTCCTTGGGCGTTAGCTTCACGGCGACGCCCTGTTTCGTCACGGTTCGCCGCGCGAGGTCGATCGTCAGCCCGCCGCGCTCGACTCGCTCGATTTTTCCGACCTCGCGCGCGGCGTGTCGCAAGGCGGAGCGGAGCCGCGCCATGAGTTCGCCGATCGCGAAAGGCTTTTCCACATAGTCGACGGCGCCGGCGTCGAGCGCCGCGATCTTCTCGGCCTCGCGGTCGCGCGCCGAAAGCACGATGATCGGCGCTTTCGAAAAGGCGGCGGCCTGCGTGATTACGTCCTTGCCGTCGATGTCGGGCAGGCCGAGGTCCAGCAGCACGAGGTCCGGCGCGCGGGCGGCGATGGCGTGCAGCGCCGCCCTGCCCGTCTCCGCCGCGAGAACCTCGTAGCCGCAGGCGGTCAGCGCGGGACGAAGACAGCGCAGAATCTCGGGTTCGTCGTCGACGACGAGGATACGCTCGCGATTCATCGCTCCGCCTCCCGCGCTTCCGCGGCCGGAAACCTCAAGACCATGCGCGCGCCACGCCTGCGCAGCGCGGGGCTTTGCGCGACGATGGAGCCGCCCATCGCCTCGACGAGGCCGCGGCAAATCGAGAGCCCGAGCCCCGTTCCCGCCTTGCGGCCATCGGGGCGCCCGCCCCGGTAAAATTTCTCGAATATGCGTTCCAGGTCGCTCGGCTTGATCCCGGGCCCTTCGTCGGTGACGGTCACGACGACATCTCCGCCCTCCTGGCGCGCATGAACGGCGACGGCCGCTCCGCCGCCGTATTTGTTGGCGTTGTCGAGAAGATTGAACAGCACCTGCTGGAGAAGATTCGCATCGGCGCGAATAAAGGGCAAGTTCGGCGCGACGCTGATGGTCATTTTCATTTCCGCGAAGACCTTCCCCGCGCGTTGCGCCGCCCCGCGAACGGCGTCGGCCACGTCAACCCAGTCGCGGCGCACTTCCAGCGCCCCGGCCTCGATGCGCGACATATCCAGCAGATTCTTGACGAAGCGCGAGAGCCTCCCCGCCTCCTCCTCGATCGAGGCGAGCAAATCCTGCCGCTCCGGCGCCGACATTTTATCGCCGAGTTCGCGCAGGCTGGTGACGGCTCCGGTGATCGAGGCGAGCGGCGTGCGCAGATCGTGCGACAGCGACGAGAGCAGCGTCGTGCGCAGCTTCTCGTTCTCCTCGAGCGCGGCGGCGCGGATCGAATGCTCCATCAGTTGCGCGCGGTCGATGGCGATGGCGGTCTGATCGAGCATCGACGACAGCGTGCGGTCGTCCTGGGGCGAGATCGGCTCGTCGCTGGTCTTCGGCTGCACGCCGCAGACTCCGACGACGCCGCGCGGCGTGACGAGCGGACGAAACTGGAAGCGCACATTCGGCAGGGTTCCGGTGCGCCAGCCGGCGGGCTCGCCCTTCTCGAACGCCCAGCGCGCCGCGCCCATCTCCCCGACTTCCAGTTCGTCGACGGGCGGCCAGGCGGCGGCGAGACGCAACTCCCCGTCCTGGGGCGCGAGCGTCACCACGCATCGCGCCTGTAGCGCCTTTTGCGCCTGCGCCGCCGCCGCCCAGGCCACGTCGCCGAGCGTCGCCGCGCCGGAAACCTTGCGCGAAAATTCGAACAGCGCGCGCCCGGCGTCGATGCGCTGGGTCATGTGCAGCGAATGTTCGCGCACGCGTCCGGCGAGGAGGCCGGTGATGACCGCGACGACCAGAAACACCAGCAGCGCGAGAATCTCCTGCGGCTCCGAGATCGCGAAATCGTAGAGCGGCTCGACAAAAAAATAATCGAAGGCGAAAAAGGACATTACCGCCGCCGCGATCGCCGACCACAGGCCAAAGCGAAGCGCGCAAAAGATCACCGCGACGAGAAAAATCATCGACAGATTTGGCAGATGCATCCAGTGGTCGATGAGCAGGCCGGCGCCCACCGCGAAGGCGACGGCCAGCGCCGCCGCGCCGAGTCCGCCCGCCAGCGACAGCGGCGAGGGCAAGGCGACGTTGCGCTTTTCCGGAGGCGGCGCGCTCTCGTCGGTCACGATATGCACGGCGATGTCGCGCGAGCGGCGCACCAGCTCCCGGGTCAGGGACCGACGCAGCAGGCTCGCGAAAAACCCCGCGCGAGAACGGCCCAGGACAATCTGCGTAAAGTTCTCGCGCCGCGCGAAACGCAGCAGTTCTCCTGGGAGATCGCTGGCGGAAAGCCGCTCCGTCGTCGCGCCGAGACGCTCGGCCAGCCGCAGCGCGTCGTCGACCCGCTTCACGCGTCCGACATCCGCCTCCTCCTGGCCGGGCCGCTCGACGAACACCGCCGTCCATTCCGCGTTGAGGCCGGTGGCGAGACGCGCGCCGGCGCGCACCACGCTGTCCGAGGAAAAATCCGCGCCGACGCAGACCAGGAGGCGTTCGGTCGTGGCCCAGGGCCCTTCGATCGCGTTCTGGCGGAGATAGTCGACCATCTGGTCGTCGACCCGCTCGGCGGTGCGGCGCAGGGCGAGTTCGCGCAACGCCGTGAGATTGCCGGGCGTGAAAAAATTCTGCGTCGCGAGTTTCGCGGTGCGCGGAATATAGACTTTTCCTTCTTTTAGCCGTTGGAGAAGCTCCTCGGGCGTGATGTCGACGACAATGACCTCGGCGGCGGCTGAAAGCACGCGGTCCGGCACGGTTTCGCGCACGCGCACGCCGGTGATGCGCGCGACCACGTCGGCGAGACTCTCGAGATGCTGGATATTGAGCGCGGTCCATACGTCGACGCCGGCTTCCAGCAATTCCTCGATATCCTGCCAGCGTTTCGGGTGGCGGCTGTCTGGCGCGTTGCTATGGGCGAGTTCGTCGACGACGATCAGCTTGGGCTTGCGCGCCAGCGCGGCGTCTATGTCGAATTCCTCGATGACCTGGCCGCGATAATCGATTTTTCGACGCGGCAGGATTTCCA
>JBAUVQ010000093.1:0-3464 GCA_049583305.1 Methylocystis sp.
CATCAGACGCATTGCTCTCGACATGCTGAACGCGCACCCAGACAAACGCTCGCCGGCGCGAAAAATGAAGCTCGCCATGTGGAGCAGAGAATTCTTCTTCGAACTCTTTACTCATATGCGATAGCCCGCGCTCCCCGCCCGCGGCGCCAGCTCCGAAGCCAGTTTCTCGCGATCGAGTTCGCCCTCCCAGGCGGCGACCACGATGGTCGCCACGCCATTGCCGCAGATATTGGTGAGCGCGCGGCACTCGCTCATGAATTTGTCGACGCCGAGCAACAGCGCCATGCCCGGCGCGAGGCGCGGATCGACGGCGGCGAGCGTCGCGGCGAGGGTGATGAAGCCCGCGCCGGTTACGCCCGACGCGCCTTTCGACGTGAGCATCGCGACGCCGATAATGGTGAATTGCTGGACGCCCGTCAGTTCGATCCCCAGCGCCTGCGCGATGAACACCGTGGCGAGCGTCATATAAATATTCGTGCCGTCGAGATTGAATGAATAGCCGGTCGGAACCACGAGGCCCACGACCGAGCGCGAACAGCCTAGCCGCTCCAGTTTTTCCATCAATCGCGGCAGGGCGCTTTCCGACGACGACGTGCCGATCACGATCAGCAATTCGTCCTTGATATAGGCGAGGAAGCGCAAAATATTGAAGCCGGCGAAACGCGCGACGACGCCGAGCGCGCCGACCACGAACAGCAAGGATGCGAGATAGAAGGAGCCGACGAGCCAGGCGAGTGAACTCAGAGAGCCAAGTCCATAGTGGGCGACTGTATAAGCCATGGCGCCAAAGGCGCCGATCGGCGCCGCTTTCATGATGATGCCGATGACGCCGAACATCGCGTGGCCGGCGTCATCGACGAAGGCGCGCAGACGATGAACGCGCTCGCCCGCGGCCATCAGCGAGAAGCCGAACAGGATCGAGAACAGCAAGACCTGCAATATGTCGCCTTTGGCGAAGGCGCCGACGACGGTGTCGGGGATGAGATTCAGCAGAAAATCAACGGAGCTCCGATGCTCGGCGGCCTTGCTCGCGTATTGCTCGACGGCGGCGGCGTCCGGCTTGCCGGGAAAGCCCGCGCCGGGGCGAATGAGCTGGCCGACAACGAGTCCCGCCGCCAGCGCGAAAGTCGAGACGATCTCGAAGTAGATGAGAGCCTTCACGCCGACGCGGCCAACCTTTTTGGCGTCGTCGATATGGGCGATGCCGGTCGTCACCGCGCAGAAGATAATCGGCGCGATGGTCATTTTGATCAGCTTGACGAAGCCCTCGCCCAACGCCCGAACCCAATCCCGATCGGCGTAGGCCGGCGCGAGCCAGCCAAACAACACGCCAAGCGCGATGGCCGCGAGCACTTGCGCGTAAAGCTGTCGGTGAAGAGGCGTTTTGGGGGCGGCGGAATTTGGGCCGGCTTGGGCGTCGGTCAAATGTCGTTCGCTCCCGAGCGTTTGATTGTCGGACTTATCAATGATGTCCGATCCCCGCGCAATCCGCCCTCACGGAGCAAGCCCGAGAAACCGCGCCGCGCCTTGGCCCGCGACGAAGCCGGTCGAAAAGGCCGCCTGCAACAGATAGCCGCCCGTCGGCGCGTCGAAGTCCAGCATTTCGCCGGCGAGAAAAACACCGGGGCGTCTTTTCAGCATCAAGGAGGCGTCGAGTTCGTCGAAGCTAACGCCGCCCGAGGTTGAAATCGCCCGTTCGAAACCCGCGACGCCGGTGACGGCGAGCGGAATATTTTTGATTAGCTCCGCGAGCGCCTCGCTTTCGCGTGGCAAGCCCTTGGGCCGCGCCTCGCGCAGCAAGGCCGTTTCGATTTTGGCGAGCTTTAGCGCCTTGCGCAGGAAGGTCGCTTGCGATTGCTTGCCTCTTTCTCGCTCCAGCCTTCGCGCGAGTTCCGCCGCGCTGGCGTCCGGACGCAAATCGACGCTCAGCGTCGCGCCGCCGCCGCGCTCGATCTCCGCGCGAAGACCGGACGCCAACGCATAGGCCGGGCCGCCCTCCAACCCCACGCGGGTGACGACGAGATCGCCGCGCGCCGTGGCGCCGCCGTGACGCACGAGGATGGTTTTGATCGGCTGGCCCTCGAAGGCGCCCTGAAAATGCTCGCTCCACCGGATCAGCGCGCCGCAATTGGCTGGCGCCAGCGGTGTGATGGCGACGCCCATTGCTTCAAAGGTCCGTGTCCAACCGCCGTCCGAGCCCAGGCGCGGCCATGAGGCGCCGCCGAGAGCGAACACGGCGGCGTCGGGCGCGAGCGTATGGGTTCCGCCCGCCGACCCGCGCATTGACAAGGCGTCATCGCCGACAAAGCCTTCGAAGGCGGCGCGTTCGAAGCGCACGCCCTGCTGGGTCAGTCGCGCCAGCAGCGCGCGCAGCAAGGGCGAGGCCTTAAAACTCTTGGGAAACACCCGCCCACTGGTGCCGACGTAGGTTTCCTCGCCGAGCTCGGCGCAAAAGTCGCGCAGGCGTTCTGGCGGAAAGGCGCCGAAGATCGGCTTCAGCCGCCCGGCCGCCGCGCCGTAGCGGGTGAGAAAAATATCGAGCGGTTCGCTGTGCGTGAGGTTGAGGCCGCCGCGCCCGGCCATCAGAAATTTGCGCGCGGGGCTCGGCTTGTGGTCAAAGACGGTGACGAGAGCGCCCGCGCGCGACAAAACATCGGCGGCGACGAGGCCTGCGGGGCCCGCGCCGATCACGGCGCAAAACGGGGCTTGAGCGGAAATTTTGGATCTCTCTCGTTTAAGGCGGGAAGGATCGCCAGTAGCACGCGCCCAGCCGGAAGCGGAAAAATTCTTGATGACAATGCCACGGACCAGCCCGCCCGAAGCTTCCGCGACGGATTTCGCGTTCACGGTCGCGCCCGAAGAGGCGGGGGCGCGGCTCGACCGCTTTCTCGCCGAGCGCGCGGAAATCGCGGGGGCCCATATTTCGCGCACGCGCGTCAAGGCGCTGATCGAACAGGGCGGCGCGATGATCGCGGGGCGCGTTGTCCTCGACGCCAACCACCGCCTCGTCGCGGGCGAAGAGGTGACGCTGCGAGTGCCGCCCGCCGAACCCGCCGAACCGACGGGCGAGGACATCGCGCTGAACATCGTCTTCGAGGACGCGCATCTCCTAGTGATCGACAAGCCGGCGGGTCTCGTCGTGCATCCGGCTAGCGGTCATGAGACCGGCACGCTGGTCAACGCGCTGATCGCCCATTGCGGCGACACCTTGTCGGGGATCGGCGGCGTGAAGAAACCCGGCATCGTGCATCGGCTGGACAAGGACACGACGGGACTGATGGTCGTCGCCAAGACCGACGCCGCCCATAAGGGGCTCTCCCGTCTGTTCGAGGATCATGGCCGCAAGCTGCATCTCGTGCGCGACTACATGGCGTTCGTCTGGGGCGCGCCGGACCGCGCGCGCGGGACCGTCGACGCGCCGATCGGCCGCCATGCGACGCATCGCGAGCGCATGGCGGTCGTGC
>JBAUVQ010000094.1:0-5209 GCA_049583305.1 Methylocystis sp.
GTTCAGCCGCGCGCGGCGCGACAGGCCGGCGGAGGAAATCTCGCCGGGCGCCTCCTCGACCCAGCTTTCGAGCCCGGGCAGGATCGTCGTTTCGATGATCTCCGGCCGGCCCTCGCGCCAGTCCTCCCACGGGAAAAAGTCGTACCAGGGCCGGTAGCCGTCGGCGCGCTCCGTCGACGACTCGCCGATCCGGGACAGCGCGAGATAGCCGATCGAGACGGTGTGCGGATCGCGGTCGCCGGCGCGGGCGTGGCGGCCGCGATCCCCGAACGTGTAGAGCTGCTCGACATAGCCGATCGGCGCGCCGGTCTGCTCGGCGACGAAGGCGCGTAGGCCGATCTCGAAGGTGCGGTGGCGTAGCGGATCGAATTCGCCCGACGGCAGCGCGGTGGGGGAGGCGGCGTCCGGACGCAGCGTGAGGATCAGCGGCTCGTCCTCGCGCGCGGCGACGATCGCGGCGGTGAGGCCGATCGCCAACGGCGGCGGGGGGGACAGCGAGAGAGTGGGCTCGGGAAGGGTCACGGGGCCTCGGGCGTCCGGAAGATTTACCCACGCGCCGCGAGTGTTGCAAACTCAAAATTGGGACGTATTGGGGCAGGGCGAGGCGACGCGAGAGCGAGCCCGAAAAATCACCCCAACTCCATCGCGAAGGGCGCGCCCTCGAAACAGTCGGCGCCGCGGCCGATGGACGCCACCGCCTCCATCATGCGCCCGTCGCGGCACAGCATCCGGTCGGCCAGCGTGATCAGGCGGCGATTGGGGGTGGCGCTCGGCGACGCCCGGCGCAGCTCGCGCGCGATCTCGAATTCGCAGCGCGTCGGCTCCAGCGCGCAGGCGCCGATATAGGCCGCCGCCGGCGAGCGGCTGACGCCGGCGTAGCAATGGATCACCAGCGGTTGCTCGCGGTCCCAGGCGCGCAGAAAGTCGAGCAGACGCTCGACATGCTCGGCGCCCGGCAGAATATGGCCGTCCAGCGGCAGTTCGATGTCCGACACGGCGAGGCGCAAATGGCGCGGCGGCTCGATCGCGCTCGGGCGCACCGACGCGGCGCCGGCGGTCAGGATGGTCACCAGCGAGCGCGCGCCGGTGGCGGCGACCGTGTCGACCACTTTCGTGAGGGGGCAGACGTAGAGCCGGCCCATTTTCATTTTCCTCTTAACCCTCTGACCCACGCGTCTCCCCCCGGTCGCGCCCGTTCTCCAACGCCCGGAAACGATCGAGAAAGCGCTCTTGCGCGACGTCGATCGCCGAGGGCGCCAGTTGCTCGGCGAGGTCGATGGACAGCGCCGGGCGGCCAAAGATGCGCTCGGCCTCGCGCCGTGTAAAGCCGGCGAGTTCCACGGCCTCGAAAAAGGCGGCTGCGCGGTCCGCTTTTTTGCATAGCAACAAAGCGCGCGGCGGGGTCAGGGCGGGCAGCGAAAAGCGCAGCAGGATCGCCGTCAGGATGCGGTTTTCCACGCCTTTATAGGCGTCTCCGATCACCGCCTTGAACGGCGAGATCATATCGCCGATCACATATTCGGGCGCGTCGTGCAGCAGCATGAACAGGCGATCCTCGCGGGAAATCGAGGGTTCGAGAGCGCAAGCGATTTTTTCGACGAGCAAACTGTGCTGCGCCACGGAAAAGACATGCGGTCCGCGCGTTTGGCCGTTCCAACGGGCGACGCGGGCGAGTCCGTGGGCGATATCCTCGATCTCCACGTCGAGCGGGGACGGGTCGAGCAAATCGAGCCGTCGGCCCGAGAGCATCCGCTGCCAGGCGCGCGGCGGTTCGGTCTTTTTGCGTGTGGTCAAGGCGGGCCTCCCGGGAGAGGCTGTCATAGCCGCTGGCGGGGGAGCGCGGAAGGGCCGCCGGGGCGTAATGAAAATTCTTCACTCCGAGGCCCGGAATGGCGCCGAGTCCCGACTAATTTCGCAAAGATCTATTTACAACTCGGAGATAGCGTTCACCGCATGCGCACTCGCTTCCTCATATACTATGCGTTCATGATCGCGCTGGCGTTCGACGCGGCGCTGTTGGACTTTCATTATCTCAGATCGGCGTGGCGAGAAGCCGCGACGGGCGGCGAGTGGGTCGGCGCCGAAGTCGACCACTTGATCACGCGCCCCCTAGGCAAGACCTTTCCGGGCCTGCGGCGGCGCGACGCGTAGCGCCGAAGTCGCGAGCACATCTCCACCCCTCAGCCCAAAACCCAACCGTTCGGCGTCGACAGGTTCGGCTTCGAATGCGTGACCGAGTTGGTGTTGGCCATCGCGAAGCCTTCCGCCGCGAATAACGTAGTGGCGGAGAGAACGATGGCGGCGATCAGCAGGCGGCGAAGCATGGCGGCGGTCAACATGGCGGCGGTTCCTTTTGCTCGTGCCCGTTTGGGCATGGGCGGATTAAACCGGGAAGGCCGCCCTGGCGCCGTGCGCAGGCGCACATGATGAATTTTTCGCCGGGCGAAAAGCGCGCCGGCGCGCCCCGCTTTGGCGTCGACGGCGATCCGCCTGAACTGGCGCGGCCCGCTATTTGTACCAGACGTAAAGAAACGACACGGCGACGGCCAGGATGAAGCCAATGGCCGCGTTGCGCATAAATCCTCCGCCGAACTCGTCCATGTCGGTAACTCCTTGATTTGCCGGCGTCCCGGCGCCGCGTCCTTTCGCGAGCTTAGTGAAAGCGGCTGGAGTCGTAAACTCGCGGCGACGCGGCTGAGAGCCGCGCGGGTTTTTCCGGCGCCCCTCTAAAACTGCAGGGGCGCCGTGGAATAGAGGCGCTCGAAAAGCGTTTCGCGCTTGCCGGCGGGGACGACGATGTCGCCCTGCAAATATTTGGTGAAGTGCGTGTCCTTCAACTTGTCGAGCCTGTCGGCCATCTGCTTGGTGGTGTCGCGGTCGATGCCGATCAGCATGTTTTCGATCTCGGAGGCGCCTTCGCCGTGCGGCTGCGAGCTGTAGCAGCCGTAAAGGCCGAACTCGTCGTAGGACGCCTTGAGATGCATGGTGCCCCAGAAGTCCTGAACCGGGTCGCCCGGCTGCTTCTTGTTCGAGCCCTTCTTCTCGTAGACGACCATCGTCCCGGTCTTGGGGTTGATTTTCTTCAGAGCGGCGACCTCATTCATGATGCCGTTGATGAAGGGAGCCGATACGCCCTCCATCTCCGGCAGGTCGGTCGAGGCGTGCGAGTTCTTGAGCAGATCGAGGTCGCCGCCGCGCTTGACGCGCTCGAGGATGGCCTGCGTCACCGGGTCCGGGGTGTCGTCGTTCTTTAGCGGATACATCGGCATGTTGTAGGGCCAGACCACCGTCACCTTGCCCTTGCCGAACACCAGCGGGGCCAGCATGGCTATGGTGCTGGTGTCGTTGGACCGCGGCGCGGGAACCTGGGTCGCCAGCATCGCCTCGCTCGCGGCGCCGGGCCGAGGCCCGAGTTGCGGAACCGGCGCCAGAAGCTTCGCGAGCATCTCCCGCTGATGTTCCGCCGCGATGGTCGTCCGCGCGAAGTTCGCGACGATCTCGTTTTGGCCCTTGAGCGCTTCGCTGGCGATCGGCCCCCTGAGCGTCACGCCGCCGTCGAGCCACTGGTTCTCCGCCTTGCTGTCCTCGTAATAGAATTGCTTGGTGTTCTGGCCGGCGAGCTGGAACATGTCGTCGGCGACGAACATCTTGGTGTGGCTGCCGGTGTAGAGGATCGGCTCGACCGCGTCGGCGTTGACGACGCTTTGCGGTATCGCCGCGCCGGGGCACTTCCCCTGCTGGACCGAGCCGTATTTGATGAAGGGAATGCCGGCCTCCTCCAGCGGTTTGATCTGCGCGAGCGAACCGGAGGCGCCGACGCTGCGGTTGGCGACGGCGCCGTTGGAGAGCGCTAGGATGTTGACGCCGGCGCTTAGCGCTTCGAGCAGCCACTGGTTCATCTCGCCGGCGTAGTTCTTGGTGTCCTCGGCGGTGTTGGTTCCATAGTGATTCCAGGTGTCGTAGACGATGGTCGAGTTTTGCCCGGCCTTCGCCTGCTCGATCGCGTATTCGACCATCTTGTGCTTGATGTCCCACGTCTCCAGGCCCAGCGCGAAGCTCGCCTCGTTGCCCTTGGTCCAGATCGGCGGCGGCGCGTCCGCGTTGGCGCGCAGCGCGTCGCAGATCAACGCGGCGAAGGCCGGGTCGCTTTCGAGCGCCAGTTCGCCCGCGTCGTCGAGCGCGGGCCGACCGTCGGCGTCGGCGGACACGGTGTTCATATAGGCGGGCGTCTGGGAGAGTTTCTCGGCCAGGTCGGGGAACCGCGCCGCGAGCGCCGCGATCCGCTGTTCCTTCGCATCCCGGAAATCGAACATGCTTTTGACTTTGGCGTTGACGTATTTGGCCTTCTCGTCGATCGAGAAGCGGTTCTCCATGCCGGGGATTTCGATATAGGGTTTGCCGGTCGCGGGGTTCGGGCGCAGCCACAAGTCGTGGAGCAGGGAGCCGTAGACATAGTCGGCGGCGGCGGCCCGGCCTTCCCTGGCGGCCTCGATCTCCTTGGGGTCGGTCAGCGTCACGAACACGTCGTCTATGTTCCGCACCTTGTTCGGCGGCTGCACGACCAGGATGACCTCGTTCATCAATTGCCACAGCTTGTTCGGAAACTCTCCGTTTTTCAGGCTTTGCGCGTACATGTCGGCGAAGTCCGAGCGAATGCCCGACGGGTCGCTTTCGAAGATGAACTTGTTGACCGCGTCGAGGTTGTGGAGGCCGTATTTCTCGAAGACGGCGAAGATTTCCGCGCCCTCCTTGTCGATCCGCAGGAGGATGAAAACCTTCTTTTTCGCGGTCGCCCAGAGGTTCGCGAGGTAGGCGCCGGGGTTGCTCGCGAACTGCGATAGCGCGTTGACGAACGAGTTTAGCGGAGACCGCGACTTGTGGGCGCCGGCGGGGGCCCGCGGATCGGACGGGTCGTTTCCAAGGGGGGCGGGGGACATGGAAATTCTCCATGGTTTAACGTGCTTAGAAGAATAGATCGGAGAGTGTGTCACGATCCCGGCCGGCATGCCAGCGGAGCCATTCAAGCGGCGAACGAGCCGCGAAGCTGGAGCTGTCCGGCTCCTCGCCGGCCCGCCCTCTCGGCGTCCGCGTTCATCGACCGCGCACGAATTCGCGGGCTCGATATGCATTATTTATCAGTAGTCTAACATGGCGGTCCCGAAGGGATTCGAACCCCTGACCTTCGGTTTAGGAAACCGCTGCTCTATCC
>JBAUVQ010000095.1:0-1505 GCA_049583305.1 Methylocystis sp.
CCTGAAATCCACCGGCCCGCATACGCCGGCGACGGTGCGTCGGCGCCTCGCGCTGTGGTCCAGCCTGCATCGTTGGCGCGGACTCGAGGGGCCGTTCGGTGATCCGTCCATTCGCAACGCACTGCGTCTCGCCATTCGCGCCGCCGATCGGCCCCGCGCGCGCAAAAGCGCATCGGCGATCACGCGCGACGTTCTCGACCAGCTGCTCGCGACTTGCGGGCGGGGCAGGGCGGTCGATCTGCGCGACCGCGCGCTCTTGTTGCTCGCCTTCGGCTCCGGCGGACGTCGCCGCTCGGAAATCGCTCGGCTGAAAGTCGATGATCTCGAAGAGTGTGAGCCGGTTCCTGCCGATCCTGCGGCGCCGAATGGCGAAAAGCTTTCCGTGTTGGCGATCCGGCTGCGGCGTACGAAAACCGCGTCGGCTGAGGCGGGGGAGAGCGTGCTCGTGGTTGGCCGACCGGTCGAGGCTTTGCGCGCCTGGCTCGTCTTCTCAAAGATCGACGCCGGTCCGGTGTTTCGGCGGATCGACAAATGGGGAAATATCGGCGCCGCCGCGCTCGATCCGCAAAGCGTCAACGCCGTGATCAAAAGCCGCTGCGCCGTCGCCGGACTCGATCCGGAGCAATTCTCGGCGCATGGGTTGCGCTCCGGCTATCTCACCGAAGCCGCGCGCGCTGGCGTGCCGCTCCCCGAGGCCATGCAGCAGTCGCGACATCGCTCCGTCCAGCAGGCGGCGCGGTATTACAATGAGGGCGAAATCACGCGGGGCAGGGCGGCGCGCTTGGCGTAGAGAGCTCGAAACCGGCAAGCCGCTAATATCTGCCCGCCGTGGGGCAAGATCGATAATGGGCGGTGTTGCTTGCTAAGGCCGTGGTAGACGCCAAGCGCCCAGGTTTTCACGTTCGAGAAGACGCGATGAACCGATGGCAGCACAATGTGGCGGCTATTTTTCCGATGATATGCGGATCGTGATCGACGCCCGGCGCGCTTAGATACCATGCTACTTGAACGCCGACTCGAACTCCGACATCGAGAAAAAGCGGCTGCGCGTAAACTCGGGTCCGGCTGATTAGCGCGGCGAGCCGCCAATCACCGACTGACATAGCCAAGCTGGCGTCGAAAGCGGCGCGCATCATGACCAATACGTCTTCAATCGGATTTGCAACTGGCCAGTCAAATCGCTCAACCATGTCCGTTACCCGAGGCATGCCTTCATCCGCAGCCAGATCGCTGTTGTCGAGCCATTCAGCGGCTTTACCTCCTTCGCTCTTGCCCTACCTCCAACGATGTCGAACAATGACTAAATTGACTGTCCGGCAATTGGAGTGAGGAAAACATGTCAAGACAAACCAATGCCGAGGACGAAGCCCAATTTTTGAAGGAGCTGGCCAAAGTCGGCGGTAGTGTGGGAAACAAGGCGCTCCGTGATTCTTTAGAGTGGGGCGAGGCGCACTATTCTCATGTCCGACAGAGACTAATCGACAAGGGTCTTGTCAAAATAATGC
>JBAUVQ010000096.1:0-2109 GCA_049583305.1 Methylocystis sp.
GATTTACTTCAATCTTTGGCGCACAATTTTTTTAGCGCATGAACATAGCAGCGAAGACAAGCGCTACCCTTTCCATTTTGATAGCTGCTCTTTCATTTTGTCGCTCGGCAAATCCGTGAGGAATCGATCAAGTCGCGCTGGATCAGGATCATGCCGGAGGGCATCGACCATGATCTCCCAACTCTCCACGTCATCTGGATTTTCCGTCAATACAATCCCAACCCCATATTGCTGAGCCAACTCAGTCATACGTTCAAACTCGCTCGCAGCTTCGAAATTCTCCCTAGATGTTACAAATATAACGTAAGCCCGGTGAGCAGCTTCACGGTGTGCGATTGCCTCAAGGACGCCCATGATGCTGATTGCCTCAGCTGGTTTGATCTCAAAAGTGACGATTTCGAGCCGCTTAGACAAGTAGACGTAACTACGGATACCAGCGGCGGTAATATCAGGCCGAGTGAACGTCCCGCCTGTGTCCTTTGATCCACGCGAGTGGGTTTCGTCAACAAGAACGTCATCCCACGCAAAGCGCTTGATCCACTTTCCTTCGATCGCGGCCTTCAAGGGCGCGTAGAGACTCCTTTCCCTAGCGCTTGTTGGTGCCGCCGTGACTGCAGCACCCACCCCTGAGACGCTCGTGTCCGTTTCAATCAACCGGACTGAGCCGCCTTTGCCGCGCCCGGCGGCTAGCCGCCCGTCCCTAATCAGATTCCCCTGAACTCTCCAATAGAACTCTTCATCCCAACCGAGCGCTTGTCTGAGGGCACCATTGCCAGACCCTCCTCCCATCTCTTTCAATTTTTCAATAAATTCCTGAATACGGCCTTGAGTCAGATTCATGCCCATGCTCCTCCACGCACCTTCACCCGCGCTTTGATTCATCGGGCTCTGCGGCGCTGGCGAGCCCAATGCCCAATTTGCTCCGATGCGCGGGCCACTTCAAGCGGCGAGACGGAAAAGGCGACTCTTGAAGCCCGCCTAAGCCGTCGTTCCCGCCTCAAGTATCAAGCAGAGCCCTTCACCCCGTCCCGCCGCCGAGGCGCACCAACTTCAAGCCTCGCCGCTCCAGCTTCCGCGCGCTCCCCACCCCTCGCCATGTGCGCCCCCGCACATTTTCTCGCCCGCGACCCGGCTAAATTCGTCCCAACAACAAATCGATGGAGGCGGTCATGTCGAATGCTTACGTTACGGTCATGGAACCCGAAACCGCGCGCCGGCAGTTTCGGTTGTCGGTCACTTTGGTCGCCGCCATGGCGCTGGCGGCTTGCGTTCTGGGCTTCGCGACGCCCATTCCCCAAACCGGCAAGGTCACGATCACGAATGACGACGCCCCTTTCTCCGGGCGCCTGGTGAGCCTGATCGACGAGTGACTTTTGGCGAGCGTCGCGGGCATTTGACAGCGCAAGCCGCTTTCGCCAGAAAACCCGGGACGGCGGCTCCTCGCCCGCAAGCCCGAAAAGATTCCGCCCATGCAGCACAAGCCCGACGGCCTCACCTATGCGGAGGCCGGAGTCGACATAGACGCCGGCAATCGGCTCGTGGACCTGATCCGTCCCGCCGTGCGCGCGACGCGCCGATCCGGTGCGAATGGCGAAATCGGCGGCTTTGGCGGCGTGTTCGATTTGAAAGCGGCCGGCTTTGTCGATCCGCTGCTGGTTGCCGCCAATGACGGCGTCGGCACCAAGGTGAAAATCGCGATCGAATCCGGGCGCCATGACACGATTGGCGTCGATCTCGTGGCCATGTGCGTCAACGATCTCGTCGTGCAGGGCGCCGAACCGCTGTTCTTCCTCGACTATTACGCGACCGGAAAACTGGCGCCGGAGGCGGCGGCTGCGGTCGTCAGGGGCATCGCCGAGGGCTGCAAGATCGCCGGCTGCGCGCTGCTGGGCGGCGAAACGGCGGAAATGCCGGGCCTTTACGCCGAGGACGACTACGATCTCGCGGGCTTCGCCGTGGGGGCTGTCGAGCGCGGCGGGTTGCTGCCGAGGACGGTCGCTGCGGGCGACATCATGTTCGGCCTGCCCTCGTCGGGCGTGCATTCCAACGGATTTTCGCTAGTCCGCCGCATCGTCGCGCGCGCCGGCCTCGGCTGGGACGCGCCGGCGC
>JBAUVQ010000097.1:0-1706 GCA_049583305.1 Methylocystis sp.
GGTCCGCGGGGCGCGACGTGAAATGATCGAAGAACATTTTCATCGTGCGGTCTATTCCGAAGGAATTGATTCGACGCGTGTCGTCTCCGTAAAAACGCGCGGCGTTGGGCGCCGCCGTCACGAGGTCGTAGGACGGAAAATAGGCGACGTTCTCGCGCGAACGCACGACCTCGTCCGCCGCCGCGCGAAGAATGGCCTTGGAGGCGGAGTTGGAGACAAGCACATGCCGGTCTTCGCTGGTCGCGATGATCGACACCGGGGAGACCGAGAGAATCATTCGCGCCGCCGGATTCTTCGCCTGTATCAGATCGGCCGAGGCGAGAAAATCCCGCACCACCTCGCCGACGGTCATGTTCCAGAATTCATAGGATCGCGGGTCGTAATCGCCGCCGGCGACGCCGGGCGCGAGCTGCAAGACCGCGCCGTCCGATTTATGGCGCCAGCATTCCGTCAGCCCGAAGGTGAAGACGAAAACATCCATCGTTTCGATCATTTCGCGCACGGCGGCGAAATGGCCGACGCGATCGGCCCGCATCTCCTCGGCGCTCGCATAGCCGTCCGGCTCGATGCGCGGACGGAAGGGATCGACGAAGCGGCCGTCATCCCTGGTCCAGACGTCGAGATCCGGCGTGAAATCGCCGTAGGCGCGCCGGATCAACTGCAAAAGCTGCGTCGTGGTGTACAAATTGCCGTAGCGACAGGAATACATCGAGTAGTTGCGCCGTTCGGCCTCCGCCGCGGACATGCCTTCCGGCGGCCGTTCCGGCAGATAATAGTGATAACCGCTCTGCTGGAGGCGGTGCGCGATTTCCTGCGCGAAGCAGCTTCCGGCGGTCGCCACCTTGTCGCGCGGAGAAATTTTGAAAGGCGTGCCGACAATGGGGTCCAAGGCGAAGGGAGGCATCGACGCCACCGCCTTGCGCCAGAAGCGATGGTCGGGTAGGGAGCTATAGGGATTGTCGGCCAATGGTCGATCTCCTCTGGGACGATCCAAACAATCTTTGTTCGGCGTTGTCCTTGATCGTGCCGGGAACATAAACTCCGCCCGGCCGCTTGTCATCCGTCGGCGCCGTCCCGATTTCGGGTCGCCTCGCGCGCCGGCGCGCTCACGGCGCCTCGAACGCATGATTTCGCAGATAGACAAACAGATAATACGGGCCTGGAGCGCCGCTCTCCTCTCGCCGCGCCCTGGCGGGCGGCGGAGCGCGAACGGCCCGCGCATCGCGGTCATCGGCAATTGCCAAAGTTACGGCGTCGCCTATGCGATGAAACTGCTCGACCCCACCGCGCGGGTCGATCATTATTCAGCCGTCGCCAAATCGCGCGCGAACGTCGGGCTGCTCGCGAGGACGCTCGCGACCTACGATCACGTGTTTTCGCAGGACTTTCCCGCCGATATCGTCAGGGGCGGCGGTTCGCGGGAGTTGTTTCAACGCATCAACAACGTCACGCCGTTCCCGACGATCAGTTTCGCGGCGTTTCAACCCGATCTCGTCTATCTTCTCGACGCCGCCCAGGGCAACAAGGCGCTGGTCGGCCCGTTGCGGCCCTATCATTCGGCGCTGGCGGTGTTCTCCTTCCGAGTCGGCCTCTCCCTCGAGGAAGCCAACGCGCTGTTCAACCGCGACGTGTTCGAAGCGGTCGGTTATTTTGATGTCTGGAATGCCGCGGCGCGAGAATTTCTGGACAATGCGAAGCGATATGAC
>JBAUVQ010000098.1:0-52128 GCA_049583305.1 Methylocystis sp.
GCGCGGCGCGGGATTTTTGGCGATGACGGCGCTCGGACCGCTGCGCCGGGCGGTGATTCGCGAGGGGGTGCTGCCGCATTTCCTGCTCCCGAGGCTCATGCGGGGCAAGCCGCCGCGCGCCGAGCGCTTAGGGCGGCGTTCGGCTCGGGCGAGCTAAAAACGGAGCGCGATGCGAATGGCGCCAGTTGCGTGTTCCCATTTGCTCCCCGCTCCTATATGAGATGCCGCATCGCAATATTTGGCCTCCATGCCGCGTTCCGTTCGCGCCCCGTTAATTGGGGCCGTCGGAAACGGCGGCAGCCGTCCCTTGAACAAGCATCGGCCTATCCATGAAGCTGCGCAACATCGCCATCATCGCCCACGTCGATCACGGCAAGACCACGCTCGTCGATCGTCTGCTCCAGCAGTCGGGCGCGTTCCGCGAGAACCAGCGCGTAGCCGAGCGCGTCATGGACAGCAACGATCTTGAAAAAGAGCGTGGCATCACGATCATGGCCAAGGCGACGTCGATCGCCTGGAAGGACACCCGCATCAATATCGTCGACACCCCCGGCCATGCGGATTTTGGCGGGGAGGTGGAGCGTATTTTGTCCATGGTCGATGGCGCCATCGTTCTGGTCGACGCCGCCGAAGGCCCGATGCCGCAGACCAAATTCGTGGTCGGCAAGGCTCTCAAGATCGGCCTCAAGCCGATCGTCTGCATTAACAAGGTCGACAAGCCCGACGCTCGCATCACCGAGGTGGTGAACGAGGTGTTCGATCTCTTCGCGGCGCTCGACGCCACTGACGAGCAGCTCGATTTCCCGATTATTTACGGCTCCGCCAAGCAGGGCTGGATGGCCGAGGAGCCGACCGGGCCGCAGGACGGCATGGCGCCGCTGTTCGATCTCGTGGTCAAGCATGTGCCGCAGCCCAAGATCGAGGAAGGCGGCTTCCGCCTGCTCGGCACGCTTTTGGAGGCCAATCCCTATCTCGGCCGCATCGTCACCGGCCGCGTCTTCGCCGGCAGCGTGAAGCCGAACCAGCAGGTCAAGGTGCTCGACCGCGAGGGCAAGGTGGTCGAAAACGGGCGCATTTCCAAGATACTGGCCTTCCGCGGCATCGAGCGCCAGCCCATCGAGGAGGCCGAGGCCGGCGACATCGTCGCCATCGCGGGCCTCGAGAAATTCAACGTCGCCGACACGCTTTGCGCGCTGGACGTCAACGAGCCGCTTCAGGCCCAGCCGATCGACCCGCCGACGCTGTCCATGACGTTCCTCGTCAATGATTCGCCGCTCGCCGGCACGGAAGGCGACAAGGTCACGAGCCGCATGATCCGCGCCCGCCTCTTTAAGGAGGCCGAGGGCAATGTCGCGTTGCGCGTCGAGGACACGCCTGGCGCCGACGCTTATGTCGTCTCGGGCCGCGGGGAATTGCAACTCGGCATTCTCATCGAAACCATGCGCCGCGAAGGCTTCGAACTCGGCGTCTCGCGCCCGAAGGTCGTCTTCAAGAGAGGCGAGGACGACGAGATCCTGGAGCCCATCGAGGAGGTCGTGATCGACGTCGACGAGGAGCATTCCGGCGTCGTCGTGCAGAAGATGGCCGAGCGCAAGGCCGAGATGATCGAGATGCGTCCGTCCGGCGGCAATCGTCTGCGTCTCGTGTTCCACGCGCCGACGCGCGGGCTCATCGGATATCAGGGCGAGTTGCTGACCGACACGCGCGGCACCGCGATTATGAACCGCCTGTTCCACGAATACGCGCCGCACAGAGGCGACATTCAGGGCCGGCGCAACGGCGTTCTGATCTCCAACGATCAGGGCGAGGCCGTCGCTTACGCCATGTGGAAACTGGAAGATCGCGGCCCGATGATTATCGAGCCGGGCTGCAAGGTCTATCGCGGGATGATCGTCGGCGAGCATACGCGCGACAACGACCTCGAGATCAATGTGCTCAAGGGCAAGCAGCTCACCAACATCCGCACCCAGTCGAAGGACGAGGCCGTCCGTCTGACGCCGCCGATCCAGATGACGCTGGAAAAGGCGCTGGCCTATATCGAGGACGACGAGCGCGTTGAAGTGACGCCGAAGTCGATCCGCCTGCGCAAGGTCCATCTCGACCCCAACGATCGCAAGCGCGCCGAAAAGAGCGGGAAGGCGGCGGCGGTGGCGTGACGACCGGCGCGAGCGTCATGGCGGAGCCGCGTCTATCCAGGAGAACGCGCGTGGTTACAGCTAGGCGGTGCTCTTGGACTTGCGAACCGACAACAGGATTAGGCCGATCATCGCTAACGCGATGATCGCGCTCGATCCGATGCGGCTGAGATTCAAGCCGCCCGCTTCCGGTGATTTGGTGAGAAGATCGCCTAACGTCGCGCCGAGCGGACGCGTCAATATGAAGGCCGCCCAAAACAAGAGAACGCGCGATAGATTCGTGAAAAAATATGCGGCCGTGACGAGAATCAAAGCGCCCGCGAACACCGCCGCCGCGCCCAGAAACCCAAGTCCCGAATCATCGGCGAAGAAATCGCCAAGAGCCGTGCCAAGCGTGTTTGAGAAGAGGATGGTTAGCCAGTAAAAATATTCGGCTTTCGGTGAAGTGATGTGGTCGAATGCGACGGAACCCAGCGCGACGCGCCAAGTTACAAGCGTGACCACCAGGAACGCGAGCAGCGCGAGCGACCCGCCAAGATAGCCTATTCCCAGGGAGCGGTCGGCGAAATCCGCCATGGTCGTGCCGACGGTGGTCGTGGCGATAATGACGATCCAGTAAAGAGCTGGATGGAATCCGCGTGACTTCACCTGAGCCGCGACCGCTCCGAGGAAAAACAGGCCGAAGATCGCGCTGCTGACGGCGTAACCCAGATTCATCGTCATCGAGAGCGCGTCGCCGCCAGTTTCTCCCAGCGTTGTCGCGAAGATTTTGATCACCCAAAATAGAAACGTGACCTCGGCGACCTTGTTCGAGGTCGCTTCCGTGGCGCGATCCATGCCGTTCGCTCCCCGCGGCCCCCGCGCCGCCCATCGAGAATCTCTTGAGAATCCGCCGCGCGCGATTACGTTGACGCCACGCGCGGCCGCTCTTTGCCTTGGCCCCCTGCCGGGCCGACAAATTATACTTGTCGCGCTTATTACTTTTTTGCGTCCTGAATATCTAGCCCGAGCGCCTGCCGCAATTCCGCTTTCGCGACAGCGAGCTCCTTTTGATATTGCGGGCTTACTTCCATGATCGCGTGGATCGTATAGGCAAGCAGTTTGCTTGCCGGCACATCGGTTGAATAGTGAACGCCGCAAACCAGACGATTGTGTCCATATTCCTCGGCCCGAGCAAGAATCGCGTCGCGCTTTTCCGGAATCATGTCGATCAGCGTCAACGCAAGCAAATAGCCCGATGTCGCGTGTCCGCTTGGATAGGCGTCATCCTTCGCCTTGACCTTGCAGACGGGATGAAGCGTCTTATCCAGGTTATAGGGTCGAATTCGGTGAAACCCGACTTTGGCGGCCTCGGTGTTGACGCCCTCGTCGCCGCGCACCCGCGCGGCGAAGGCGGCGGTCAAGGGCAGATTGTCCTTGGTGAATTTGTCGCCCATTACATTCTTGAACAGAAAAATATTTTCGTTTTCGTCATCGAACTTAGCCTGCGCGATCTCAGCCTCGGTACGCGTCGCCTCGATTCGATGCAATTCGGCGAGTTCCGCTTTTGTCGTGTCGGAGTCGGCGGCCGGCGGCGTCGGCAGTATCTGGAACGTGTGCGATTGATCGGGCGAAACGAAAACCGCGTCGCGAGCCAACGCCGGAGATATCGAAAGCACGGCGAGGCTGGCGGCGAGTAACAGGTCGAGCTTCATTGCGCGTTCCCTCTGCGATGGAAGTTTGGCGAGCGTTAGTTTTTCGGGGCGACAATGATTATCGCGAACGTGCCCGGAATCGCCTTCGGGCGCGCGCCCTCCTTTTCTGGCGACTCACGCTTGGCGCTCGGCAGATAAACATTGCCGGTGGCGGGATCGACGGCGCCGGTTTTCGCTCCGACGGCTGTCTTGATTTCTCCGACCAGCGCAATATCGTCATGAGCGCGCAACGCCAATACGGACAGCGTCCCATCTCCCGCGGGTATGAAAGCGCGCCGCCTCGCGGCGTCGAGCAGAACGCCGTCCGGCCCCTTGCCGATTTTCAGCGTGGCGATTTCACGTCCGGATTTGGCGTCGAGCGCTTTGGCGACATTGTTATCGCAAGCCGAAATGAGCAAATCCGTCGGCGCGTCGAAAGCGAGGCCCGTCGGCGCCTCGCAGCCATTCAACGGAAAAGCGTCAATCACTTTGCGCGCGGCGATATCGACGACCGCGATGAAATTCTTGTCCTCGACATTGACGAATACGCGGCCGGTCCCGTCGGCCGCGGCGACCTCCGGCTTTCCGTCGAGTGGAATCGCGCCCACGACGGTCTTGCTGATCACATCCACCAGCGTTGCGTCATTGCTCTTGCCGTTAAAAATGACAACTAGGCCGGTTTTCGGTTCGACGACAATCGCGTCTGGCTTCTGACCGGTGGCGAAGGTCGCCTCGACTTTGCCGCTTACCTTGTCGAAAAGCACCGCGCTGGCGGATTTGCCATTGGTGCTAATGGCGAAAGGCGTTCCCGAAATCGGCGTGACGCCATGGACGCCCGCGCCCTCCACCAAAATATCGGTGACCTTTCGAGTCGCAAGGTCCACCGCCATAACGCCGTTTGAGCGCGCGACGAACAACCGATTGGTTTGTGGATCGACGGAGGCGAAATCCCAACCACCGTCGGCCCCGGCGATGCTCGCGACGACGCTGTAATCGTCTGTCGCCAAAGCGGGCGTCGAGGCGCTCAGTAAAAGTGCAATCCCGAGGAGTGAGTGGATTGAGCGCAAGCCAGGTTCCTTCCAGAATTATCGGCTAGCACCGCGGTTTGTTCACCCAAATCGCCTTCTCTCCAGAGAAGCTCGCCGTCTCGCGAAGCTTAAATAGAAGCATCGTGACGGGCTTATTACAACGGCCCGTGTTCACCCCCCGGCCTTCGTGACGGGATCGCGAGCCCGCGACGAGTCCGCGCGACGCTCCTCCGACGCGCTTGGCGAGTCGCGCTTCGTCGATTCTATCACTGAGCGGCCGCGAAGACGGTTTTCCCTTGAATTGATAGGCCGCGCCCACCAAAAAAGTTTCAGCGGTTGTCTTTCGATGAATCCGATCGGTGACGGCTTTCGTCATTCATAATTCGGCAAAGTTCCCCGACCGCCCTTTCGCTTATTTCGCGCAAATCGACCAGTCGAGCCGCCAGTTCGTTCGCGGGCGCGTCGACGACCGCCCTGGCGGCGTTCGCGGCGCCGAGCGCGCCAAAATGAGCGAATATGCCGAGTACTTGATGCGCGGTCAGCCGCGACGCTTCGCAATCCGACGCGACCGAAGCGTCCATCAATCTTTCGAGTCGAATGCGTATGTCATCGATGCAAGCGTTCACCAATTTTTCGAAGCTTCGCCGCCCAACGTCGGTTTCCATTTCGCGCAAAATTTCCGGGTCGAACTCAGCTCGCGACACGCGGTTTGCGATCGTTTCGTGCTCTGGATCGCGCCAGTCTTTCACGCGCGACGGCCTGGCATCCGCAATCATGTGGCCGCGTCCTTTCGTCCCGAGGAACCCTTCGCTAGACTATCGACCCCCCATCGACACTTTCGATCTTCACCGTAACAAACTCGGCTTGATCGACATTTAAATCGTTCAATACAATCGACGCGTTCAGAATGGAGCGCTTGGTCGGCGACCGAACATGACAGCGCCTGGCGGAGGTCATCACGGCGGCGGCGCGTTCGCCGCTCGACCATATAGCTCCGATTGGCATGCGCGGGCCTTGCGTCGCGATCGATCGAACTTGCGCGAACACCGCGGCGGGAGGCAATTTCCTATCGGCCCTTGCCGCCCAACATGACTCCCACGGTCCGCAGGATTATCGCCAGATCCGTGACCAGCCACCGACCCGGTTCGGAAATACGAAGAGCATACGCGTGGTCGTGCAGAACCTTCGCGCGGACGTCCTCGATTGAACTGTCATAGGGCAAGGTGACCTGAGCGAGTCCGGTGATGCCGGGCTTTAATCCGTAAGTTCGCTCGGCGTAAAAGGGAATTTCGGATTCGAGTCGATTGAAAAACTGCGGCCGTTCCGGCCTCGGCCCGACGATCGACATTTCTCCTCGTAGGACGTCGATGCATTGAGGAATTTCATCTAGCCTGGTCTTACGCAGGAACCGCCCGACCCGCGTAATTCGTGGATCGTCCGCTGTCGCCCAAACGGCGCCGGTGCGGGCTTCCGCGTCAATCCGCATCGTCCGAAATTTGGTGAGATAGAACAGCCGCGACTGCTTGGCCGTGCGCAGTCCGACTCGCAATTGGCGATAGAATACGGGCCCGCGACTTTCCAGTTTGATCGCGATCGCCAGGGGCATGAACAAGATCATCAAACCCACGAATGCGGCCGAAGCTATGATGATATCCAGGATGCGCTTCCCCGCCGCCACGCTTCCGCGTGGGAAGGGGGACTCCTGCGCCCTTATTGTTGTTCCGTCCGATCGCCTCCAAGGAGATCCGTTCATGCTAAAAAGATAACGGGTGGCGCCGACGAGCCCCACGACGTGGCCCGCGACAAGATAGGAGAGCGCGCCCACGCCCGGCAAGCGCGCCAATCGTTTGTCGAAAACACCGATCGCGGCGATGCAGTAGATAGCGAGTTGCGCCGCCATCGACGCGGCCCAAAAAGGCGTGGTCTCGAAAATCGCAATATTGCTAAGAAAGCATGCCAACAGCAGGAACGGCATGAAGGCGCGCAATCCCTTGCCGGACAGGAAGGAGAATGCGAGACCCGGTCGACGCGGATCCGCGAGTCGCCACAGTCGCGCAACTTGCTGTATCGCGCCCGCGGCCAGTCTTTGGCGACGCCGGAGATCGACACCGAGCTTGTCGACTTCCGTCTCGACGACACGGATCGATTGATCGTACACGCCGACATAGCCCATCTCGATGATTCGCATCGGGAGAATCACATCGTCGTTGATGGTGTCGGCTTCGAGAAGACGCCAGGGCGCGCGCCGAAACATGTAGAAGGCGCCGTGAACGCCAATGGGAGAGCCAAGGGCGCCCTCGGCGGCCTTGATGCCGGTTTGATAATTCCAATAGATCCTCGCGCGATCGTCGCCGCCGTTGGGATCGTAAACGCCGGACACCACGCCCACGGAGTTTCTGGCGAAGTGTCGCGCGCCCCGTGTGAGTGCGTCGACCGGCAATCGCGCCGACGTATCCGTCAGCGCGATCAAATCCGTGTCGACGCTGGCGATCGTCTCGTTGAGAATCGCGACCTTTCCTCTATTTAGGTCGTGAACAATGAGCGTAAATCTGTCTTGTTCTTCGCCAAGTTGACAGATCGCGGCGCGTGCGAGCTCCGCCGTTCCATCAGCGCACCCGTCGCAAACGATGATCGCGCGCAAACGATTATTGGAATAGTCGAGCGCCGCTATGTTGGCGATCTTCGCGACAATATTGCGCGCCTCGTTATATGCGGGAACGATAAGCGAGATGGACGGCGCGTTGTCCGCTGCAATTTCGACCGACACAGTCGGCGCGGGCGCGGCGCGTTTGGCGAGCGCTTTCAGAACCAGCGGATAGATGGCGTGATGATAGATCGCGAGAGCGCCGCTCGTCGAGCATAAAGCTTGCAACCACATTTATTAAACTCCAAGAGCTGTCGTGTAACCCTCTAAAGTATCCCGCCAATTGAATCGATCGGCGATGAATTGACGGGGGGATAAGACATCGGCGCGCGCGAGCGCATTGTCGAGCGCCGTCGCCAACGCGCCAACCTTCTCGGGCTCCACGAGGCGGCCGCTTTCGGGGCAAATCGCCGACGCCATGTCACCGACCAAGGTTCCCACGACCGGCACGCCGCACGCCTGCGCCTCCAACACCGCCAACGGCAGGCCCTCGTTTCGCGCGGGCTGACAGAATACGTCAAACGCGCCATACAGTTCGGCGACGTCATCCCTATGTCCAAGAAATTTCACTCGATCGGCGACGCGCAAAGAAAGCGCTCTTTCATCAAGCGCGGCCCTTTGCGAGCCGTGGCCAGCAATCACCAGCACGACATCGGATGGCAGCAACGAAAACGCTTCGAGCAGAAGGTCGTAACCCTTGACGAACTCCAATCTGCCCGCCGCGCCTATCACGCGCGCGCGGAGATCAATATTCAGAATTGATCGCGCGCGGCCGCGATTCCGAGTGAATCGACGAAGGTCGACACCGTTCGAAATGACGTCGATCCGCCGGTTGGAAAACATCCGGGTCAAAGGCGCGCGGAGGTTTTCCGTGACACCAATGATCTTCGGTTGAACGATGTGCGCTACCGCCCGCATCACTTGGCGACGTCGGGTGGACCGATAGTGCCAGACATCGTGCTCCACGTGAATGATTCGATCGACCTTGGCCAGTCGCGCCGCCAATCCACCGTACACAAATGGCCCGGCGTGATGCGTGACGACCGTTTGGACGCCTTCATCGATAAATAATTGTCGCAGTCGCCCGATGAGACCAAGCTCAAGGCCGGGCTTCTTATTCATTCCGATCAGCAAGCCTTCGAAGTGCGCGAGGCGCGGCCACGCCCGCGCAAGTTCGTTGGCGTTAGCCTCGAGACTCACTATCGCATGACTTCCAGGAAGCTGACATGCGAGATCGAGCGCCATGACTTCGAGTCCGCCGGGCGACATTCGCTGAACGATATGCATTGTTTGATGCGGCATGCTGCTCGTGTTCCGCGCTGGCGTATTCTTTATCGAAGCAGCGTCCGCAAGCGTCATGCCAGCGACATGGGGCTCGGAATCGCAATTCGAGCAATGGTCGACGGAATTGACATTTGCATAATGCTAAGCGGATCGCGTTTCGCAACGGAATTGATGCTGAAGCGCGTCGCGATCGGCTCACTCGATTGGCACGTCGGTTGCTGATCGCTGGGTAGATCGGAGAATCGAAAAAATGCAAAATGTTAATATCAATCAAGACATGGATGCGGCCGCGATGTCCGCCTTGAAGCCGATGTTCGAGGATCTCGCGGCGGGCGTCGACGACATTTCCCTGGATCTCGCCGGAGTTGGATTCATGGACTCATCGGGGATCGGCGGCATCGTGTTCCTCTATAAGAGACTGCGAGAACGATCGCTTGACCTGACGCTAGCGAACGTGACCGGGCAGCCGCTGCGTTTGATGGCGCAATTGCAGCTCAGCTTTCTGATCGCGACAAACCCGGACGACGTCGCCGCTTGAATTTGCACGCTCGAGATTGAAATGAAGCGAATCCTGTTGGTCGTTCTTTGCGCTTCCAGTCTTTCAGGGTGCGCGTTGTGGAACGCCGAACCGTGGCCGAAAGCTGGTCATGGAGGATTCGGCGAATGGTTGCCCATCGCGGATGAGCGAGCAAACGGGATTAGTCGACGCTTGGAAATGCTGAGGGTTCGTGAGGCCACGATCTTCGCCGCTTCGGACTTCGCCGAGGCGGAAACGCTGATGAAGCGCGTTCGTCGCGAAATTCTCGGCGAACTGAATGTCGACGCCGATAAGGATATGGATTCTTTGGAGCTGCTGATCTCGTCGATTGAACAGAGGTTGATCGGCAAGGAGAAAAGGGAAAAGAGGGCGCGCTCGTGACGTCATGGCGAACTGTTCTTGCTTCGATTTCGCTTGCGCTGATAGGCCTTGCCGCGGCCTCGGCGGAGGAAGCGGAGACGCCGCTACGGATCGGAGATGAATTGAGCATCGAACTTCCTGGAGAATCGGCGTTCAATAAAAAATTTCAAATCGATCGCAAGGGCGGCGTTCAGTTGCCGGAGGTGGGAAGCGTGACGTTGGCCGGTCACACGCTGCCCGAGGCTTCACTCATCATTAAAGACGCGCTTGGACGCGCGTTCCGGGATCTCGGGAAACTGTCGATAAATTTGAAGGAGCGGAAACTTCTCGTTAGCGTGCACGGCTACGTGAAGACTCCAGGCAATGTTGAATTGCCGGGGGACGCGACCGTTCAAATGGCGATCGTGGCGGCCGGCGGCCTCATGCAGGGGGCGCAACTCGACAAAGTTCAGCTCGTTCATCAAGACGGGAAAAAGCAGGAGCTCGATTACAAGGGATATCTTGATACCGGCGACATGAAACTCTTGCCCAGCTTACAGCCGTTGGATGTCATTTTTGTTCCCGCGTCCCCGCTGACGGGCAAGGTGCAGATCGATTTCGACGGGCGCACCCTGGCCGCCGCCGGCGACGGGGCGGAGGAGCGCTCGTCGATAAAGGTTTTTGGCGAGGTAAACACGCCAGCGATTTTCGCCTGGAAGGAAGGGGCCACGGTTATCGATATGATCATGCGCGCCGGAGGCGTGACGCGATATTCGTCTCCGGATCAGATTCGCATCATCAACAAGAACAGGCCGCTCGTCTTCAACCTGCAAGCCTATCTCGACAGCGGCGATAAAAAGCTTCTTCCCGCTATCGAGCCGGGCGCCACGATTTTCGTGCCTAAGCAAGTCGAGGAAGTGCGCCGCGGCGCCTTGACCGTATATGTCATGGGAGAGGTCGCGAAACCAGGCGCGTTCGAGACGAAAGAAGCGGCGACATTCATCGACATTCTAGCCAACGCCGGCGGACCCACGCGGTTCGCGGACACGCGCCAGATCCGCATTATCCGGGGGGATGGGAAAGTCGAGATGGTGGATTTGCCCAAATATACCGAAGGTAAGTCAGGAAGTCTGCCGAAGGTAGCCGCGGGCGACGCGATCTTCGTTCCCGAGAAGAACGAAACCCAGGAGCCGTCCTGGCTCAAGATTCCTCCGACTCGCGCGGTTCAGGTCATGGGCGCGCTGTACAAGCCCGGTCGCTTCGAATGGTCGAACGAAATGTCGCTATTCGATCTGATCGCTCAGGCCGGCGGGCCAACGGCGCGCGCGGACATCGCGAACATTCAGATTCTAAAAAGCGAGAACGATCGATCCAATCCCATCAAGTTCAATCTCGAAACATTTCTGAAAGGCGGGGGGTCCTTGAAGCAGGTTCCGCCGATACGCGCGGGCTACGTGATCATGGTGCCGGAGTTGCCGCAAGACCCGAGCGACAACAAGGCCCAATGGACCCGTCAAGCGCCCGAACGTTCAATCTACATCATGGGACAGGTGGGGATTCCCGGGCGTTACGCCTTCAACGCGGGATTGGGTTTTCTCGACATCATAACGGCCGCGAACGGTCCGACCGGGACCGCCGACTTGCGCAATATTCGGGTTTCCCATCGTGGTCAAAGCGGAGCCAGGGTCTCGAACGTGAATCTCAGTCTCTATCTCGAAACAGGGGACGAGAAGCTTCTGCCACGAGTGAAGCCCGGAGATGTGATCTATGTCCCGGATCGCAATAAAGATTATTTGGATCAACCGGTTGCGCGCACCGTGCGCGTTCTCGGCGCCATTGGCAAACCCGGTCGCTACCAGTTCAACGACGACATGTCCTTGCTGGACCTGCTCGCCGAGGCGGGTGGGCCGACAACGGATGCGATGCAGGACCGCATTCTCGTCGTCAATTTATCGAGTGGTCAAGCGCAGGCGCGATCGTTCGATTTGCTCGGGTTTGCAAAGACCGCCGATATTCAACGGTTGCCGATCGTGCGCGCGGGCGATGTCGTCTATGTCCCAAACAAGAGCCAGGATGAATGGCGTCAGTTCAGGGACGATGTGAAGGATGCAATTTCGACTGGAGCGCTGATTGCCGTGACCGCGGCGGGGATGAAATGAGCGACGGCGTTTCACTATCCCAGATGATCGGAACGATGAGTAGCGGAACCATCGCCCGTGACGTCGAAACGAGAGAATCGACGATCAGCCTGGAGCGGGTGATCACGCTCGATCCCGCCTCGAATGCCTTGGATGCCCTGTATCAGGCGACATTCGGCGAGGGAGCGCGTGTTGTCGGCGTCATTGGAATCGAATCAGGCGCGGGCGCGACGACCTGCGCGCGAGCGCTAGCGAGGCGCTGCGCGCTAGCCTATAGACGCACGCTTCTCGTCGATCTCAGTGGCCGCTTCAAAACAGGTGGACCGGACGGGACTCAATTGCCCCTCCTGAAGGACGGATATGAGGCCATGTGCATCCGGCCTAACGACGCGGATCTCTATCAGTGCCGTAACAAGGAATTCCTGAAACGGTTGCTCACCAAAACCTTCGCTGGTTATGAGAGCATCATCGTGGATTGCGCGCCGGCCCTAGCCCGTTTTGACGACGCCGTTCCGGGACGGCTCACCGCCGGATGCGTGGACACGGTTTTGCTGGTTTGCCGGGGCGACACGGCGACCAAGCAAACGATTGATCGAGCGAAGAGCATTCTCACCCGGACGCCAATTCGCGGCGTCATCGTGAATGGTCGAGATCAACGCACGCTCGGAGAGGAACTGGCCCGAGAAGCGATGCGTTTCTCCCGGGCGTTTCCCGCGCTGGCCGGTCGCGTCGCGCGTCGTCTGTTGCGATCGAGGTTTCTCAATGTCCATACCTGAGGCGCCGCTCGCATACCCGTTTCAAAATCCAAGCGAAGTTCAATCGCGATCGGGTCCGATCGTTATTTTGATCGATTCAAGCGGCATTGGAGGTATCGAGCGTCACGTGGCCATTCTTGCTCGCGGCTTGCGAAGGCTGGAATTCGATGCGCGAATCGCGCTCCTCGCCGACCACGGGCCCAATGCGTGGCTGTCACAGCTCGAGAATCTCGGGTTGCCCTACGATATTCTCGACGGAGGGATAGGTGGGCTACTCTCGACGTTGCGGCGGGAGAAGGTCGCGTTGTTGCATACGCATGGCTACAAGGCGGGCATTCTAGGCCGTCTCGCGGCGCGTTTGATAGGCGCGCCAGTCGTCTCGACCTTTCACGCTGGCGAAGTGGGCGCTTTCCCAGTGTCGTTTTATCAACGCGCGGACGAGTGGTCCAGTTTCTTGGCGACGCGCATTTCCGTCGGCGCTCAAATTTCGTCGCGCCTGCCGTTTCCGTCGAACGTAATCCCTAATTTCATTGACGCTCCCTCCGCGCCTCCTATCGCTCCCCTGCCTCAGGCCATCGGCTTCGTCGGTCGATTGTCACCCGAAAAGGGACCAGAGATCTTTTGCGAAGTCGCATCGCGCCATCGAGGACAGGCGGAGTGGCACGTCTATGGCGATGGGCGAATGCGGCGGGAACTCGAGCGCGCTTATAGTGAGCACGTCGTGTTCCATGGCGCGATTACCGACATCGATCAGGCGTGGCGGAGACTTGGCTTGTTGATCATCAGTTCCTACGCGGAGGGTCTTCCGATGGTAGCGTTGGAGGCCTTGGCGAGCGGCATTCCCGTCGCCGCCGCCGCGGTTGGCGCGCTGCCGGATATAATACGGCACGGAGAAAACGGTTGGTTGTTCGAGGCGGGCGATATCGAGGCGCTGGATCGCATCGTGGAGCAATGGAACACTGGTTTGGACTCGAATGGGCCGCTGTGGAGAGCTTCCGCTTGGCGCACGGTTCGAGAAAAATTTGGGGTTGAGTTGGGAATCGAAAGAACGATGGCGGTCTATCGCGCAGCTGGCCTCCGGACCTTTAACTCTTCTCCATGATCGCGATCAACCAGTCGTCCGCGGGCTTTGGTCCCAGCGCCTTTTCGGTCGCTTCGCGGATCGTCGTAATCGCTTCGTCCAGCGCCACCCTATTCGCGGCCAGAACGGCGCTTTGAAACCATTCGGGTGTTTTGCCGCCCGCGGCAACCTCGAAGGGATCGATGCCGTCGGTAAACATCACGAGACGTTCGTTGGCGTTGAGCGTGACTTTGACACTATCGTATGGCTTTGGCGGAATGACGCCCAGCAGCGGCCCATCCACGGAGACACAACGAACCTCCTCGCCCACGATGAGTGGCGATGGATGCCCGGCGGTCGCGATGGACGCGCCTTCGGCGTCGAGATCGACAACCATTACCGTCGCCATCGCGCGCGCCAGGGTAGGCTCGCTCCAAGCGAGTTCCGCCAGGCGCGTCAGAAAATCCGAAGCGCGCATGTCCCGATGACATTGATGCAGGGTTCGGATAATCGCGGCGTAAGCGATGGCCCACGCCTTGGCGGCCACCCCGTGACCCATGACATCCACGAGGACGATGCGATCCGCGTTCGCGAGCGCGCAATGAAAAACGAGATCGCCTCCGCCGGTCGAGGCCGTTCCGGCGGCGATCGCGGTTCGATAGAGTCCCAGTGCTCGCGGCAGCTCCGGCGCAACGAAGTCATCGACCTCGCGCGCGAAGGATTGCGCGAGTCGCGCCTCTCGCATCGTCGCGCGACCCAGTGCGAGGGCAATCGTATCCAACATCACGGCTCGACGAACTGGCTTCAAGACAAAAAACTCCGCGCCAAAACGCATCGCGAGTTCGCGCGTCAGCGGAGATTGGTCGCCGCTGATAAGCACCACCGGCGGAGAGGTTCTGGCGCCAAAAGTTTCGGCTCCGCTCGCCAGCGTGGTGCCGACGCCGTCGCCAAGATGAAAATCGGCGAGAACCAGATCGATTTGGCATGTCTTTAAGATCGCGCGTGCTTCAGTGAGGGAAGCGCAGGAAATGGTTCGATATTCCCTTCGCAAGTAGTTGCAATAGACTTGGCGGAGAGAAGGCGTGTCTTCCGCGATTAAGATGGTTGGGCGCGCGACGCGCAGGCTTTTCCAACCGATGAAGCGGTTGATATCGGTTGTCTCGTAATAGAATCGGTCGAGCGCATCGCGAATTAAGAACAGACCACGCCCAGATAGCGCGTCAATCGAGTACGCATGCTCCTCGGCGCCCTTGTACGCAGAGACAAATTCCGCGAATTCACCACCGTTGTCCGTGATCTCGATCGTGAGATAATGGCCCGTGAGATCGATCGCCAGTCCAAGGGAAGTCGGAGAGGGTTGGCCGTGGGCGACAATATTCGTCGCGACTTCGCTGAGAACCAACTGAAGGTCCTCGATAATTTCTTGTGGCAGCCGCGCATCCCCGAGGCCGCGCCCCATCGCGGCGCGCAACCATGACACCTCGCTCAGATTAGCTTCTCGGGTCGCCTCGAATATTCTCAATTTAGCTCCTTCCGAGCCCGCACGCGGCGGTGAAGTCCGCCACCGCGGCGCGCGCCGTTCGTAGGTCGGGCCAACGCGCGAACGCCTTGGCATGCGCGCCCCCAGCCGCCCAATGCGCGCCGAGCAACCGAGATTGTTCCGCTTCCGCGATCTCGAGCCGAGACATCGCCCGTCGCCAAGCCTGTCTGCCCGGGCGGTCTCTTCGCCCTTCATAAGGCGCGATTATTTTACGCATGGCTTCAATGCGCGTGGCCCGATTTTGCGTGACGCTCGTGGGTCTCATGAGATAGCTCATCGTCACGGCCGAGGTGCACGCGACCTCGCCGAGTCGCGCGAGCCTGAGCCAAAGCTCCCAGTCCTCGGCGGAATGCGAATCCGTCGCGAAACCGTTCGCGTTTTGCAAATAGCGCAGTTGGGCGACGACGGTCGAAGTGCCGACGGCATTGGCGGCAAGAATTTCAAGCTCCGCGTCCGGAACGACCAAAAAGCCCTCCACATCGCGTTGGGCGTAACGTGGCTTCCAATATTCAAAGCAAGTTCCGTGTACCGCTCCTTTCATATCCACATGGAGATAATCCGTGAAGCTGAAGACCACGTCTGGTCGTCGCTCATGATAGGTGAGCTGACGCGCGAGCTTCTCCGGCCACCACACATCGTCCGCGTCCAGCAGCGCGACGAAACGACCTCTCGCGTGCGAAAGCGCGAGATTGCGCGCGAAGCTCGGTCCCTTTCCTTCGCCTTGCAGAGGAATGATGCGCGGATCGCGCAGTGTCGCCTCCCCTAGCCATTGGTCCGTCCCATCGCTCGAACCGTCATCGACCACGATAATTTCGATATCGTCGATTTCCTGCAATCGGACGCTGGACATCGCATGGCCAAGGAAGGCGCGGCAATCGCGTGTTGGGATGATCACTGAACATCTCGGTTCTGACATTGCCGCCCACTCCCTGGCGCCGGACTTGCTGACGTTGGAGTGACAGCATAATTCTTGCCAAGCGGATCTCAGATGAAGACAATCGGTTATGTGCTCGCGGATTTTCCCGTTTTTTCCGAAACCTTTGTCGGAAATGAAATGCGGGCGATGCAGAGTCGCGGTCATCAAGTCATTCCCATTGTCATGCGGCTGCGAACCGGCCCCGCGCAACAAGCCGATCGAATCATGTCGACGAGCGCGGCGCTTCTTTCAACCGTCGCGGGCGCCCGCCCTTTGCAAAGCGCGCTATTCGCATCGCGAGACGCGACCAAGGCGCTTACGTTCATAGTCCGTCAGACAAGACTTCCGCGCCTTTCGCTTTTCTGGAATGCGATGAAAATCGTGATGATCGCGCGCAATCGCGGTTGCGAGCATCTTCACGCGCATTTCTCTGGCGGCGCGGCCGCCCATGCGATCGTCGCCGCTCGATGGCTGGGAATTTCAGTTTCCTTCGTGTGCCATGGCCACGATGTCTACGCCGAGGCGGAGGATCTCGAGTTGAAGCTGCGATCCGCCGACACCGTCGTCGCGGTGTGCGAAGACATGGCGGCGGACCTGCGACGCCTAGCGCCCGCCGCGCGCATCGTGACCATAACTTGCGGAACGGATCCCGAGAAATTTCGTCCGTCGACGGATTCGACGAAAATCCCACGCCTACTGTTTGTCGGACGTCTCGTCGAACAGAAAGGGCTTGATGATCTTATCGACGCAATCTTCATTCACGGCACCGCGGCGGTGGATATCGTGGGAGACGGCCCGCTGCGGGAGTTTTGTGTCGCGCGAGCAAAAGATCTTCGGCTTGGGAATAGAGTGAGATTTTTGGGCGCCCGCGGTCGCGAGTGGCTGGAGGTCGAGGCGGCGCGCTATCTGGGGCTTGTTGCTCCGTTTAAGATCGCGTCGGACGGTTCTCGCGACACCGGCCCCGTTGTCATTAAGGAAGCGATGGCCATGGGTTTGCCCGTGGTGACGACGCGGCTGATGGGCAATAAAGAAGTTGTTACGCCCGACACCGGATTTCTAACCAATGTCGGAGATCCGAGGTCTTTCGCGGAGACGATCGCGGCGCTTTTGAGCTTGTCGCCGGAGCAAAGGCGAGAGTTGGGCGCTCGCGCCCGCGCCCGCGTCATCGAGTATTTTTCGCTCGAGGCGCAAGCACGATCCTTGTCCGAAATGATCGAGGGGATCCGATGACTAAAACTTCTCCGGCTTTGCATTCGTTCGCGCTCTTCGGCGCGAGCGTGCTTTTAAGCAAAGGGTTGTCGATCATTTCAATTCCGGTCGTCGCGCGTCATTTGGCTCCAACGGAATATGGTCGTCTCGAACTGATCGCGAGCATTATCGAAATCTGTGGACTGGTCATGACCTTTGGTCTCGCCGACAGTCTATTCCGATTCGCGTCAAGCGAAACGGCGGCAAGACAGCGGGAAATAGCGGCGGGGCTCACCGGGTCGGCTCTTATGTTCGCGGCCGTGGCGGGCGTCCTCTTCGAAAGCGCGGCATGGATCATCGTACCGGCCTCCGGACATCCAGATCTAGCGGTTCCAATCGCATTCGGACTCGGAGCCGCGACTCTTTCGGGTCTCATCGAGATGCCTCTCGCCTGGCTGCGCTTAAGAAACCAGCCGGGACTCTTCCTGCTCTTCACCGCATCGCGTTCGATTCTGCAGGTCTGCTCGATGATCGCGACTTTGTCGCTGGGATTCGGCGTCAACGGCATTATCGGCGGAAATGCTGTCGTGGACCTGTGTCTCACGACGCTGCTTGTCGCGCGCCAAATCAAATCCGTGGGCATTCACATCGATCGTGAATCCTTCGAACGCGCGGCGAGTTACGGAATGCCCATCGTGGGCGGATCGCTTTCGATGTTCGTTCTAGGCGCATGCGACCGCTTGTTTCTCGCGGCTTCCGTCGATGCGTCGGAACTTGGTTTCTATGGCCTCGCGGCGAAGCTGTCCTTCGTCGTTCCTCTCGTTCTTCAACCCTTCGGATTATGGTGGTATGCGCGGCGCTTCGCCGTGCTCGACCAGCCGGGCGGACTGGCGCGCAGTTCTCGCATGATCTCAATCGGAATGATTTTGCTCGGCGCGGGCGTGGCCCTAGCCTGCGGCGGCGCGCCAATCTTCATCGCAATGTTGATGCCGCCGGCGTATCGCGGCGCGCTGCCATATCTATCTTGGCTTGCGCTAATCGCCGCGCTCAACGAACTATGCAGCTTGCTAAACGTGGGAGTGTACGCGGCGCGCAACGGTTTTGGCGTGTTGGCGATCAATGGAATCGGAGCATTGGTCGCGCTGTTCGGCTACGTCACGCTCGTGCCAGACCTCGGGGTATTCGGGGCGATAGCGGCGACCATAGCGGGACAGGCCGCGCGCCTTGCCTTGTTCCTTTTCGTGGGGCGGCGTCGGGCGCCCATCGGACATTCATGGGGTCTTTTATTGAGTGTCATATTGATCGATTTTCTGCTCGTTCGGTCCGCCGGAATGGCGTCGGGACTTTTGGAGCAAGGTTTCGTGCTCGTGGCGGCCATCGCGATGTTTGGCGGCTTGGCCTGGCGAATCCTTGTATCGTCGCGAGAGCCGGCGGCCGCGGAGGCGCTCGCGTGACAACGAGTGATGCGTGGGCGAGCGGCTCGGGCGACGAAAGGCGTGTTCAGATCTACACCGCCCTGATCGCCAGCGTGCTGGCGATTCTCCCGCTCCTCGTCATTCCCACGCCATTGGCGCCGATCGCGATCTCGTTTCTTCCGTTAGCCGTTTTGTTCGCCTTCTCTAATCCGTTCATTCTGTGTCTCGGCTTCGTGATCTTTTCCTTTTTTCGCATCCACGAAGCCTTTCCCATGCTCAATCCGCTGCATATTCCGCAGTTGCTCGCCGTGCCAACGCTAATCATCCTGTGCTGGCATGTGTTCGTGAAAAAGACGATTTCCGCATACTGGAGTCATGAGCTCACGGTTTTCGCGATCTTCTTTGGATTGGTGACGGTTGGGGTGCCGCTCGCCGCGAATAAGCCGACGGCGATCGCGTACTGGACGGCGACATATTCTAAGATCGCCATCATGACAGTAGTCATCCCCTGGCTCACCCGAAAGCCTGGCGACTTCGCGTTGGCGTCGCGCGCCTTCGTCCTTGCCGGCATGGCGATCGCTGGGGTCACCCTTTATAACAAAGTCAACGGAATTGGCCTCGTGGAAGGAACGCGCGTCACGATAGGTCGCGACATGCAATCCGTTCTTGGAGATCCGAACGATCTGTCTCTTGTTCTGCTGTTTCCTCTGAGTTTTGCGGTGTCCTTGTTCGTTCGTCGCACCGGTTGGTTGACCGCGTTCATGGGGCTCGTGGGCACGGGCATGATCGTCTCGGCGATCATCGCGACGCAAAGTCGGGGCGGACTTCTCGGGTTGATGGCCGTTTTCGCGATTGTCGGCAGCCGCGCGATAAAATCGAAAGCGCTACTGATTTCGATTGGTGTCGTCGCGGCGCTCGGATTGTTCGTCATGGCTGGAATATCGGGTCGAGCGTCGGGCGGCGCGGGCGAAGAAGGGATCGACGAGTCGTCGATGGGTCGAATCTACGCATGGGGCGCCGCTTGGCGGATGGCGCTGTCTCGTCCGCTCAACGGGGTTGGAATCGATAATTTTGTCGCGAACTATTTTTTCTATAGCGAACATTGGGACGGTCATAACCACGCGGTGCATTCCACATGGTTCGGCGTTCTCGGCGAAACCGGCTTTCCTGGGATCATCGTCTTCATTGGAATGATCTTCGTGATCGCGAGATCGGCCTATCTCACATTCAACAAACTTGATCGACCGGGCGTCCCCGCCTCCGCCCGGGCCATGAGCCTCGCGGTCCTCGCGGGAACTGGCGGCTTCTGTGTCTCAGGCACATTTCTCACGCAGGGCTTCACCTGGCCCGTCTATGTGCTTTTGTCGCTAGCGACCGCGATCGCGCATTTCGCGAAATGCGACGAGGCGCGCTCGCAAAACGCGACGGTACGCGCGGGATGAACTGGTTTTGAAAGGCGCGTTCGCGTTGAAGGGGTCATTTTCGTTGGCATGGCAATTGCCGCGAGTCATCAACGAACGAATGATCTCGGAGAGCGAAGAATGCACGGGCTACAAGCGACAACCGGCGACACGCCGGTCGCCAGCATATCTACTCGAGGACCGAAGTTTTGTGAACGCCGCGGGTATGATTTGAGCCGCTTCGTCATCTTGAATATCAATGGATCGAAGCACGCGATCGGGGATCTCTGTCACAACGAGTTCTTGAATTCGCTTATGATGGACGTCGACCTCGGTCATATCGATCGGCTGTCCAATGCCCCTAAATCGGCGACCATGATATGACTGGCGTCGTTACTCTCCGCCAATGGGTGAAGGCGCGTCAGCATCCCCTTGCGGCCTTTGCCTATCGTCTGGCGATCGCTGTGCGTGGATTCTCCGTTCCAGTGACGCCGGGTCTTCATCACCTGCTTTACGCCGGCCAAGTGAGCGTAAGCGCAATTATCGGCGCGTTTACGCGCGTGTTTTGGTGGACGCCACTGTTTCAGACGCGCCTTGTGAAGCCGGCGCCGGGGCTCTTTCTTTACGGCGGCATGCCCTTGATTCTCGGCGCTCCGCGTATTTCCATCGGAGCCAGCTGTCGCATCTCCGGGCAGACGACGATTTCCGGCCGGACCGTTGGGCCCGCGACACCGACGTTATCGATTGGCGACAACTGCGATATTGGGTGGCAAACAACAATTGCCGTTGGGCGGACAATTTCCATTGGCGACAATGTGCGAATCGCCGGTCGCGCCTTTCTCGCGGGCTATCCTGGACATCCAACCGCGGCGACCGCTCGCGCCGAAGGGCGTCCGGACACCGAGGATCAGGTCGGCGATATCGTGCTCGAACAAGATGTTTGGCTGGCGACCGGCGTAACCGTTCTCGCGGGGGTTCGCGTGGGACGTGGAACCATCGTCGCCGCCGGCAGCGTGGTGACGCGCGATCTACCGCCGCTGGTTTTGGCGGGCGGCGCGCCGGCGCGCGTCATTCGCTCGTTGGAGGCGTAACGCGATGACGCGCGGGCTTGTCGTTTTCGGCGAAGACTGGGGCGGTCACCCCAGCTCCACGCAGCATATCGTGCGGCGTCTCGCCCGCGATCGCGATGTCGTTTGGGTAAACTCCATGGGCCTTCGGCGACCTCGAGTCGATCTGAAGGACATGAAGCGCGTCTTCAACAAAATGAGCGGATTTCTGTCGCCGCGTTCGAACGGCATCGCGCGAGCATCGCCGCCGCCGCGCATGGCGGTGATCGAACCGCGCGCTGTTTCGTGGCCCGGCAGCCGCGTCGCCGCGGTGATAAATCGGTCGTTAGTCGGTCGACAGTTACGTGTTGAACTTGATAAACGTGAGATACGCAAGCCGATCCTGTGGGCTTCGTTGCCGAGCGTTGCGTCCGTGCTGGGCGAGATCGGCGAAAGCGCTGTCGTCTATTATTGCGGCGACGACTTTGGCGCGCTCGCGGGCGTCGATCACGAACCCGTCCGCGCGATGGAGCGCGTGTTGGTCGAACGCGCCGATCTGATCCTTTCGGCGAGCGACGAGCTAGCGGCGAAGTTTCCTCCGCGGAAAACCGTTCTCATACCTCATGGCGTCGATTTTGAACTGTTTTCTCGAGCGACCGAACGGGCGGCGGATCTGCCTGTCGGCAAGCCAATCGCGGGATTTTACGGGGCCATCGCCGAATGGATCGACGTAGAAATGCTGGCCGCCGCCGCGCGGCGACTGCCTGACTGGAATTTCGTGTTGATCGGGCCGATACAAGTCGATGCGAGCGCGCTTCGTCGCCTTCCCAACATTCATATGCTCGGGCCCAGGGCGCATGGCGCCTTGCCCTCCTATTCCCAGCATTGGGACGTATCGTTGTTGCCCTTCCGGCGCTCACCGCAAATTCAGGCGTGCAATCCGCTGAAACTACGTGAGTATCTCGCGGCCGGCGCGCCAATCGCCTCGATCGATTTTCCGGCGCTGATCCCCTATCGCGAGCACGTCTCGGTAGCGAAAAACGCCGACTTATTCGCGGACGCGATCATTCGCGCAGCGTCCGAACGAGCTTCCATGGCTTCGCTTCGATTGCGCGTCGCGGACGAAAGTTGGGACGTTCGCGCGAAAACGGTGTCGAGACTGCTGGAGTCGTTATGATTTGGTTGCGCATCTTCATGATTACGCTTTGCGCCTTCGCGCTCGACGCGAGAGCCGATGTCATGGAATTTCCGTCAGGCGCGGCGCCGATCGATATTCGTAGCGCGACGCCGATTGCAATCGCGCCGGGCGAAGAGATCGTCGTTCGCGGCGTGGTCTCGGGCGAAACGAGCGTCACGCTGGTGCTTCGCATCGACGATGGGCGCTCGTCGAGCTATGCTACGAGAGTCAATGAGGAGCACGAACTGCCGCCCGGTCCCTTCGACTGGAGAGTCGCGGTCGTCGGAATAAAGACATCCAATGGTGGGCTGATCGACGCGAGAGACATTCGCAGAGTTATGCTGTTCGAGACGAATTCGCGCGGCGCCGTTCAGATCGATCGATTTGGCGTTGAAGCCGGAGCTAAATTGCCGGACGGATCGATCGGCTATAGCTTGGGATTCTCCGACGCGCAGTTGATCGCCGGACTTACGCGGCTTTCCCCGAACGACCCCAGAATTATTGGGCGCCACCCCGTCGCGGTGCGCCGTCCAGGACTCGATCCCGTTGTCTCGAACGGCGTCGTCGGTATTGAGCGCTTACACCTGGAGTGGCCGCGTGGTCGCGCGCGCATTTCACTTTGGACGGAGGATGTCGGCGAGTGGGAGAATCTACCGCGCGTGCTGCGACGACGCATCAGAGTGAATGGCGTGGACATTCTGGATCAGTATCGAACGCCGCGTCAGTGGATCGTCGATCGCTATCTCGCCGGTCGCGATCGCGAAGCGGGAAAAGGCGACGACGCCTGGAACGCCTATGGTCGATATCGCGGGGGACTGATCTCGGCGGAAGTCGAGGTTGGCGACGATGGTGTCTCCATCGAATTCGCCGGCGATACTCCGGCCGCGACATTTCTGTCCGCGGCGGTCATCGAGCCAGCGGAGCGGACCGCCGCGCGCGAAATGGTGGAGGCCGCTAGGCGGGCATGGATCGACAGCAATTTTCCCGTGCGCGGGGGGGCGGAAATCGAGCGCGACAACGTAGCCGTGTTTGACGTCGACAATCCTTCGGCGGTTGTTCCGCCTGTTCGAGTGACGCTGACTCCGGGTTCGGGCGCGAGAGCCAAATTCGCGCTCAGATCGGCGACGCTCGTGGAGCATCCCGACATCGCGGTTCGCGTTCCGAGCGCGCATGGGCGCGCTCTGGAGGCCGAGATCTACGCGGCGCAGCAGCGACTCGAACGGCAAGGCGCGGGGTCGCGTTTGCTTACGCGCGAAGCCCGCTTGCTTCGCGGCGAGCCGGGCGCGCTTCCCATTAGGGCGGACGAGCCCCGCCGGTACGAGACGTGGATTTCCGCTCCCGAGGACCTTCCCGCGGGCGTGTATCGCGGAGCCGTGGACGTCGCTCTGCCGTCCGGAGTGATCAGGGTGCCAATCGTGGCGGATGTCTTGCCCATCGTTCTGCCGATCCCCGTCGCCCCAGCGGGCTTTTATCTCGACGAAGCTCCGCATCTCGGCTGGTCCGAAGAAACGCGAAGCGAGCGAGGTCGTCAGCTTTCGTGCGATCTTCTCGAACTTCGCAAATTCGGAATCGTTGGAAACGCCCCCGGTCTCGCGACCCCGACGGGGGCCGGTCTTGGCGCCTTTGTCGAAGACGTGCGGCGCGCGGCGGACGCGGGCGCGCGCACTCCATTGTTCGCCTATACGCCGCTCAAGCGCTTACTCGCGGAGGAGACGCCGGCGGCCGTGGCGCCTAGGGTCTTTGTGGCGATGAGCGCGCTCGAAAGAGCCGGACTTCCGGCGCCGATCTGGAGCATCACGGACGAGCCGGGTAATCCAGATCAAGGTCAGAACAATCTTCTCGCCCTGGCCGCGAAGCTGCGCGCCGATGCGCCTGGGATTCGTCTCGGAGGTCAATTCAATAATCCTCGCGATATCCAATTCATCGACGCCGTTGACACGGTGTTGATCAATCAAGGCTTTGGAATTGACGCGGACGAGATCATGTCGCTGCGTCGCCTGGGGCGCGAGGTGTGGCTATACAACACCGGAAAACCCCGGTTCACGGCCGGAGTTTGGTTGTGGCTCACCGACGCCGCGCATTATCTGCAGTGGCATGCGCGAATGCCGTCGGCCGATCCCTTTGATCCCACGGACGGCCGCGAGGGCGATGTTCAAATATTTCCGCCAATGCCGGAGATTTGCCCGCTCCGGGCCGATATCGACATTAATCTGCTGGATATGGCTGAAGGCTTGGTTGATCAGAGATGGCTCGCGTGGCTGAGCGGTCGGAACGACGCCGACGCCCGCGCCCTGGAAACTCGGATTCGGCGCGATACTCCTAGGGATTGGAAATCCGCTTCGGCCGACGGGGCGAGAGCGGCGCAAGCCATTCGCAACTCGATCATTGAGTTGGCACGCCGATTGAAGTGAATCGGCTACTCCAAGGGAGCCGATCATGAAAGACCGGAATTTTTCGAATTTGCAAAGGAGGCTTCGCGTTCCGCCGTCATGGAGACGGCTCGGGCTTCGCATTTTGCAAAGCTGCGGCGCGGTTGGACTTGCCGCGATGCTTGCATCCTGCGGGGCGCCGCGAGCGAGCGGTTTCGAGGATGCCAACTTGCTGTCGACGCCATCCAGCGCTGGCGGATCGGAAATGAAGGCCGCCGCGACGATCTCGGCGAAAGACGAAAAGCTTGCCGCGCAGGCGAAAGCCCTCGTGTGCGGGGAGGATTGCGCGAAGACGCGCAGGCCGGACGCGGACGTTGCGCTGTTGGCGTTTGGCGCCGGCGCGAACAGCGCTACCCGCGAAGAGGTGGTTACGCTCGCCCGCGCGGATAGCGCGCGTATGTCGCCCGAGGAGATCGCAAACCGATTGAAGTTGCTTTCAGCGTCGGCCATGCCGCAAAGACTCGCCGCGGTTCAAGCGCCCCTCCCCAATCGAGGCGCAGTCGATCCTAGAACAGGCGGAGGTCCAAGCGACGAGGCCGCCTCGTCCACCATGTCGCGCGAGGAGACAATGCGTCGCTTGGCGCAACTCGCGGCGATGGTGAAAACGCGAGATTCCGTGGCGTCTAAAAGCGACCGACCAGAAGGCAAGGCGGCTTCCGATCCTGAAGGAGTAAATAAAAATCTCGACGCCGAAGAGAGGATCGCCGCTTCGTCGCCGACCCCTGTTCGGCCCGCGTCCAGGGCGTCGCGACTCGATCAATTGATCCGTCGCGGCCTGCTTCCAAGATCCAAACCGATTCAGGGATCCAAGATTGCGTCGAGCGAGATCGAACCGAACGAGGCGCGTTCCAACTTAGCGTTGATCGCGGAGTCAAAGGACGCGAACGCTTCAACCCCCGATCGGCGCGGACCTCGATGATCCGGACCGTGCCGCAAATTGCGCAAATGGCTCTCGGCGCCGCCTGGCGTCGCCGTTATCTCATCTGTATCCCTAGTCTTGTCATGCCCATACTGGCGGGCGTGGTTCATGTCGTGGTTCCAAAGAGTTTCGAGGCGCGAATGACAATCCTCGTCCAAGAGCCGGGGCGCCTAAACCCGATTCTGAACGATCTCGCGATTGGACCCAATGTGAAGGATCGTATGCCCGCGCTCGTGGCGCTCCTAAAAAGCGAGCACATTCTCGGCGCCGTTCTTCAGGATATCGGCCAGCTTCCGGCGGATGTGGATGCCAGAACGAAAGAAATTCGCGTCGGAGATCTGGCTGCGGCGCTAAACGTTCAACTGATCGGCTCTGAACTGGTCGAACTGAAGATTCGAGGTCCCAAGCCAGGAGGACTCGCGAACACGCTCGAAGCGGTGAGCCGACGCTTCATCGAGCGTGTCGTCTCGCCGGAACGGGGAGCCGTCGAGAACAGCGAAAGCTTTCTCGGTCAACAGCTCGCGGATCGTCGGGCCGAATTGTCCAGCGCCGAACAAGCCTACACCGACTTTAAAGCGGAAAACGCCGACAAATTGCCGGCGCTTTATTCAACCAACGTTACACGCCTGGCGGCGATGCAGCAGAAGCTCGAAGAAAAATCGATGGAGCTCGCCACGGCGGAGGCGGCATTCGACGATTTACGAAATCGACTGTCTTCGTTGAATCCGGTTGTGGGCAAACTTGAAGAATCGATTGTCCAGGCTTCCGGCGAACTCGTCTCGCTTCGCGCGCGTTACACGGACGAGCATTCCGAGGTCCTCGCGACGGAGCGGAAACTTCGTCGCCTCGAGGAAGAACGCGCTAGCTTGCTCGAGGCTTCAAGCAAAATAAAGAATTTCGATATGGATCGGCTATGGAACATGGCGGCTAATTCCGCGACGAATGGCGACAAGAACGCCGCGCCGCTGCTGTCGTCCCAGATGCAACGCATTCAGGAGGCTGAAAGCAAGAGAAACGCGCTGCGCCAGGACGTCGAGCAGTTGAAGAAGGCGATAGACGATATCCGCGGCGCGATCTCGACTTTCGCGCCAATAGAACAACGACAGCAGCAACTCGAACGCGCCATCACGGCGACGCGCGAGATGTACGACATGCTCGCGAAGCGCTACGAAATGGCGCGGCTGACGGGCTCCCTAGGTCGCTATGAGGCGCCGGAACGGATTAAGATCATTGACGCGGCCCAAGATCCAACGGTGGCCGTGACGCCAGGAAAGATCATTTTCGTGCTGGCGGGCTTTATTGGAGGCGTCATAATTGGCATTGGTCTCGCGGTGTCGTTCGAATTCATCGATCCTAGGCTTCGTCGGCTCGACGCGATTGAAGAGGCGTTGGGCTTGCCGATAATCGCATTCGTGCCGAGAGGGGGACGCGATGCAATCGTCTGACGCGCGAATATTCCGCCGGTTTCAACGATACGGGTCTTTAGCCGGGGGCATCCGAATCTTGCCATGCTTGAATTCGGCGATAAACGGTCGAGGGACTGACATGGAGCGCCGCCGCCGCCCTGGGAATCGATCCGTCACAGATTGTTATGGCCTGTTCAATGGTCGCCCGAATTACCTCTTCCAATGGTCGAATGACCGTCGTCGCCGGCCCGGCCGCGGCGTGCATTTCCTTCGGACCGGATTTGGCGACCAACGCCGGCGAATGAGAGACCTGCATTTCCGCCGCGGCCGTTCGCAGCTCGCGCGGGAGCATGTCCAGAGTCACGCGCTCGCCGTCGTGAAGCACCACGACAGAACGGATAACATTCTGCAACTGCCGGACGTTTCCTGGCCAGGAGTATCCAAGCATTTCGGCCTCCACCTCCGGCGCGAAGCTCGTGAAATGACGTTCGTCCTCCTTCGAAAAGACCTCCAGAAAGTGCCGCGCGATGAGAAGTATGTCGTTGTCGCGTTCGCGCAGTGGAGGCAACTCCACGGGCACGACATGCAGGCGGTAGAAAAGATCTTCCCGGAATCGGCCCGCCGCGACTTCCGCGAGAGGGTCGCGATTGGTGGCGCAAACGATCCGAACATCGGTCGAGCGCTGTATGTCCTCGCCGACCCGTTGCACGGTTTTTGTTTGGAGGAACCTCAGCAGCTTGGATTGCAATCCGAGATCCATTTCTCCGACTTCGTCCAGAAAAAGCGTTCCGCCATCGGCCTGAAGCGCGGCCCCCTTCCTGTCCGCGATCGCTCCAGTGAAGGCGCCTTTCGAGTGACCGAAGATCTCGCTCTCGAGAAGGTCTTTCGGGATGGCGGCGCAATTGACGACAACGAAGGGTCCGTTTCGGCGCTTGCTGAAAGCGTGCAGCGCATCGGCGGCGAGCTCCTTTCCGGTTCCCGATTCTCCAGTGACGAAGACGGTGGCGTTGGTGGGAGCGGCGCTCTTGAGAATTCGATAGACGGCTTGCATGGGCAGAGACTGGCCAATAAAGCGACCTATCCCGTTGGAGCCTGGATCTTCGGCCGCTTCGGCCAAGCGATCGGTCAGTCTGCGGTGTTCGAGCGCATTGCGGACGGTGATACAAAGCCTGTCGCGCGAAAATGGTTTCATGATGAAGTCAAACGCGCCGTAACGCATGGCTTCGACCGCGAGTTTCACCGAGCCTTCGGCGGTGACCACGACAACGTCGGTAGGCGACCCCAGGCGTTTGATGTTTTGCAGGATTTCGAGTCCGTTCATGTCGGGCAATCGAATGTCCAGAACAGCCACCGACACAGGCTGACGCTCCAGGATTTCGACGGCCTCGCGTCCGGTGTGGACAATATCCACCGCGACAGGTTCCTTATCAAGATACGCGGCATAGGTTTCCGCGAGCGCGGGAACATCTTCGACGATCAAAACGCGGGGCTTTTTCATGGCGGCGCGACCTCTGGCGCGAGTCCTCTCATCAATTGGCGAACAAATCCATCAGCGCATGCGCTTGGTGCGTTTCTCGCCAAAACAACGATGGACGCTTTTGCGTCCATGATGTCCGGGCGGCGTGTGTTTGTATTCAAAGTCGCGCTCCCCGGTTTCAGCCGAAATGAGGCTCTGGATAAGAATCATGTCGCGAAGAAGTAACAAACTTCCCGAGCTTGCAACCAAAAAATGACCCTTGGCGTCGCGGGACGGTCTCGCGATCGAGGAAAATGGAAAGGGATTCCACATGACGGTTCTGGTGACCGGCGGGGCCGGCTACATTGGCAGCCATATGGTGCTGCAACTCCTGGAGAATGACGAGAGAGTCGTCGTTCTCGACGATCTGTCAACGGGCTTTCGATGGGCCGTGCCGCGGAGCGTGCCGCTCATCGTTGGCGATTTTGGCGACGACGAACTGGTCGCGGATTTGCTGCGGCGGTACGAGATCGAGGCTATCGCGCATTTCGCGGCGAAGATCGTCGTGCCTGAGTCGGTGGCGGACCCTCTCGGCTACTATGAAAACAACACCGCCAAGGCGCGTGGGTTGCTGCATTGCGCGGTCAAACACGGGGTTCCGCATTTCATTTTCTCCTCCACGGCCGCGGTTTATGGAGAGCCGACCGCGATTCCCGTCCGCGAAGACGCGGCGACGGCGCCGATCAATCCGTATGGCCGTTCGAAATTAATGGTCGAATGGATGCTCGAGGACACGTCGCGCGCGCACGCGTTGTCATATGTCGCGCTGCGTTATTTTAACGTCGCCGGAGCTGATCCAAACGGACGGACTGGGCAGTCCACTCCGAACGCGACTCATTTGATCAAGACGGCGGTGCAATGCGCGCTTGGAATGCGCCAGGGCATGGATGTTTTTGGCGTCGATTACGCCACGCCGGACGGCTCATGCGTTCGCGACTACATTCATGTGACCGATCTGGTCCGAGCGCATATGAATGCGCTGAACCATCTGCGCGACGGCGGCGAGAGCATGACATGCAATGTCGGCTATGCGCGCGGCTATTCGGTTCTGGAAGTGATCGACGCGGTCAAGCGCGTCTCGGGCGTCGAATTCGACGTGCGCATTGTTGGTCGCCGGCCAGGGGATCCAGCGAGAATCGTCGCCTCGAACGACCGAATCCGGTCGCTTGGATGGATTCCCAGGCATGAGAATCTGGACGAAACCGTGCGACAGGCGCTCGACTGGGAGCGGGAACTGGCCGTTCGCATGGCCGCGTGAGGGTTTGTGGGGAGGTTTGGCGATCCGACGCCGCGTAGGCGAGTCGGAACGTCGAACGCATCCAATGCTCGCGTTTTGCTTGAAATCCGCGTTTGGCGCCCGGAGGCGGGTTTGAATCCTCAAGGCGCGGGATCGCGAGAACTGGAGCTTGAACCGCCGCGGATAATAATTGATTCTGGCGGCGTGATCGAGTCGGAGGCCGAATGAGCCATGACGAAACCGGAAACAAACGGCGTGCGCGCCGCAATGGACTGGGAGGCGAGAGACTCGGGCAAGCTATTCATGGGAAGACATATTCTCGTTGTCGACGATGTCACGACGAGTCGAATGGTTATCGCGAGCCTCTTGGAAAAATTGGGCTGCGTAGTCGATGTCGCGGTCAATGGCGAGGATGCCGTTCGAAAGCTTCGCCAGAAAACCTACGGTCTTGTTCTGATGGATTGCCATATGCCGGTCATGGATGGCTACGCGGCTACGCGGTTGATCCGCGAGGAGAGAGGCGGCGCGCCCCCAATCGTCGCGCTCACGGCCAACGACGCCATGGAGGATCGGGAAAGGGCGAAGGCGGCGGGCATGAATGATTATCTTTCGAAGCCATTCATTAAGCCCGATCTAATAGCGATCATGAGTCGATGGCTGGTGTGATGCTAACTTACGCCACGAGGCATGGTCCATTGACTTCGCTTCCGGGCCGCATATCGCTGCTTCCGTCATGTCATGAAAATGTTCTGGCGGTTGTATTGCTGGGCACGCATTCGAACCGGTTTCAACACTCCGAGATAGGTCTCGCCTCGCCATGCACGGAGTTGTCAGCAGAGCTGTTGGAGATCGCTTCCTCTCTAGGTGTTCGTTTGAGAATGAACGCGGGCGGGACTTGGGCGCGAATCAAGCTCGGGATGTGGATCCGAGTGAAACGTGGCGGGTTGGCCGACATCGAGAAAAAAATTCAACGCTAACCGATCACGATGTTGTCGAAACGAGGTGGGCTTTTCTCATAGAGCTCGAACGGCATGGTTTCTAGCTCCGTTTTATCCGGAAGCGTGCCGGTGCGGGAGTTCCTGCGCGCCTTCCCGTTTTACTTCGTCTGGGACAAGCACGACCGTATCGTCGAGATCGGACCGTCGCTGGCGAAGGTTTGTCCCAACACGCAAAAAGGCGCGCGATTACAAGAAATATTTCATTCGCGACGGCCATCGGGAGATTTTTCTTCCGAGCGCGCGCGAAACTATCCTGGTGGGCTGATCCTGCTCGAAAATCGTGCGAACCAATGCATTTTGCGAGGTTCCCTGATGTTTCTGGAGGAATCCGGTCTTACCGCGATGCTAGCCACTCCGTGGATCACGGAGCCAAGTCAGCTGACCGACCATGGTCTCGCGTTGAATGATTTTGGGGAGCAAGATCAAACGCTCGACCTGCTCCAGGTGTTGCAATCACAGCGCATGGTCGTCGCCGATCTCAGGCTACTTAACGAGACACTCACCGAGCAACGCGCCAAACTCCGCGAGCAAGAGGCTCAATCGCGCAAGCTTGCCCTGGTCGCGTCTCGCACGGACAATGCCGTCATCGTCACCGATGCGCAAGGTCGCGTCGAGTGGGTGAACGAGGGATTCACTCGGATCACCGGCTGGTCGCTCGAAGACGCGCTTGGACGCAAGCCCGGCGAATTTCTTCAAGGGCCAGGAACCGATCCGGCGGTCGTCCAATACATGTCGGCGCATATCCAGGCCAAGCGCGGCTTTAGCGCGGAGGTGCTGAACTATCGCCGGGATGGTCGCGAGGTTTGGCTGGCGATAGAAATTCAACCCCTCCTCGACGATCTCGGCGAGGTTGCCAACTTCATGGGGATCGAGAGCGATATCACCGACCGCAAGCGTAATCAGGAGGCGCTCGAAGAGTATCGGCAGCATCTGGAAGCGCTTGTCGAAAACCGGACGCAGGCGTTGCAACGCAACAAGCTTCTTCTCGAAGCCATCGTCAAAACGACTCCGAACGGCTTGTTGCTCATTGATCACGTTGATCGCATTTGCATGACGAACGCGGCGCTGGACCAAATGTTTGGATATGGCGTATCCGAATTGCTAGGGCGTCCACTCGAGGATCTCGTTCCCGAATCCAAGCGCGATTGGTATCGCGAGGAGCGCGCGGCGTTCGCGCGTCTTCCGGCAACTCGCTCGATGGGCGCGGACGCTAATCTTTTTGGCCGACGCAAGGACGGTTCTTGTTTCCCGATCGACGTTTCGTTGGCGACTTTTTCGGTCAACGAAGAGCAATATGTTCAGGCCACGGTGGCGGACATCACCGCGCGCAAGCGCGCCGAGGACGCTCTTCGCGATCTCAATTCCAATCTTGAGCGCAAAGTAGAGGAGCGCACGGCCGAACTTGCCGCCGCCAGCGCCGCCAAGAGTGAATTCCTGGCCAATATGAGTCACGAGATTCGCACACCGTTGAACGGCATTCTGGGTCTCGCGCAGTTACTTGAGATCGAGTCGCTCGAGACCAGTCATCGTGAAATGGTCGAGCGGATACGTCAAGCCGGTCAATCCCTGCTGGGGATCATCAACGACATTCTCGATTTTTCGAAAATCGAAGCTGGTCAACTGAGGATTGATTCGCGTCCATTCGAACTGGAGCCGATGCTGGCGCATATTGTCAGTCTGCTAGGCGGCTCCGCCCGCCGCAAGGGACTCGATTTTCGCGTCGATGTTCCCCCAACCTTCGAGGGAACGTTGATCGGAGACGTCCTCCGGTTGGAGCAGGTGCTGATGAATTTGGTTGGCAACGCCGTTAAATTCACCGAGCGTGGCGAGATTCGACTGAGCGTGCGGGCAGTGTCGTTCACGCCCTTGGCGGCGCGTCTTCGCTTCGAAGTTCAAGATACTGGCATCGGCATCGCGCCGGAACAATTGGCGATCTTGTTCACGCCCTTTACGCAAGCCGACGCTGCGATCACCCGTCGTTTTGGCGGCACCGGATTGGGGCTGTCCATCTGCAAGCGACTGATCGCGTTGATGGGTGGAGACATCGGGGTGGAGACCACCATTGGCGCGGGCAGCACGTTCTGGTTCGAAGCGCCCTTCGAACGAGCGCGAACGCGGCAAATTTTGCCGGAGACGATTCCGCCACGTCCGGAATCGCGAGGGCCGCGATTGTCGGGGCTGCGCTGCCTCGTCGTCGATGACAGCCGAATGAACCGGGATGTCGTCGAGAGGATGCTGATAAAAGAAGGCGCGGGCGTTACCTTGGCTGTCGATGGCCAGCAGGCGCTGGAGTTTCTGCGAGCGCGGGGCGACGCGTTTGACGCGGTCCTGATGGACGTCCAAATGCCGGTGATGGATGGGTTGGCGGCCACTCGGGTAATCCGCGATGAACTTAACCTAACGACCCTACCGGTAATCGCTTTTACCGCCGGTGTTTTGACCGAGCAGCGGCAGCGGGTCCACTCGGCGGGGTGCGATGATTTTCTGCCGAAACCTGTCGATCTGGATGAACTGGTCGCCGTGCTGACTCGCTGGACCGCCCGAACGCGATCGACGAGCCCGGTCGACGCGGAAAAATCCGAGGAATTCCCGGACATTCCGGGGCTGGACACTTGCCAGGCCGCGTTGTCGATGGGCGACGATCGAAATCTGTTCATGGACGCGCTGCGCAACTTCGTCGAGGAATTCCACCGGGCGGCGCGCCAAACAAGTGAAGATCTCGGAAATGGCAATGTCGAGACGGTGGCCCAGCGGCTACACGCACTTCGGGGCGCGGCCGGCTACATTGGCGCCGCGGACTTGAGCAAATCCGCTCTGGCGCTGGAGTCCGCCATTCTCGAAAAGCGGCTCGACCTCGCCGCCCCAATGGCGGAGTTCGAAACAAAATTTTCGGGACTGATCGAAGAAATATTGAAATGGCGGCAAAGTCTTTCTTCACCGGATTCATTTCGGGAGTGAACGGCAGGCGTTTTCGGCCCGCCGTTCGCCGACGTCACCGTCGTCGCGCGACCAAGGCGTCGAGCGAACAATGCCCGCCTCCTCGCGCGACGTAAGTCAGCGCGACGACACCCCACAGCAGTGGGAATTCGAAGCCTCCCTTCGGCGCGAACAGGCCCGCGGGCCAATGCACGGCGACGACAATAAAGAACATCATCCCGGCGATCAGCAATGCGACAAAACGGGTGGCGAGACCGAGCGCGAGCATCAGCCCGCCGAAAAACTCGATGAGGCCAGCCGTCAGCGCGAGCCAGGGCGGCAGACCCATTTTCGCGTGGAACATTTGACCGGAGGCTTCGAGCCCGGCCCCTCCAAACCAACCAAACAATTTTTGCGCGCCGTGCGGAGTCAACAATAGGCCGGCCGTGAGGCGCAGCAACGCGTCCGCGTAGGTCGCGGCGCGCTCGGGGAGGCTGGGCTGAGCGGAAGCGTTTGTCATGGCGGTATCCACGGATGATAGAGTGAAAGACGTGATAAAACATTTAGGTCGCGAAGACCGATTGTCACTGGACGGAGTTATCGAATTTCGCGGCGTGAAACCTCGCGGTATTGACCGTTGTCGGTCGGTTCGGGCGCTACGTCGGGGACGCGATCACGCGACAATCCCCGCCAGGGCTTGCGACGAGCGGCTGCGCGTTTCATGGGCGCGCCGCTGATCGTTTCACATGGCGTGTCCACGCGACGGTTCTTGCGAGGCGAGCTCGCGAGCGTAACGCGTGGCGTAACCGCGCCAGGACAATAGCTGCCGGTCGGACTCGGCGAGCGGAGCGATGTCGTTCTCCAGCGCGAACGAGATCGCTCTCGCAAGCGCTTCCGAATCGCCGTTGGCGACAACCTGAATGCGGGCGGCGAGCGCGGGGGTCAGGCCCAGATCGACTCCGCCCGTGTGATCCGTGCAGACCAGCGGCAAGCCGCTCGCCAAGGCCTGTAATTGCACGAGCGCGAGGCCCTCTTGTCGGGACGCCAGAACAAATGCATGCGCTTGCGCATAAAATTCACTAAGCCGCCATTGGGGAACGGCGTCGTAGTGAAGAAAACGCTCGCTGGTCGGGAAACTCACCTCGCCGCTGGGGCCGACGTGAATGAGACGCACGCCCGGAAGTCGCTCCAATGCCAATGACAGCACATCGGCGCCTTTCTGATAAGTCCAGCCTCCCACGAACAGAATGGTCGGGGGGCCGGAGAAAGGGGGCTTTCTCAGGGGGAATTGTTCAAGATCGACGCCGTAGGGATTTTTGAAGAGCTTTGGCGCGAGACTGGCGTCTTCGTCGAGAAAACTGTCGAGCACATGGCCAGACGCGACCGCGATTCTGTCGGCTAAATTGTAGCTGGCGAGCTCCCGCTCTATCGCAAATCGGGTTGGCGTTGGCGCGCCGGGGATTTGCTCCAGAATTCTTGCTTGAGACAGGATATGCCGGCTGCCGCGTTCGACATAAATCCGTGCGCCGAATTTACTTTTTGCAAAGAGAGCCGCCTCGAGAATTAATCCGGACATTCCGATGAAGACGTCGCATTGATCCAGGCGGGCGATGATCGCGCGATTGAGCGCGACGTGGAGGGCGGCCTCGCGTTGCTCTGGCATCACCTTCGGCAAAAGTTTTTCCCACGCCACAAGCGGCGCCACAAGCGGCAACAACGATACATGGCAGCGCGCCGGCAGCCCGAATTGCTGCGCTCTCTTCTTCGGCACGTATGAATAAAATCGGACCTCGTGGCCCAGCGCGTCGAGTTCTCGCGCCAGGTCGAGGACATGAAAGCGCCCGCCGGTGGCGATTGCGATGCGTAAAGGCTTGGTTACAGTCATCCTCTCCTGCTTTACTCCTTATCGACCGTCGTTCTCGCGCCACGTGGGTCGAGCCCGCGTTAAACGGCCGTCGAGCTCTCGAGCTTTGGGCGTCTAGCCGATCTTCGCGCTTTTCCGCTTCGGATCGCTAACTCGAAGCCTTCGACGTCCATTTTGAAGAGAGCGCGTGCTCCTTCGCGAAAATGACGCTGAGCGCCGCGAACACGGGCCTTTCGTTATCGCCAGCTTGGTCTCTCGAACGATCCGCAATCTTCACTCGTCACACCCAAGATGACCGCGATAGGGGGTGACGATACAGCCGACCGGCGCAACGAGACTCATGCATCTTCATTCCTTGAAGACGCGTTCGACGCGCGACGATCGACCACGCTCGTCAATTCGGCGATCATCTGCTTTGCGCGATCAGCCGTGGAGTATCCGGACGCCCAGCACCGATTCATGCCCGCGAGACCGATGCGCGCGCGTAGAGCGCTGTCGCCGAGCAACAGTGAGGCCTTCGCGACCATCTCGTCGTCGTTGGAGAATCCAACGTATTCGGCGCCGTCAACGAAGTGCGCATCGTGTTCGTCGGTCTTCTCGGCGAGCATGGGCCGCGCCATCGCGGTGATTTCAATGCTTCGGGTCGTAATCCGATCTCGATTAATTTTGCGCAAGAAACCCATCGCGATCTTACCCGAGTGCATGGCGCGGGTGTACTCTTGATCGATGGCCTGCCCCCGCAACTCGATACGAGGATCAACTCGGCTTCTGCGCCAGTCGTTGCCGTAGATGACCACGGTCATGCCTTGCCGGCTGAGTCGGTTGAGGCTGACGCAACGTTCTCGCTCGTATGTGCCCACGAACACAATATCCCAACGTTCGAAATCCGCGCCCGCCTCGGCGGGCGTCAGGGCCCGATGCGTGTCTGGGTCGAAGGCATTGCCGATCAACGTTGGTCGTCGTACGCCGCGCGCGCGCAGTTCGGGAACGTTGAAGGTTTTCGTCGTGAAGAAAATATCCCATTCATGGAAGGTGAATCGTAGCGGCCAACTCTGATTGTGTCGCGCGATAATGTCGTCGGGGGTATAGTAAACTAGAGTTTCGACACCGAGTTCTCGCAGTTTTCGCAGCGTCCCGAGTCGGATCGTCTGGCTGTTTTCAACGATCACGGCGTCTGGACGATGTCGCGCCGCCGCCGCGAGAAGCTCCTCGTTCTCGTGAAAGGTGTCGATCGGCCATCGCAACTTCCATCTCGCCCTTCGGTAAAGGGCCATTGGGGAAGTCTTGGATTGCGTGCGCGAAGGCGCGCGCAGTTGGCTATCGAGCGGGATGACCTCGACGTCTCCAGTCGCCGCCAAGGCTTGAAATCGATGTAGCGTTGTCGTGCCAACGCATAGCGGTCCTTGAAACAGCACCCTCACTTGCACGCCTCGGAGCCGTCACGCGCCGCGTTCCGGCGCGCGATGAAGGGTTCACCCCATGTTGTGTTCAAGAGATTCGCGTCCACCACGCGGAAACCACGAGCGAACGCGGCTCCGCTCGCGCGATCGATCGGTTGAATCGGTGTAGTTTCTGGTAGCGCGAATGGGTCCACGGTCCTCTCGAATGTGATGGGCCCGGCGCTTGGTGTCATCTTCGTCATGCGCGACGCGCAAAATGCCAACATTTCTTTTCTCCGGGCGCGGCCCCATGGCTCCGCCACTGGTAAGATAGGCGCCTGGACAAGTTAGCCTTCTATCATTTGCCGCAGTTCTTCGAAAAGGCTTCGCGTAGTCCCGCCAAACATTCACGATAGCTCCATTTTTCGATTATTTCCGCGCTGCGAAGCGACATCGCCTTTCGTAAAATCGAATCGCTGACGATCGGGCGCAGGGCGTCGGTCAGCCCGTCGATGTCTCGGGCCCGAAAAGTGTGACCATTTCCGCCATTTTCGACCAGATCGGGCGCGCACCCAACTTCCGACGAGACCACGATCGGGAGGCCGGCGCACATCGCTTCGTTGACGATAAGTCCCCAAGGTTCGTCTTCCGACGGCAGCGCGAAAATGTCGCAAGCGCCGAGGAGCGTCGGCATTTCCTGCTGGTTGATGAAACCAGGCATCACGACGTTGGGCAGATCGGCGGTCAGTCGCTCGAGTTCGGCTTGCATTTCACCATTGCCAGCCAGAACGAGATCAAACGCCAATCCCTCCTTGGCCAATCTCCTCGCGGCCTCGACAAGGTCGTCGGGATGTTTGCGACGCATGAATTTTGATACGTAGAGTATGGCTGGCCGATCAGTCGATAATCCATAGCGTTCGCGAGCCGCGAGCCGTTGCTCGTCCGATAATTTCGCCTTCGCGATAAAGCGCGCGTTGTCCACGGTATAGGGAACAAGACTTATCCGATCATCGGGAGCGCCCATCGCCCGATAGAAGTCGCGATTCGCCGAGCCAATCGCCAAAAAGCCGTCGACCATTCGATAGAGCGTGGACATCAGGGGCTTGCGCAAAGCGGCTTTCAGCCCCGCGCGCGGAAGGCCGAGATGCGTCTCGCAGCGCATGAAAACCGGCATTCCCACGGATTTCGCCGCCGCCATTGCGATCAGATTCGCGGCCAAGCCGTGGCCGTGCAGCCAAAGCGCGTCGTAACCCCCTTGCCGGACCGCGCTCCATATTTGCGGAACGATCATGGAAAAAAATCCGCCGGGGATCAGAGTTTTGACGTTCGGGCCGACGAACGCATGGGGATAGCCCTGCAAAAGGTCGATATCCCACTTCACGACTTGCCCGAATCCCTTGTCGGTGGCGCCGCGCAGGCTGAAATCGGACAAATAGAGAGCGGTGACCTCTATGTCGGGCGATGCGTTCAGATAGGCGTAAAGGGGAGCGAAATACTGGATGGGATGCGAATTGACGACGGCGACGCGCGTTTTACGGCTATTCATGGCGCACCCATCGGGTCGGCGTGGCTGGAATCAATCGAATCGCCCCGCGCCGAAAGCGCCGACGCCCCGGGTTTCCTCGTGGACTCGCTCGCGGGTAAGGTCGAGTCCGGCATGATACTTTTTAGCCGAGCAAAACAACAAATGGGATTTCTTGGAAAGCCCAAGTAGGCTGGATAACGCATTCAGTCCACCTTTGGATTTAGCTGGAAACTTACAACACGAGAGGCGCGATCGGAGCACGCGGCGCGGTGGAAGCGCGAGATGTCGCGTTCGCGGACGTTGACCATCGCGGCGATTCCGTCAAACGAATTCCGTCGTCAGGCTCCATTGGGCAGGCGCTGTCGTGGAAATGAAGCGTCGTTCTGGAATCCCGAGCCGGTCTGATTGGTTCTGGATAACGCGCCGGTCAGCATTGCGCGCATAAGCGGCACCGCGTCGGATTCTTTCACGCTGGCTTCAGCCAACGATCGCGCCGCGCGCCGCAATTCGTCACGCCGAGAGGCGTCGAATGTCGCCATTCGATCGATGATTTCGGCGAAGCGATCCGGTTCCGCCAGCGGAAGGTCCCAGCCGGCGCCTTTCTTTTCCAGATCGTGCCACGGCGTCTGATCGGAGATCAAGATCGGCAATCCAACTTCCAGCGCATCGAAAATGGCGTGACCGAAGTTTTCTCCGCGCGTCGGCAACAGGAACAGATCATATTGAGCGAGTGTCGAGGCTACATCGGCGTTCGAGATCGAGCCTAGATAATTGACCTCGACATGCGCGGGAAGCTGTCGAATCAGTTCTTCGCACTCAGTCCAGTAGGAGGGTTCGCTCACCGGTCCAATAATGTCGAACTTCACCGGCGCGCGCACTTTGCGCAGCACCTTGATGGCGTAATCGAGGTTCTTCTTTGTGTCGATTCGACTCAAAAACACGAGGCGCAACGGACTCTTGTCGGGGGACGAAGCCAATTGGGGCGATGGGATGAGTTCGCGGACGGTCGGAGCGACCACGATATCGCGGGCCCATGGGCAGCCCTCGCGAATCTCGATGGCCTCCTGGTCGGTGGTGGCGTGAAGCGACACATCGTCAAGGAGGCCAAGAGCGCGCGCCGCCCGCAAATAGGCTTGCTTGCGCATTGGCTTCAAGCCGAGCGCCCCATTGGAGAATTCGCCGTGAGGCGTGAGGATCGTCGGTCGACGCGGAATGAGCCCCAGTTTCCGCAAAACCAACGCCGGGATCGTGAAGGCTCTGTCGAAAAATCCGTTCAAAATCAGAAGATCATACGGTGTCGTGCGAAGGATGCGGGTGAGTCCCGTCGCCCCGAGGAGGCCGACGGAGCAGTGGCGCATCTTCGCCGTTCCATTGTCGACCCAGCGCTCGAGATAAGCTCCGTCGAGATGGACCCCCGGAGGTCCGTCTCGGCCCACCACCCTGAATTCGAATTCGTCGCGCAACGCCGACGCATAGGCATGGAAACTCTGATTGGGGCCGGTCGCCTCGTGCCGCGGCCAAAAGGCGCCCAGCAGGACCAGGACGGAAGGTTTGATCGTTTCAGTCGAGCCACTGTTCCGCGAGGCCAACGGCGTCGCGCATGGGTTCGTTTCACTTGGGCTAAGGGGCTTGTGGCCCTCGATCAACAAGTAAAGCCCAAAGCGGTCTCCCAACAGCCGGATCAGCGGCCGCGGGTACAGCCTCCAGGCGATCCGCGCCAGCGCGCCTCGATAGCGCGCGCTGGGTTTGATCTCCAACAGATCGCCCGGCCCGAGCTTGGTCTCGACCCGAACGTTTTCAAAACCCGCCGCCCGCGCGAGATCATATCCCTCCGACTGAGTGTAGGCTTTGGTTCCGGGGCTTTCGAGATGCTCGAACACCGCCCTCTTCAGTCCGAGGAATGGGCGACCCTTGGCGAGACCATGTGACAAATAAAGCATCAACGCGGTCCAGGATCGGGAGTGATAAACCATCGTGCGCGCGACCCCGCCGGGCTTCAGCACCCGCGAAACTTCGCGATAAGCCTGTTCGGTGCCCGGCGTGTGGTGCAAAACTCCCCAGGAATAAACGATGTCGAACGACGCGTCGGCGAAGGGCAACGCCTCCGCGTCGGCGGTTGTCAAGGTGAATCGGTTCGCGGGTATTCCTTCGAGAGCGAGGCGCTCGGCCGTCAGCGCAATCCCGGCCTCGGTCAAATCGACGCCCGTGGCGTGCTCCGCGTGGCGGCACCATTCGATGAAATCGGCGCCAGCGCCAACGCCGATTTCCAGGACGCGCTTACCGGCGGCTTCTTCAAATCCCGCGAAAGCTCCAATATAGGGCTCCAGCGCCAGGCGGGACCGCGCGATGTCGCGAAACCAGGCAAGTCTGTCCGTCGCCTCCCCATAGCGCGTGCCGCATGTTTCTTGCTCCCAGTGACCGCGAACTCGCTCTTTGAGCGCATCCGACCCTGCCTGCCCGGGTTGATCGGTCGACTGGTTTTCCGTCGTCAATTCGATATTATAATGATCGACGAGACGTTGACGGAAGGCGTTGATTCCGTATTTTCGAATAAATATGCGCGCTTCCTCGATTTTCGCGTCAATTAATAAGTAATACCACAGACATTGAAACGCCTGGAACAAGAAACCTGCTCTGCCGTCAAGAAAACCTAGTCTGAACACATAGCGATATATGAAAAAGAAGACGCTACGCAGATAGAGCGGCGCTTTGGTGTAGAGGCGATTCCGCACGAAGCGCTTCAACGGCGACTGCTCTTGGGCGCGACGATCCATCGCCTCGTCCGACGGGTACAACTCGAATTCACGATTGATGAATTCCAGCATGTGCCGCGTGGCGTAACGGTTATGCTTGTCCGTCCACCAGGTTATGTCGCGAAGGTTATGGTCGACGAAATCCTTCTCAAATGTCACGCCTTCACCGTGAATCAAGATGGCGTATTCGTCCATCCATCTTTGTTCGATGGCGGCCGCTCCTGTCCGCCATAGGCGCAAGAGGATCGCGGGATAGTAGCCGCCGTGACGTATCCAGCGATCACGAAATATCACTTTGCGCCGTAGCCTCACTCCGGTGACGTGCCGGGGGAGACCGGGAACCCTCTCCATGATTTCCTTTGCAAGCGCGGGTTCGACGTATTCGTCCGCGTCGAGTCTTAGCACCCAGTCCGTCGTGATTTGGCAGTTGTCCAGCGCCCATTGAAATTGATCCGCCTGATGCTTGAAGGCTCGTTGCGTCACCATGGCGCCGAGGCGCTCGGCGATTTCCACGGTTCGGTCCGAGGAGAACGAATCGATGACGATGACCTGTTGAGCGAACGCGGAGACGCTGGCGATGCAACGCTCGAGGTGAAGCTCCTCGTTGAACGTGAGGATGATTACGGTAACGGATAGCTTTGCCTCCGCGGCCGTGGCCGCAATGGCGTGAGCGCTATCCTTGTCTGGAGTTGTCAACATATTCCGTCCTCGATTCGCTGGGGAGTTCCCAAGCGCAGGGACGCCTCGATCGCCAATGTCGCTCGCGTCACGGCGATCATCTCGGGCATGGAAATTGGCGCCGCGCGTTTTCCGCGGGTCGCGGCCAGGAATTCCTCGACGAGTTCGCGTTGGCCTTTGTTTTGCGCGCCCTTTTGAACTCGCGCCTTGCCGCCGGTGGTTACGGTGAGGCGTCGGAAGTCGTCCAGTTGGACGACGCGTCCCGCGGCGAAGACCTCCAGATATTCCTTGGCCACGCCTTGATCGCCCAGCGAGGAATATACGATCGTTCCGGTCGAGCCGTCGGCGAAACGGATCAGTATCGAGACGGCGTCGGCATGGTCGCGGGCCGTGATCGCCTGAGCTTCCACCGGGAGACTTCCCGAGAGGAACGTTAAGGCGTCGACGAAATGACAGACCTCGCCAACGATGCGGCCGCCTCCTTCGTCCCGTTGAATCCAACTGTCGCCGGGAATCGCTCCGGCGTTGACGCGGTAGAGCATGATCAGCGGGCCGCTGCGTGGCTCCAGCGCCTTTTTCGCTTCGATCAGCAGCGGGGAGCAACGTCGATTGAACCCGACGGTGAGTATGCCGGCCGTCTCGTCGGTCGCCGCGATCACTTCGGCGAGCCCTTCCTCGTCCATGGCCAGAGGCTTTTCGCAAAATACGTGTTTGCCAGCACGAAGCGCGGTCGCCGTCAGAGAGGCATGAGTGTCGTGACGCGTGGCGACGATGATTGTGTCGGTCTGGGGATCGGAGATCGCCGCGTCCGGGTCGGTGGCGATGACGGCGAAGCCATTTTTTTCGCCCGCGTGGCCGGCGCTGACTCCGGTGGAGGTCACGACCGCCGTTAAAGCGACGTTGCTCGCCTTCTTCAGCGCCGGCAACAAGACGCCTTTCGCGTAATTGCCGAATCCGATGAAGGCGACCCGATTGCCGTCGTTCGGCGCCGGAGCCGCCGCGCGTCGAATTGATCTTTCCACGGGCCCCGTTGGCGGCTCGGGATAGGTTAGCAGAATCGCGAGATGCGGCGCGCCGCTCTCCATCAGTTCGTACGCCTTTTCGGCTTCGCCGATGGCGAAGCGATGCGTCACGAGCTTCTTTGGAGTGACTTTGCCGTCGGAGATCAGCGCGAGGAACGCCTCCATATTGCGCTGCTCGGTCCAGCGCACATAAGGCAGGGGATAGTCCTGCCCGCCTTGCTCGTAAGAGGGGTCGCCGCGGCCGGGGCCATAGGACATGGACAGTTTGAGTTCGAGTTCGCGCTTGTAGAACGGTTCGCGGTCGATCGTCATTCCGACAAGGCCGACAACGACGATTCGCCCCTTGAGACGGCTGATTTCCGCCGCGACATTGATGGGCTCGCTCGATTTCGAGGATGCGGTGAGGATTACGGCGTCGGCGCCGTGGCCGCCGGTAAACCCCGCGACGGCCTCCGCGAGACTCTCGGAGACAGCCACATCCGCGCCGAGCTCCCGGGCCAGCGGTATGCGCGCGGCGTTCGGATCGAACCCAAGCACGCGGCAGCCATTGGCTTTCAACAACTGAACCGTAAGCAAGCCGATGAGCCCGAGCCCCATCACGACAACGCGTTCGCCCAGCGTCGGAATCGCGAGGCGCACTCCCTGCAACGCGATCGCGCCGAGCGTGACGAAACTCGCATCCTCGTCATCGACGTTGGGCGGAATCACGACAGTCAAATTCTTGGGGATAGCGTTTATTTCGGCGTGATTGGCCAGTCCAGCGCCCGCGCAGGCGAGTCGATCGCCAACAGTGATTCCGCCTACGCGCTTGCCAACTTCCAAAACCTGGCCGGCGAGGCTGTAACCAAGCGGGATTGGCGTGTCGAGCTTCGCGAACACCTTCTCGATCGTGGGTTGCAGGCCGTCACGTTGGATGTTGCGCACGACACGGCGCACCAGATCCGGTCTCGCCATCGCCTTTCCGGCGAGCGAGGCCTTCGCGAGGTCAATCAATTGCCTCTCGGTGCCCGAACTGATGAGCGAAATGCGCGTCGCGACAAGCAAACTTCCATCGCTGAGTCTTGGAGCCGGCGTGTCCGCGACCTTGAGTTCACCCGTTCGGTAGCTTTGTACGACTTGCTTCATGTGCTTTGGCCAAATCCAGGGTTTGGTTGAGATAGATTTATCACCGTCGTCACTTTCGTGGTATCCGGCGAGATAGCGACCCGTAGTCGTTTCGTTGGCTGCTCGGCTCCCATGTCGGGCCACCAGACCGCCTCCTCGGCGCGAATAGGCCGCGATGAAGACACGGCGATGTCAATTCCGCCGAGGCGAACGCGCGCTTCTTGTCCAGAGACCGTCACTTCGACGGCGGGATGGAGGAGAAAACCGATCGAGGCCGGTCGGCTCGACGTTCCTTCAATTCGGTCTTCGATCTCGATGCGGTTCGGGGCGACGTCGAAACGTCTGATATGGCGGGGCGAGCCGGGCAGATTGCGAAAACCGTCGTGAGTCCCCTCTAACGTGAAGCCGTCGTTTGTCGCGGTGTAAGCGAGGATTTCCACGTTGGGTCGACGTCCGCAACGAAAAGAGCCGAAGAAGTCGGCCTGGTCCGCGTCGTCGAAGCTGAGGGTATTATGGCTCGCGGCGGACCGTGAGCGCTGGCGCCGCTCGCCGGCGAAATATTCGTGAACGCCTTGGTCGACGAAGACGCGTTGTCCAGCGACCGATAACTCAATGCTCCCGACGTCGCCGTGTCCATGCGCGGGCAGTTCGTCGGGAGCGATCCTTCCAAAATCGACCACGACATAGCTCGTATCGGTTCGCAGTCCGAAATAGCCGGCGGCATGGAGGGCGAACACTCGGCGTGGATTGGGTGCTTCGGCATAAAGGCCCGAGTAGGCGGCGAGACACTCGCCCGGAAGATAGGCCATCGAAAGGCCCGCGTCGTTGAACTGCGCGACTCGGCCGTCGGGATGGGCGAGGTCGGCCACGACCCGCGCCATCCGTTCGAGCGCGTCGTCGAGCGCGCCGCCAAGCGGATCGCCCGCGAGCGCTTGTCGACATTCGAGCAGATCCGCGAAAACCTGGCAATGGTATGACGGCGAACGTTCGAAGTGCATCCCATCCGCGAGGATTTGTCGCGGCAGCTCTTCCGCGAGCAGTTGAAGGCCGAGCGCGCGCCATCTGTCGGCCTCGGGGCCAACGAAGAACGACGCCGCCATGATCAGCGCCTTGATGTTTTTGATCAGATGGTTGCCGCCGATGTCCGATTCGAGATTAGCTTCGAGGAACCGAATTTGCTGGGCCAGGGACGCGACCATCGCCTCGCCCGCGGCGCCATCCAGCCTTTCCTCGCGCAACGCGAGCTCCCGCATCCAAACCGCCGCGCGCAACGACAGCGCATAGCTATTCCAGCTATCCTTCCAATAACCGCGCGCATACGGGGGATTGGCGCCAATCCAATCGCAAATGAGTCTTTCGAGAAGCTCGTCGTCGGCTTCCTCCAAATATTCCATATAGTGGAGGTTCATGCGCCAGAGTTGGTTCTCCGGGCCCTCGCCGCCGGCGCGCCAGTTCATGGGGGCGCCGACATCGCAAGATCGACCAAGGAAGGTGAAGCGAAGCCGCCCTTCTTGAAGGCTCAGCATTCCCTTTCTCGGCGCGAACAGCGGCGGAGAGGCGCGCGTTGATCGTGTTGGTGCGTCGCCCGAAATCGTTTCGCCGCCATGCTGCTTCAGACGACGGGTGAGGTCGAGCTTGATCCGTCGCGCGATCCTCGCCAGCGGCACATGCCGTCCAAATTCGAGGGCGCGCGCCATTTTTTGGAGCGCATCGCGATGCTTCATAGAATCGCGCCTGTTTTCGACGGCCGCGCGTCGCGATTGTCCGCGGTTCGCGACTCGGCGACCGCTTCCGCCAATAAATCGAGATAGCGCAGCGCAAGTTTTTCGCGGTCGTAATGCTCGCGCACGAAGGCGGCGCCGGATTCTCCGAAACGCGAGCAAAGCGCGGGGTCATCCGCGAGGCGTGTCACGGCCGCGGCGAGTTCTTCGGCGTTCTGCGGCGTGACGCCATATCCGGCGCCCGCTTCATCGAGCAGCGTTCGCGCTTCGCCTTCGACGCCCAGAACGATCGGCCGGGCCATCGCCATGGCCTCGAACATCTTGGACGGAAGAACGGTTTTGAAGAGGTCGTCGCGGCGGAGCAGGATGAGGCTTACGTCGGTCGCGGCCCAAATGCGGGGCATCGCATCCTTGGGTTGCTGTCCGAGGATGATCACGTTGTCAAGACCAATTTCCTGCTTGCGGCGTTCGAGATTTTGACGCTCGGCTCCGTCGCCGACGAGAACAAAGACGATGCGCGGATTTGTTCGTAATAGATCCGCCGCTTCCAATATCGTGTCGAGGCCGTGCGCCATGCCATGTGTGCCGACGTAGGCCGCGACGAATCGTCCTTCGAGCCCGAATCGGCGCTTGCAGGTCTCAGCGTCCTCGGTTCGGGTGAAGAATTCGAGATTGGCGCCATTCTTGATGACGGAAATCTTGTCCTTGGCTCCGCCGCGCGAGGCGATGTGCGACACGAACGAATCGGTGACCGAAACGATCCGGTCGGCGCGGCGGTAGGCCAGCGCCTCGATTTGCTCGAGCATCCCTATGATCATGCCCTTGCGCATCGCGCCGACCGTCACGATGCTTTCAGGCCATAAATCGCGGATTTCAAGCACCCAGGGCCGACGCCAGATCGTCTGAGCCACAAGGCCGGTGAGCCCACAAAAAAATTGTGGCGACGTGGAAACCACCACGTCCGGACGTTTCAATCCGATCATCGCGATGCTCGCCGACACGGCGTAAGAGATATAATTGAGCGTGCGGCGCGCGAAACCTTCATTGGGGGCGAGATAGGTCCACACGCGCACGACCTCGACGCCGTCGATCGTCTCGGTTTGGCGCGCTCGGTTGTGGTATCCCGGATACAACTTCCCGCCGGGATGGTTTGGCGCGCAGGTGACGACGACAACATCGTGTCCGGCGCGCGCCCAAATGCGCGCGTGTTCCGAGGTTCGGGACGCCGGCGCGTTTACCTCGGGCGGGTAGTAATGAGAGAAGAAGACAATTCGCATGTGATGTCGACCTGTCCCGCGTCGGCTCAAGCCGTCGCCATGAAGGAGCGACCGTCGTTCAATCGGGCTTCGATCACATCGACGATTCGCGCGGCCGCCCCGCCGTCCCAAAAATCGGGAATCCGCCCAGTTTTTCCGCCCTTCTCGAGGATGTCCTCGGCGGTCGCGACGAGAACGTCGGGCGAGGTTCCGACGAGCGTGTTCGTGCCTTCGTCGATCGTGATCGGTCGCTCCGTATTCTCTCGCACGGTCAAACAGGGCACTCCCAAGGCCGTGGTCTCCTCCTGCACGCCGCCGCTGTCGCTGATCACCAATCTCGACGATCTCATGAGACCAATCGCCTGCAGGTAGCTGACCGGCGGCGCGACCACGATTCGGGAGTCCTGGAAGAAATGGGCCAGCCCAGCCTTTTCTATCATCGCCTTTGTGCGCGGATGTTGCGGAAAGACAAGCGGGATGCGTTTTGAAATTCTCGCGAGAGCTCCCAAAAGCTCTCCGAGCTTCGATGGATCATCGACGTTGGATGGGCGATGCAAGGTGACAAAGCCGAAGCCGCTGCCCAAGGCGTCCGCGACGATATCGGGCGACGCGCCAATTTCGACAAGAGTCGCCTTCGCGGGCGCGGCTCGCGCCAGACAGGCGTGCAACGTGTCGATCATAACATTGCCGACGAAGGTGATCGCGGTCGGCGAGACGCCTTCCCTGGTCAGATTATCGATCGCCGACCGCTCGGTGGTGAACAGCAGATCCGAGAGACGGTCCGTGACCAGACGATTGATCTCTTCCGGCATGGATCTGTCGTTGCTGCGCAATCCCGCTTCGACATGCGCGAGGGGAATACCGAGCTTGGCGGCGACAAGCGCGGCGGCGACGGTCGAATTCACGTCGCCGACGACGAGAAGCAAATCGGGGCGTCGCGCGACCAAGACGGGCTCGAGCTTCAACATCACCTGCGCGGTCTGTTCCGTGCCGCTCCCCGAGCCTACCTCCAAATTAATGTCGGGATTGGGGATGCCGAGTTCCTCGAAAAATACCGCGTTCATCGCGACATCGTAATGCTGGCCGGTATGGATTAGCCTCGCGGCGAAACCGTCCCTTTCGCGAAGCGCGCGCATGATCGGCGCGATCTTCACGAAGTTCGGGCGCGCGCCTACTATGCAATCTATCATTCTTGTTCGCGCGGCCGCCATTATCTGCCTTTCCCATTGAATGTTCTTTGCTTCGCCTATTTCAAACACCTTGAGCCAAGCCGAATTCTAGTTGAATGCGTGATGTCTGGGCTTGCGCTCATATCGGCGGAGCTCGTCTAGCCCGAAAGCAATTCCATGATGCGTTTTTGGTCGAGGTGGTCGCTTTCCGCCTGTTCCCCACGTACTTCGGTCGCGTCGACCAGTCGTCTCGTGTGACTGGCGCCATAATTTTTCGCGACTCGCTCCCCCAGGAGCGCCTCGTTAGAACTCGCGCCGCGCGGATCGTCGAATCCGAGTGTTATAGTTGCCATTTGCGTCTGAACCGCGTCGCGGATGAGCTCAATCACGGCCGCCGATCGGCGACAGGTCGAAGATCGACAGACGCCGATGGCCAAATCCGATGGTTTCCTCGGCGAAATCCACTCCGCGCAGCCGCCGGGATCACGCTTTGCGATCAATCCGCCGCGCTTCGTGGCGATGAGCGCAACTTCCATTGGTTCCGCGCATTTCTTAGGCCAGGGCCCGAAGTCGCGCCGAGGAAAATACGTTCCGGCGACGCGCGACCGGTCGTCGCCGCGGTCTCGTCGCGGCGAGCGGTTCGAGCCGTGGGTTCACGCGGGACAAACGTTGGGGCTGTTTACACCCGCGCGTCGGCACGCATTGCGCGTGTCGACGACGAGCTTGGCGTGCTTGGCGAGGCCGACGTAATCCACATCGTCGTGGTCGGTCACGATGAGAACCGCGTCGTAGGCCGCGATCTTCGCCGGGACCCATTCCTCCGATCGTCGGCCGGAGAGCGATTTGTGTTCGCGAGTTTCCGGAATCACGCTCACGAACGGATCGTAGAATCGCACTTCGGCGCCGCGCTCCTCGAGCATTTCCATCAGTCGCAGCGACGGACTCTCGCGCGTGTCGTCGACGTTTTTCTTGTAGGCGACGCCGAGAACGAGAATGCGAGCGCCATTCAAACCCCGACCCGCCTTGGCGTCGAGCGCGCGGGCGAGTTCGTTCACGACATGCCGGGGCATGCTGGAGTTGATTTGGCCGGCGAGTTCTATGAAGCGAGTTGTGACGCCGAATTCTCGCGCCTTCCAGGTGAGATAGAAGGGGTCGATCGGTATGCAGTGACCCCCGAGACCGGGACCTGGATAAAACGGCATGAAGCCGAACGGCTTCGATTTGGCCGCGTCGATCACCTCCCAAACGTCGATGCCCATGGCGCCGTACACGAGCTTCAACTCGTTAACGAGAGCGATATTGACCGCGCGGAAAATGTTCTCCGTCAGCTTCGACGCCTCGGCCGCCGCGCTGGACGAGACCTTCACCGTCGAGGGAACGAAATGGTCGTAGAGAGTCGCCGCGAGATCCCGCGAGTCGGGGCTGTCGGCGCCGACGACTTTTGGAATCCGGGAAGTCGAGAATTCCAGATTGCCCGGGTCTTCTCTTTCCGGCGAAAACGCAAGAAAGAAATCTCGGTCGCAGACCAGACCGCTCTTCTCCAGAAGCGGACGAAGCACTTCCGCGGTCGTCCCGGGATAGGTGGTCGATTCGAGGATGACAAGTTGGCCGCGTCGCAGATGCGGCGCGATCGCCTCGGCGGTGGAGACGATGAACGACAGATCGGGGTCAAGATGAGCGGTGAGCGGCGTTGGCACGCAGATCAACAGAGCGTCCGGCTCGGATAGGCGGCTGAAATCGGTCGTGGCGGTCAACAAACCGGATTGCGTCAACGGCGCTATGCGTTCGTCAGGAATGTGCTTGAGGTAGCTCTTGCCCTGTCGCAAGGCCTCGGGCTTCGCGGGGTCGACGTCGAAGCCGAGCACCTTCGAGCCGGATTCGGTGGCCGCTATGCAAATGGGCAGTCCGACATAGCCGAGCCCGATCACGCCGATCAGGGCTTGCTTTTGTCGAAGCCGTTCCGCGAGAATTTGGACGGATCCCTTGTCATTAGCCGTGTTGCTGTGCATTCGGTTGTCCATTGTAGCAAGAGGAGCGCTGGTTCAATTTACGCCGTTTCCGCCATGTCGCTTGAGGATAGCTTCGCTTGGGGATAACTTCGATTGTCCGTTTCAAAGGTGAAAGGCGCGCTCTGTGGCGCGCGCGAAAATGCCCACGCTACCGCACTTCGGGTGAATCGCTTCACCCGTTGTTTCGCGCGCCGGCCTTCATGTGGAGCGCCGCGACGCCCGGAACGCTAACGATTTGCCTCGCGCGACTCAACGCTTCACCGCTGTTCCAAACCGGCACGGTTCTTATCATGTCGCGATATCGATGTAACCTCCCTCAAGTCTCGCAATCCATTAATTTGTAGCGGGGAATGAGGTTTGCTCGCCTTAAGCGCTCTAAAGTCTGAGAGCTGCGCTTTGCCTCGCGGGAGTCCGTCGCCCGACATGACAGAGGCGCCCCGCGCGCCGCCCTCATCGGACCGCCACTATCTCGGTTGTACGGATTGCTCGGGCCCCGAGGATCGTGATCGTCGCGGTGACCCTATTACGCTTGCCTAGAGTGCTTTCGGCAAAAGTGGACGCCGGTTTTGCGTTCCGAAAGCACGACAAAATAAGGGAAACTAGAGTCTTTCCGGTTCAACCTGAACCGGAAAGACTCTAGACGTTGGGCATGCGAACGCAAGGCCGAGCGTGCCGCGGTTCATTCGAGGCGACCGAAAACGCTGTCCGCGCGAGCTGTTGATTTGGCGCGATCGAAGGCGCGCCTTCGAACTCGTCAAAGCAGCGACACCTTCTGTTTGCCGGGGAAACCGCCGCCCGGCTTCGTCGTGGGCTTGGTCTCCTGAATCTTGATGCTCTCCCAACCACCCCTCGGCGGCGCGACCTCGTTAGCCTCGGATTTTAGCGGGCGCGGCTTAAACCCGTCGACAAGCGCCTTGGCGGCGATCAAATCCTTGGTGTCGAGCCGAGCCGCCACTTCGTCGCGTTTCTTCGCGGCGTCCTGGTCGCCCTGCGCGGCGGCGATCGCGAACCACATATAGGATTGCGTCATGCTCTGGCCGACGCCAAGCCCCCTGGCATAGAGAATCGCCAGATTATACTGGCTGTCGCGCACGCCATATTCGGCGGCCTTGCGAAACCAGTCGGAGGCGGCGGCGTAGTCGGGCTTGCCGTCGTTCCCTTCGGCGCAAATAACCGCAAGGTTGTGCATCGCCCGTGCGTTCCCGTATTCGGCGGCTTGTTGGTAGTAGCTTCTCGCCTTGGCGAAGTCCCGATCGACCCCGATGCCTTTCTCGTAATAAGACCCGAGTCGGTATTGCGCTGGCGCGAGCCCCTGCTCCGCCGCTTTTTCGAACCACTGCGCCGCGAGCTTCGTGTCGCGAGAGAGCCCGCGTCCCTCCGAATAACGGACTCCCAGTTCATATTGAGCGGCGGCGTCGCCGCGCGTCGCCAGTGTCTTGAGCGCCGCCGCCGTTTCTTGCGGCGTCGCGGCGGGGCCGTTGATCGAGCCGACCGGCGTATTGTCCATTTGGTCGCCCGTCGCTGATTTTCCGCCGAGCTTCGGCGCCAAGGTCGGGCCGCCGCCCGCCGGACCTATCGGAGAAAGACCCAGGGCGGGGACTTTGCCGGCGTCCGCCGGAGGCGACGCCTGCGGGAGTTTGGCGATCGGGGCGGTCGGCGAGAGCTCATTTTGGGGCTCCAGCCCAGACTCGGGTTGCGCCTGCGGCGACGCGACCGGCTCCGCGGATCGTGGCGGGACGCTGGCCGGGGCGCCCATCCGCGCGATTTGCGGGGAGTTTCCGCCCGGGACGGTCACGTAATGCGCCAACTCGTAAAGTCCCGTCAGCGCCACCAAGGCGGCCAGTCCTAACAATAGCGGTCGCTTGCGCGCCAGAACGCCAGAGCCGACTTCGCGCGGCTCCGGCCTGACTTGCGCGGCGTCGCGGGCGCTTTGTCGCCTAATCTTCTGCGC
>JBAUVQ010000099.1:0-2747 GCA_049583305.1 Methylocystis sp.
AGTCCGAGCGCGAGGAGGCGCTGGTTCCGCGCGAGGAATTCGACGAGGCTTTCGAGGCCATGTCGAGCGCGGCGCTGGCCGCCTATACGCGCTTTGTCGGCGACCCCGATCTCGTCGTCTATTTCCACGCGGCGAGTCCGCTCGAGGAAATCTCGATGCTCAACATCGGATCGCGCCCGGCGCGGCGCTTTGGCGCCAAGAGCCTCGCCGATCTTCGCGCTATCCCTTGGGTCTTCGCATGGGCGCAGAACCGTCACGCGATCACCAGTTGGTACGGCGTCGGCTCGGGGCTCAAGGCTTTTCTCGACGCGCGCGGCGACAAGGGGCTCGAACTGTTGCGCCTGATGTTCGAGAAATCGCGGCTGTTCAAGCTCGTGCTCGATCAGGTCGAGAAGACATTGATGATTGTCGATCTGCCGCTCGCCCGCGCTTACGCCTCGCTGGTCGAGGACGAAGCCGTGCGCGAGAAGATCTTCGCGGTCATCGAGGCTGAGCACGAGCTGACGCGCGCCATGGTGCTGCGCGTCACCGGCGCGGCGGAAATCGGCGAGCGTTTTCCCATCCATCGCGCGCGGCTGGCCGACCGGCTGCCGACCATCAACGAAGTGAACCGAGAGCAGGTCGAACTACTGCGCCGGTTCAGGAACGCGCAAGACGAGACGGCCAAGGAAGCGATCAAGATTCCCTTGCTGCTCTCGATCAGCTGCATCGCCGCTGGCCTCGGGGCCACCGGCTAAGGCTTTAATCGCAGCGCATGTCCCGATCCGGAAGTCCAAAGCTTTCCGGGGATATGCCAACCACCCAAGGAAGGGGAATTGAGATGAGTTTCACGTTGATCGAGCAGGCGACATCGCGTCTGCACCGTTCGGAGCTGGCCGTGCCGGGTTCGGCGCCGGGCATGTTCGAAAAGGCCGCGACGTCCAAGGCGGATGTGGTGTTCCTCGATCTCGAGGACGCCGTGGCGCCGGACGACAAGGAGCAGGCGCGCAAGAACATCATCCAAGGCCTCAACGACATCAATTGGGGCAAGAAGACCATGACGCTGCGCATCAATGGTCTCGACACCCAGTATTGCTATCGCGACGTCGTCGACGTGCTTGAAAATTGCCCGCGTCTCGACGTCGTGCTGATTCCCAAGGTCGGCGTGCCGGCGGACGTCTACGCGATCGACATGCTGATCACGCAGATCGAGCAGTATAAGAAGCGCACCAAGAAGACCGGCATCGAGATCCTCATCGAGACCGCGCTCGGCATGGCCAATGTCGAAGCCATCGCGCAGTCGTCGAAGCGCCTCGAAGCCATGTCGTTCGGCGTCGCGGACTATGCCGCCTCGACCCGCGCCCGCACCACCGTCATCGGCGGCGTGAACGCGGATTACGGCGTTCTGACCGACAAGGACAAGGACGGCAAGCGCGACTATTACTGGATGGATCAGTGGCACGCCGCGCAGACCCGCATGATGGTCGCCTGTCGCGCCTATGGCCTGCGCCCGATCGACGGTCCGTTCGGCGACTTCGGCGATCCGGAAGGCTTCAAGGCCGCGGCGAAGCGCGCCGCCGTGCTCGGCTACGAAGGCAAATGGGCGATCCATCCCTCGCAGATCGAGCTGGCCAATGAGGTGTTCACGCCCTCCGAGGCGGAAGTGACCAAGGCCCGCCGCATTATCGAGGCGATGGCCCAGGCCGCCAAGGAAGGCAAGGGCGCGGTGTCGCTCGACGGCCGTTTGATCGACATCGCCTCGATCCGCATGGCCGAGGCGCTGATCGAAAAGGCCAATGCGATGGCCGGCGCCTAAGGCGCCGCGGGCGCCGGGCGTTATCCTTCTCCCGCTCGCGGGAGAAGGTGTCGCGGAGCGACGGATGAGGGCTCTCTCAACCCCAATGCGGTTGACATCTAACGGCCGTGTGGCGTCCTCCCGGCGGGATTAGCGCGGCGAGAGCCCTCATCCGACCCCGCCATAGCCCGTCATTTATGACGGGCGTCCTATGGACGCCCTTTTGGCGGGGCCACCTTCTCCCACAAGTGAGAGAAGGAGTCGCGCCCAGTCGAAAGCGTTCTCTAAAATAAGGCGGCAAATTCATGTCCGACGACCACCGCAAACTCCTTCGCGAAATGTTCGACGCCGCCGTGGGCGCGGCGCATCCGTCGCTTTGCCTGCCGCCCTATCTGGCGAAAGTGACGCCGCCCAAGGGCCGCACGATCGTCGTCGGCGCCGGCAAGGCCGCCGCCGCCATGGCCGCTGCTGTCGAGAAGCATTACCCCGCGCCGGTCGAAGGTCTGGTGGTCACGCGTTACGAACATGGCGCGCCGACGACCCGCATCGAAGTGGTCGAGGCCTCGCATCCCGTGCCGGACGCCGCGGGGCGCGAAGCGGCGAAACGCGTGCTGAAGGCGGTAGAGGGACTGACCGAAGACGATCTCGTGCTGGCGCTGATATCGGGCGGCGGCTCGGCCTTGCTCGCTCTGCCGGCGGAAGGCGTGAGCCTGGAGGAAAAGCAGATCGTCAACAAGGCGCTGCTGAAGAGCGGCGCGACGATTTCCGAGATGAACAGCGTGCGCAAGCATCTCTCGGCGATCAAGGGCGGGCGCCTCGCGCGAGCCGCCGCGCCGGCGCGCGTTATAGCGCTGATGATCTCCGATGTGCCGGGCGACGATCTTTCCGTCATCGCCTCGGGGCCGACGGTTCCCGACGCCACCACGCGCCAGGACGCGCTGGCGGTGATCGCCAAATATAAAATCGACGCCCC
>JBAUVQ010000100.1:0-2739 GCA_049583305.1 Methylocystis sp.
CGTCCGCGCGTCGCGCGGCGACCGCGCCGGCAGGCCCTCGCGAGCAAGCAGCACGTTGAGCGTTCCAATAAGATCGGGCGCGGTGTCGGCCAAGGTGCCGTCGAGGTCGAACACAAGAATCGGTGGAAGTTTGCTCATTCCTCCCGCCTAAACCGCCGGCGCCGCCCGAGCAAGCGGCGACTTGGAGGCCGCGGCTACGCTACAATGGACTCCGAATCGGCGCCAGGCCGCATCACATCGCAAAAGAACGGCGTCATGAGCGATCGCGAACCGGAAAAATCCAAAATAAACGCCTATTTGCTCGACGTGTTGAGCGAAGAACTGGAAGAGGCCAGCCGCTACTCCGTCTCCGACCCCTTTGCCCGATTCGCATATGATCGCCTGCGCGAACTCAACTGGACGACGGCGCGCGCGCTCGGAAAACTGGTCGCTTTCGCGAAAAAGGATCGCCGCGCTCCCGACACGCCCGCCGGAGTCGCGTTGACCGGCGACATTCCCGCGCCGCCGACAAGCGCGCGCCTGTTCATCGAAATGAGCCACACGGCGAAGGGCGAGTTCAAGACCGGCATTCAGCGCGTCGTGCGCGAGATCGCCCGTCAATGCGTGGAGACCGGCGCCGGCCTTCCGGTGACGATCGAGGCCGGCAAGCTGGTCTCTTACTATCGCCACCCCGCGCTGCCGACGGAAATCGAGCCCGGCCCGGGCGACATTCTTCTCCTTCTCGACGCCTGCTGGAACGACGTCGCCGACTATCCTCCGCTCATGAAACAAATCGAGGCGCGGGGCGGCAAGACCGTGGTCGCGGTTTACGACATCCTGCCGCTGGTCCATCCGTCGCTGTTCAGGCCCGTGGCCGTTGATTTCTTTCGCGCCTGGCGCAGGGAAATTGTCGCGCGCGCGGACGCCGCGGTCGCGATCTCCCGGGCCACGGCCGAGGCGCTGCTCGCGGACATGCAAGGCGAGGACCGGCGCCCGCCGATCGGTTGGTGGCCTCTCGGCGCCGATTTCACCGCCTCCGTGGGAGATCCGACCGCGACGGCGACGCTCATCGCCTCCGGTCCGCCCTACTTCCTCGGCGTCGGCACATTGGAGCCGCGCAAGGCCTATCCGATCGCGATCGAGGCGTTCGAGCGACTGTGGGCGGCGGGCGACGAGATACGCTACGTGATCGTCGGTCGCCCCGGCTGGAACACGCGAGCGCTGCAACGATGCCTGCGCCGACACCCGGAATTCGGCCGCCGCCTGCTGTGGCTTGACGACGCCGGCGACGCGGATTTGCAGTTGCTCTACGCCAATGCGCGCGGCGCCGTGAACTGCTCGGTCGCCGAAGGTTTTGGCCTTCCGCTGGTGGAAGCCGCCATGCGCGGCGTTCCGGTGATCGCGAGCGACATCGCCGCGTTTCGCGAAGTTGGCGGCGACGGCCCGCGCTATTTCGATCTGCTCGACGGCGAGAGCCTCGCCGCCGCGATAAAGGATGTTTTGGCGAAGCCGCGGGTCGCGCCGAAGATCGAGACAATCTCCTGGCGCGAGTCGGCGCTGGCGCTGACCCGGCTTATTCGCGAACAGGCTTATCAGTTGCTTGGACGATGACGGAACGCCCGAGATCTCCAGGCGCTCCGATCCGGGAACCGCGGTTGCCTCGCAATGAGGGACGACTCTTTTGAATCTAGAGTCTTCCCGGCTCGATCCGAACCGGAAAGACTCTAGCGGTGGACCGATGAAAAGGTTTTGAGCCGAGAAAAGGTCTTGCACGGAAACTGGAGTGCTTTCGGCAAAAGTGGACGCCGGTTTTGCCTTTCGAAAGCACGACGAAATAAGGGAATCTAGAGTTTTTCCGGTTCAATCTGAACCGGAAAAACTCTAGTGGATTTCGTCACGCCGCATGGGCGAAGGCGGCTTCGGACGACTCGCTTTCGAGCACGGAGCCCTCGATGCCGGCGGCCTCTCGAATCTTCTCCAACGCCTCTTCGCTGACTTCGCCCAAGCCGGCGTAAGTCATGACGGAGCCGATCCGTTGCGGGGTTCCGATGACCTCGGCGGGGTAGCCCGCCTGCTTCAGAACGCGGCGCATGCGGGCGTCGTAAACCGAGACGATCTGGCTGAGACCCGCGAGCATCCCGACTTCGACGAGCCCCGCGAACAATTCGCCGGTCGTGCGGTTCAAGCGATTGTTCGACCGCTCCTCCGCGTAAAAAGGATGCACGGCGAAGCGCGAACTCTCCCAGATCGCGGCGCTCTCGATCGTCTCCCCGTCGGGTAAAAGACAGCCGAACACATCTCTCAGCATATTCGGGCCGGTGGTCGGCAGCAGACGCAAGGTGCCGCGCACCACGTTCTTCACGGGATCAATGGAGAGCAAATACAGCGGGTCGGCTTCGTCGAAAACATCGACCTCCAGACCGTCCTTGACGATCACGTCCCAGCCAAGCCTGTCGGAAAAAACGATGCGACGAAGGACGTGCATATCCCTGATCGCGTTGGCGTGAGCGGCGCGGCGATTGCCTTGAACTAACCGTATCATCTTGTTCCCTTTCCTCAACGATTGATCGCGACCAAATCGCTTGAAGAAGGGTAAGCAGGGCTTAACCGAGAGGAAATTCCTCAAATTCGATGAATTGACAATCGGCGCGAATTGTTATGGGGGCGGAATCAATTCCATTTTTATCGCGCGAGCGACGGCGTGGGTGACATTCAGGCAGTTAAGCTTATGCCTCGCGGTGTCCAAATACAGCCTGACAG
>JBAUVQ010000101.1:0-15718 GCA_049583305.1 Methylocystis sp.
CAACGACGCTGCAAATCGTCTCGACCGGCACGCCGGCGCTGAACGGCACATACGCGATCGATGCAGGGACGCTGGCGAGGCTCGCCGAAATCGTCGAGGGCCTACAGGTGACGGGCGCCTTTCCCGATGGCCTGTCGGCGCTGCCGTGGCCCGACGCGTCGGGCGCGATGCACGATTTCCCGACCACCGCGAGCTTTATCGCCTTCGCCGAGGCGGTCGAAAATTACGTCGTCGCGAGCAACCTTGGCCAGACGCCAGCGACGCCCGTGACGATGGCTTGAACCCGCGCGAAAGCGCTTTGAAAGGGGCTTAAAATGACCGCACCCACAATTCTTCATGGCGTCGAGACGCAGGAGCAGCCCCTCGTCCCGCCGATAGCCGTCAACAACATGGCGGTCGGCGGCCTCATCGGCACCGCCGACGGCGCCGACCCCGACGTGTTCCCCTATGACACGCCAGTGCTGCTCTCCAGCAATCCGCAGCTTGCCGCCTCCTTGATCAAGAACGCGCCGGGCTCGGGTCTCACGGCCGGCACGCTGCCCTCGGCGGTCAACGACTTCTATAACGAGGGCGGCGGCGCGCTCGTCGTGGTGCGCGTCTCCGACAACGTCAGCGCCGAGACGGTGATGAGCAGCATCGTCGGCTCGTCGAGCACGATGACGGGCAGCTGGGCGTTCAAGCAGGCGCAGGCGCTGCTCGGCGTCAAGCCGCGAACCCTCTGGGCGCCCGGCTACACCGCGACGCGGCCCGGCGCCGCCGCCAATCCCGTCGTCGCCGCGCTGCTGATCATCGCCACCGCGCTGCGCGGGCGCGTCTACGCCTCGACGCCCTCGACCGACGAGAGCGACGCGCAGGCGTGGATCGAGGACTGGCAGAGCGACCGGCTCACCGCGTTCTTTCCGAGCGTCCTGACCTGGGATGTCGGCTCGGCGGCCTATGTCGCGCGCGACGCCGCGAGCGTCAACGCGGGGCTGACGGCGCGCGTGCATGCGAAACAGGGGTTCTGGTGGTCGCCGTCGAACTGGGCCTACAACAGTGTCGGCGGCCTCGCCGTGCCGGTGGACTGGGCGCAGGGCGACTACGGTTCCATGGCCAATATCCTCAACTCCAACAACATCACCACGGTGATCAACCAGGCGGCGCAGGGCGGCAACGTCGGCGGCTTCGTGCGCTGGGGCAACCGCGTGCCCAACACGTCCACGATCTTCGAGTGCGTGCGCACGACGATGGACACGATCGAGGAGGCGATACAGAACGTCTGCGCCTGGGCCAACGACAAGCCGCCGTCGCCGTTCATCCTCGAACAGCTGGCGTATCAGGCCAACGGCTTCCTCAAGAGCATGGTCACCGCGGGCGCGCTGGTCGGCGCCGATTTCTGGATCGACCCCAACGACAATCCGGTCAACAATCTCGAACAGGGCACATGGACGTTCCGCTTCGACGCCGAGCCGCCGGCGCCGATGGAGCACATCATCAATATCGCCCAGCGCAATCCCAACTACTACAACAACCTGCTGAGCGCCGTGATCGCGGCGGTCGGCTCCAACACGACGGGTGGCTGACATGGCGACACTAGCCTACATCATGCAGGCCTTCATCCTGACCACCAACGGCTATGGCCAGGCGGGGACCGGGGAGAGCTGCAAGACTCCGAAAATCCAGAAGATCACCGAGAAATACCGCGGCGGCGGCATGCTCGCCGCGCGCAAGGTCGCGCTCGGCTACGAAGCGTTCGAATTCGAGTGCGATCTCTCCTCATACGATCCGCAGGTGCTCGGCCTCTGCGGCTTCAGCCAGCGGGGGATTTCCTACGCCGTCAACGGCTATTTCGACGGCGACGCCAATCAGAGAATCTCGTCGTCGCTGCAGATGATGGGCGAGATGACGACGAACGACCCCGGCGAGTGGCAGGCCGGCAAGAAGTCAATGGTCAAATGCCACATCGACCTCACGGCGCTGAAGCTGACGGTCGGCTCGACCGTCGTCTACGACATCGACCTGATCGCCAACACATTCGTCTTCGCCGGCGTCGACGAGATGGCGACGATCAACAATCTGCTCGCCGCCAGCGCGCAGACCATTCCCTCGAACTAAGGAGTTTTTAGATGTCCGATACGAGTGGCGTGGGGCCCGGCCCCGCGCCTGCCCCCGCGCCCGCGCCCGCCCCTCCGGGGGCGCCCATCGTCGCCGACGCCGCCCCGGCGGCCGTCGTCGATTTCGACGCCGGCCAGGACTGGGGCGGCGAGACGATCGTCCTGAAGCACCCCTTCAAGCTGCAGGGCGCGACCTATACGCAGATGAGGGTGCGCGCGGCCTCGGGCAATGACGTGGCCAATTACATCGCCGGCGAGACCGGCATCGTGAAATTCGCGGTCATGCTCACCGGCGTCCCGGAAATGGCGCTGCGCGGGCTGCATGCCGAGGATTACAAGGTCGTCGCCCGCAAGGTGGCGGCTTTTTTGATCTGAGCCCGGAGGGCCTCGAAGAGGTTCTCGACGATATCGGGCTCGCCTTCCCCTATGCGCGGCGCGACCTTCTGGCCATGCCGCTGCAGGCGATCAAACGGCTGCACGGACGCGCGATGTCGCATCTCGCTTTGCTTTACGGAGGTTCGAGGTGAGCGGCGCGATGTCCGTCGAGATGATCCTGCGTCTCGTCGATCAGGCGACGGGGCCGCTGCGCGGCGTCGTCTCCGAGGTCGAGAAGCTCGACAAGGCGGCCAAGAACCTGGGCAACGGCGCCGCCAACGCCGGCGGTATGAGCGCTGCCAAACGGATCGAACAGCTACAAGCCGAATGGAAGGCGCAGCAGGACAACATCCAAGCCGTCAAGGACCACGAAAAACAACTGGGCCGCGTCGAGTCGGCGCAGCGCGCCATGGTCGACGCGGCGATCGCGCGCGAGCTCGGGCGCGGTTCGATGGCGCTGCTGCATCATGGCGCGGTCGCCGGCGCCGAGGGCGCGCATTCGGAAATCAGCCTGGAGACGCAGGGCAACTCGGTCGAGCAAATCCGCGAAATCCAGGACAAGGCGGCGGAGCTTTCGCGCCAGTTCAAGGCCTTCGACAAGACCAAGATCGAGACCATGCTCGGCGACGCCAAGACCTTCGTCGGCTCGCTTGAGCACGCGATGGCGGCGATGCCCGACCTGTTGCGCCTGCGCACGATCCAGCAGGGCCAGCACGGGACCACGAGCGACGAGGAGTTCAATTCGCTGACCAAGGCGCTGGAAGTCGGCGGCGTCGCAGCCGACGAGAAAAAGCTGCACGAGCGGCTGGAGACCTTCGCCAAAATCATGAACGTCTTCAAGGAGACGATCCATCCCGGCGATTTCACCAGCTTCTATAATCAGGCCGGCATAGCCGCGCGAACCCTCTCGGACAATTTCATGCGCGGCGCCGGCGCTCACCTGATGCAGGAGATGGGCGGCGGGGGCGCCGGCAACGCCGTCAATATGTTCATGAACGCGCTGGAAGCCGGCACGATGCAGCCAAAGGCCATGGAGACCATGGACAGGCTCGGGCTGCTCGATCCCGCCAAGATACGCAAGAAGGCCAATGGCGAAATCCGCTGGATCGACCCCGGCGGCGTCCAGGGCGGCGATCTCGCCCGCACCGATCCGGACATGTGGATCGACAAGGTGCTGCGTCCGGCCCTTGAGAAGCTGTCGCCGGAGAAGCGCGACGAGGCGGAGCTGGCGCTGTTCTCGAATTCCAGCGTGCGCAAGCTCGTCGATAAAGTCCTCAACCAGAAGAGCGTCGTCGACAAGGACCGCGCCCAGGTCGAAGCCGCGCCGGGGCTGGAAGCCGCCGACACCTGGGCGAAAAAAGACCCGACGCTCGCCGCCCATGCCGTCGGCGCGCAGTTCGAGAACCTGATGCGCGACGCCGGCAAAGGTCTTTCCGGCGCGGCGACGGGGGTTTTGAACTGGATGGCGGAAGCCGAGGCCGGCCTTTCGAGCGTCGCCAAGGATCATCCGGTCGCCGCGACCGTCGCGGGGCTCTCCGCCGCCGCCGCCGGCTTCTGGGCGTCGCTGAAACTGGCGCAGCAGGCGATGATGAAGGCCGGCTCGTGGTTCGGCCAGGGCGCGGGGGGCGGCGAAGGGGCCGGCGCGGCCGAAGCCGCTTCGACGGCCGCCAAGGCCGCCCCAAAGGCTGGCGGCATGGGCACGCTCTCTGACTTGGCGGAAGGGTTCAAGAACGCCGTTGGAGGCGAGGAGGCCATGGCCGAACTGGGCCACAACGCCGGCGTGGCGCTGAAGACCGGCCTCGTCGCCGGCGTCGTCGGAGTCGCCGCCGATTATGCGGCGCGGAAGGCCGAGGAGAAGCTGTTTGGCTGGACGCCCGAAAACACCGCCAAGGCCGAAGAGAACATCCGCGCCAAGGGGCGGGAATGGCGCGAAAAGAACGGGCTCACGCTCGTCGGCGGCGCCAGGGCGGCCGAAATCGAGCCGCCCGTTCAACCCAAGGCGGATACGAGCCAGATCGAGGGCGCCGCCGACAAGGCCAAGGAGGCCGGCGAGGCGCTCAAGGGGCTGGACATCAGCGTCGCGCCGAAAATCGACCTTTCCGCCCTCGTCGCGCTCAACGCCGAGATCGACAAGGCCCTACTGGGCTTAAAACAGCTCGCGGCGACCGCGAAGTCGGCCGGCGCTTCGGCGCAGGCGCGCGCCAGGCTCGGCGCGTCGCCCTCGACCGGCTCGCTGCATGACGGTCCGGAGGCGCACTGATGGCCGATATTCTCATGGCCTGGGGGCCGTTTCTGTTTCAGGTGGGCCAAGCCGCCTACGAGGAGCTGACCCACAAGACCGGCGCGCGCTGGGAAAAACACCCGATCATCGGCCGGCGCCCGGCGGCGCAATATCTTGGCCCCGCCGAAGAGGAGGTCACGGTGCGCGGCGCGGCCTATCCGGGGGTCGCGCTCTCGGCGCGGGCCACGGCGCTGGGGCTGCTCGCGGCCGCCCAGCAGCAGCAAACCTACACGCTGATGACCGCCGACGGCTCGGTGTTCGGGATTTTCCGGCTGGAGCGCGCCAGCGTGGTTGCCTCGGAAATCCTCGTCGGCGGCGCGCAAAAGCTCACCTACGACTTCGAGTTCCACGTCCATGACGACGGGACCGGCGGCCCGTGGAGCGCGTGGCCATGAGGGGCGATCGATGAGCGGAACTTACATCACCCGCCAGGGCGACATGGCCGACGCCATCGCCCGCATCGCCTATGGCACGGAGCACAACGGCAACACCGAGGCGCTGCTGGCCGCCAATCCCGGCCTCGCCGATCTCGGCCCCGTCCTGCAAGAGGGCTTGACCATCGTGCTGCCCGATCTACCGACGACGGCGACGCCGGCGACGATTGCCACCGTGGATCTCTGGTCATGACGCCGATCGTCACCTTCTCCATCGGCGGCAATCCGCTGGGACAGCTGGCGCAGCGCGTGATCTCCGGCTCGATCACCGAGAGCGACGGCGAGGCGGCCGACGAGCTGAGGATCAAGGTCTCGAATTACGACGGCCAGCTGCAAAAGCCGCAACTCGGCGTCATCGTCGCGGTGAGCTACGGCTGGCGGGAAACGGGGATCATCAAGAGCGGGCAGTTCACGGTGCTGGAGACCGCGAAAAACGGGCCACTCGCCACTTTCGACGTGACCGGACACTCCGCCGACCTGCTGAAAACCTTGAAGCAGCAGAAGACTCGCTCCTGGACCAACGGCAAGATGCTGGGCGACGTGCTGAGTCAGGTGGCCCAGGACAATGGGCTCTCGCCGGCGATCGACCAGAGCCTCTCGCAAATCCCGATCGACAAGATCATCGCCCAGATCGTCGAGTCCGACATGCATCTCTGCACGCGGCTGGCCCGGCATTATGGGGCGTTGTTCAAGGTGCAGAGCGGCAATCTGATCTTCGTGCCAAGGGGCCAGGGCACGACCGCCTCGGGCGCGGCGGCGGGGAGCTGCGCGATCTCGCCGACGGATTGCGAGGACTTCTCCTTCGCCGAGCGCGATCGGCCTCAGCGGAGCAAATCCAACGCCACTTTCTACGACCGATCCAAGGCCAAGCGGAACATATTGGCCAGCACGCAGGGCTCGTCGGGCGGCGGCGCGCCGGATTTCTCCCACATCCATGTTTTCGGCGAGCAGACGGCCGCGCAAAAGCACGCCGACGCGCGCAAGGGCCAGTTCGATCGCGCCACCAGGAGTTGCCATCTGATGCTGATGGCCGGCCAGACCGGCGCGGGCGCCGGCGGCACGGCGACGACGCAAGGGTTCGGCGACGACGACGATACGAACTGGTCGATCAAACACCGGGTTTTCGAGTTCGGCCCGGCGGGCAATGTGATCACGCTCGAATGCGAGCTGCAGGGGACGTGAGGGACGAGTTGGCGGGGCCGGGTCGCCCCGGACGCGGGATGGCCGGGAAGCTTCTCCGCGCAGCGCGCAAGTCGATCACGCTCCCCGCCAAGGGGAGGAATGCGGGATCGGGATTGAGAAATGGTGAACGAGGATATGAGAGCGGTCGCTCCGGCGAGCCCGGCGGCCGGCTATATCGGCGGCAAGCGCCAGCTAGCGCGGCGCGTCGTGGCGGCCGTCGAGGCCGTCCCGCATACGCTTTACGCGGAGCCTTTCGTCGGCATGGGCGGGATATTCCTGCGGCGACGGCTGGCGCCGAAGGCGGAGGCGATCAACGACCGCGACCGTGACGTGGCGACCTTTTTTCGCGTGCTCCAGCGCCATTATCAGGCGTTCATGGACATGCTGAAGTGGCAGCTGACCGCCAGGGCCGAATTCGAGCGCCTGCGCGCCCAGGACGGCGATACGCTGACCGATCTGGAGCGCGCGGCGCGGTTTCTCTACCTCCAGCGGCTGAGCTTTGGCGGCAAGGTCGCCGGGCGCAGCTTCGGCGTCGACACGACGGGGCCGGCGCGATTCGACACCAATCGACTCGGGCCGCTGCTGGAGGCGATCCACGAGCGCATGGCCGGCGTCGTGATCGAGTGCCTGGACTGGAGGATGTTTCTGGAGCGCTGGGACCGGCCCTATGCGCTGTTCTATCTCGACCCGCCCTATCACGGCACGGAGTCCTTCTACGCGGCCAAATTCCCCCGCGAGGACCACATGGCGCTGGCCGAGGCTTTAAGGGGCCTTAAAGGGAGATTTATTCTCACGATGAACGATTGCCCCGAGACGAGGAAAATTTACCGGGGCTTCGAGATCGAGGGCGTGGAGCTGAGCTACACGGCCGGAGGCAGCGGGAAGGTCAAAAGGGCCGGGGAAATCATCGTTTCGGGAGGGGGAAAAAGGTAGACCGGCGCGCTCCGGGGGCTGTCGCATTCGATCTTGCGCGAAAACCCATTCGATTTTTCGCGCTACACGCGCGCCTTGGCTTGCCCGCCACCTCCGCTTCGCCTAAACCGCGTTCAAATCATTCCAAGGAGAGCTTAAATGTCCAAGATCAAGCGGATCGGGGCCGGCGCGCGCATGAGCAAGGCCGTCGTTCACGGCGACACGGTTTACACTGCCGGCCAGGTCGCCGACCGGACAAAGGGCGGCTCGGTCAAGGAGCAAACGCGGGAAATCCTCGGTTTGATCGACGCCATCCTCGCCGAGACCGGCGGCGACAAGAGCAAAATCCTCTCGGCGACGATCTATCTTTCCGACATCGCGACTTTCGCCGAGATGAATGGCGTTTGGGACGAATGGGTCGATAAAACCAATCCACCCGCCCGCGCCACGGTCGAAGCCAAGCTCGTCGCGCCCGATTACAAGGTCGAAATCGCCGTCGTCGCGGCGGTGTAACTGCTTATTATCGCACCGATTGCTCCCGCCACAATGGATTGTCGGGGTCACGGGCGTAGCGAATCGTCTCGAACCGCATCGCGCGGGAGTCGATGAGCAACAGCCGCCCCACCAGACCCTCGCCGAACCCGACGATCTCGCGCACCACTTCCAGCGCCATCATCGCGCCGACGATTCCCGTCAGCGCGCCGAGCACGCCGGCCTCCTCGCAGGCGGGCACGCTCCCGGGCGGCGGCGGAGCCGGGAAAAGGCAACGATAACTGGGGTTTGGGCGCCCATCGGGGCCGGCTTCGAATGGCCGCAGCGTCGTCAGCGAGGCGTCGAAGCCGCCGACCGCCGCGGTCACCAGCGGACGCCTGGCGTAAAAGCAGGCGTCCGAGACAATGTAGCGCGTCGCGAAATTATCCGAGCCGTCCGCGACAATATCGTAAGTAGAAACAAGCTCTTGCGCATTGCTGGCGTCGAGCCGAAGCCGGTGCGCCTCGACGTGGACATGCGGATTGAGCCGCTCGATAAACCTTTGAGCGCTCTCGACCTTCGGCCGGCCGACATCGCCAACGCCATGAATCACCTGGCGTTGCAGGTTGGACAGCGCCACCACGTCGTCATCGACGACTCCGAGCGCGCCGACGCCCGCCGCCGCGAGATATTGCAGCAGCGGCGCGCCGAGGCCGCCGGCGCCAACCACTAACACACGGGATTTACGCAGCTTTTGCTGGCCGGGACCGCCCACGTCGCGCAGCACGAGATGGCGGGCGTAGCGTTCGATTTCGTCGTCCGAGAGGGTCATGGGGCGCTGTTCTAGCGCATTTTCGCGCATCCCCGCGCATTTTTCGGCGTCAGGCGCGCATCAACGCACATCCTCCGCGCCCCGCTTCTGGCCCGCGACCAGAAGACGCAATTCTATCACATCTCGCGGTTCGCGCGAATCAAAACTTAAACTTCGCGCCGACCGAAGTCGCCGCGGCGCCGATTCGGCCGACGCCAAAAATTTTACGTCCCCCTCCCCCCGGCCTTACTGCGCGATCCCATTCAGCGCCGTGGCCGCGCGCAAGAAGCGCGAGGGATCGACCGCCTCGCCGTCGATGCGCACCTCGTAATGCAGATGCGGACCGGTCGAGCGCCCGGTCGAGCCGACGCGGCCCAGCACGGCGCCCGGCGAAACCTGCTGGCCCGGCGAGACGGAGATCGCCGAAAGATGGCCGTAGCGGGTCGAGAGTCCGCCGCCGTGATCCACCTCGACCATATTGCCATAGCCGCCGCTCGGACCGGCCACGGTGACGACGCCCGCCGCGGTGGCGTGGACCTGCGTCCCCCACTCCTCGCGCAAATCGACGCCGCTGTGCAGCGCCGGGCGCCCGAGGAACGGATCGGTGCGATAGCCGAAGGTCGAGGTCATCTGCAATTCGCCGAGCAGCGGCTTGCGCAAGGGCACGCTCGGCAGCGCGTGACGCAGACCGTCGAGCGTCTCGACCGCGTTCTGCGCGACGACGAGTTCGCGCTCGAAGGACGTCGTTCCCGCTTTCAGGTCCGCCGGCACGAACGGGCCGCCGACGGCCGAAGCGGCGCCGCGCGTTTTCACCTTCGCCATGTATCGCTCCACCGGCAGACCGGCGACATCAAAGGCGCGGCGCAGTTTTCCGGCGGCGTCGAGCGCCGGCTTGACGATGCCGGACAGCCGGGTCGCCTGATCCCGCTCGACATGATCGAGCGACATGGCGAGGCTTTCGAGCCGCGCCGGAAGGGGCAGGCCGGAGTCCGAGGCGTTGGCCAGCGCGGGACTTGGGTCGGCCGCGGGACTCGCGGCTACGAGATTTGGCTCGGCTACAGCCGCGTGATCCTCGCCCTTGCCCGCCGGGTTGGATTTCGTGGGCCGCGAATCATAGCTCGTCCCGGAGCGGAAGAGCGCGGGATCATGTCCGGGCCGCAAATCAAAACCCTCGGGCCGGGGCTTGCCGTCGAGCGGCGACGCGCTGTCGTCGATCGCGCTTTGCGTCGCGCTTTGGGTCGCCCTTGGCTGGGTCGATATTCCGGAGGCGAGTCCAGCCGCCGGCGCCGACAGCATGCGCGTCGCGGCGATGGAGCCCGTCGCGTCCCGCACCGTGTGTTCGAGCAGGCGCGCCACCACGGCGGCGCGGGTCTCCAGCATGGCCTGGCGGATGACGAGGCTGCGCACCTTGCCTTCGACCCCATCGGAATCGATGAATTGCCGGCTGGCCACCTGGTCGAGGCGCAGCCTTGCCGCCGCCAGGCGATCCTCGTAAGCATATTGCATCTGCGTCTGGCGTTCGATCAGCCCGGCCAACAGGTCGTCGCGGAACACCAGATATCCCGCGGCGGCGATCACGGCCGCGCCAACCAGCGACAACAGGGCGGCTCCGCCGAACAAGGCGGGCCGCGAGACCTCGAAGCGGCGGCGCTGTTGACCGCGCGTCACGAGCACGACGTAATTCGAATTGTTCTCGACGAATTGAAAAGACCGTTGACGCAGGGACATGTGACTTTTCCTGGCCGGCGTTACGCCGCCGGCGCCGTTGTTCCGGGCCCGCCGCCGCCGCCGAGCCGCGGCGGCCTCGCTGAATCATGAAACAATATTAAGGTTAATGCTTCCCAAAGCCTGGAACGGAAGACCGACATGACGCGAAAGACATTGGGTAGTGGGTCGGTTCGAATTTCCGCTCATGACCCAATCTTCCCCTTCGCGAACGTGAAAAAATGACCGAAGCAGACATCGTTGCGCGTCAGCCAAAACGCGGACGTTCACCGTCGCAGATCATCCACTGGTTCGACAACCGCTCTCAGTTACACTCGCTTTTCGAAGCATGGGACGTCGCAAGCGCACGCTGAGCGCTCGTGCCTAATGGCGCGACAAAGGCCGGGCCGCATCTTCAACACAGTCGCAAAGTCCAAACGCGTGTCCCGCTTCATGACGATGGTTGTCCCGAAGTTGCGCGGTTCCCTCAACGCGTCGCCGGCGTGTCCGCGTCCGGCATCGCCGCGCCGTCCGCAATACAGGCCCAAGCTTTGATAAGTCAGCCGCCGTCTTCCGCATCGGGATCGGGCACCAAGATTGGCCACGGCTTGCCGGAAGCAAAATCGGGATGGCGCGGTTCGCCTTCGGGCGCGCCGGTTTCGTCGCGGACCCGATCGATTTTGCGGAGCACGCGCGCGGCGGAGTCGTGAGGACCGCCGTCCGCCGTCATCGCCAAGAGCCTCCGCCGAAGTTCAGTTGCTGCAACGGGAAGCACGTCGAACTCGCCGCGCCAGTGTTCGGAAGGAACGTGCGCCGTGACGGCCCTCTCAATGGTTCGCCATGAAATGAATGGACGCTGAAGCTTGTTTTCCAGCTCCACGAGCAAGAGCAGACCATCAGGGTCATCTCCCTCGGCGACAGCGTTCGCCAACAGCGCGGTGTTGGACGACGTGCCCTCCTTCAAGAGGTCATAAGCGTAGTCGCGTAGTTCTGAGTGCTTGTTCAGCAACCCGGCGATTTCCTGCGACGTGTGCCAGCCAGCGCGCGCATCGATCTTGCCTTCCATGACTAGATCGAGATAGCGCTGCGCCGAGCTGAGCGTACCCCGACGTCGGACGGCACCCCGCCATGCGTGATTGGCATAGAAGGCGGCATCATTTTCAGCGAGCTTGATAAGCGCCTCCTCGACTTCCGTCGTCTGCACGGACTCGGTGGCGCGGATCATCTCTTCGAGGAAGTGCGGCTCGCGCTGGCGGGGTGGCAACGCCGCGATCGTGTCAGCGAGCTGCGCGGGATGGTCCGTGAACGGCAGCAGAAGGACCCATGCCTTCAGCTCCCAGCCTTCATCCAGAATCCAACTACGATTCTTGGCATCCTCGAAGACATCGTTGATCCCGGCCTGCACGACGCTGAACGCGATCGCTTCGCCGGAAAGGATCAGGTTCAGGACGAGCCTTGCGCGCGCCGCCTGAGGCGCGATCGACAAGAGCGCGTTGATCGTGTCGGCACGCTCGCCGTGCGGTAACCGAACTGCCTGAATCGCAAGCTTAATCGCGTGCTTCTTCTGCGCCTCAGTTGCGCCCTCGGCGATGAACGGCGCAATCGCCTCGAATATGGCCTCGGCTTCGTCGCAGGTCAGTGTGGCGCGGCGGGCGCGCACCGCGCGCATTTCCTCCACCCGCGAAAAGTCCACGCTTCCCAAGAAGCGGCGGTCGTCTTTGGGCTCGTTGGCGAGAACCCATTGCACCTTGAGTACGAGCGCGGCGATTTCACCGAAATGCTCGTCGGGCAAATAGCTGACCATCAGCGCCGTCGTCTCCGGCGCTTTGATCTCTGTGAACGCGCACTGATACCTGTTCGTATGAATCGTGCGCGCTTCGTTTGCTGCATTGCCTTGCCACCGCTCTTCCTCTGCCCGCTGGCGGAAAGACCGGAAACGGCGCAATTCGTCGTCCAGCAGTCGCTTGAGCATCGGGAGCAGCGCGACAGAGGGGAAATGACCGATCAGATCGGCCACGGCGGACAGTTGCCCGCGCGTTGCGTCATCGCCGCTCGCGATCAGCCGCTCGCCCCATTGCTCGGCCATCTGCGCAACCGCCGCATAGTCTGCCTGCGGAAACGGGCGCGCCCTGTCGTCGCCTGTTTCATCACGCCGGCAGAGCAACTCCGCAAGTTCGCGGATGTCCTCATTGCTCGCTGCCTCCGCGCGTTCCTGGAGCGCGGCCACAAGGCTCGCGCCGGGCGCGTGCGCGATTCGATGGCGAAGACCGTGGTATCGGTCGGTCAGGCTTTTCTCGTATTTGCCGAGCGTCTTAATCTCGGTGAGCAAGGCGGTTTTGGCGTCGATCAGTTTCCCAACGCTGACAGGACCGAGGACGGACGCGGCGGCCTCGACGCGGCTATCCATCCGCTCTTGCGGAGACAGAACCATCTCTAGCAGGGCATCGTCTTCGACGAAGATCCCAGACGCAGCCAATATGTTGTCCGCGCCGTAAAACATCTCACGTCCTTCTCGCAGCCGTTTGAGCAATCCCTCCGCGACCGCTTGCTCGTACTGCTTGCTGGCCTCATAGATTAGCCCGACTTCGGCGTTCTGCTCGCCTTTAATTTCCATGGTCGCAACGAGTTCTGCCAGCTCCGCGCCATGATCCTTTCCGTCGCGCGCGTACACAGTCGCGCGCAACCGCTCGTATTCGGTAACCTCTATTTCGGAGCGCGCACGCGCCGCCGCGAGCCGTTCCTGCACGTTCTTGTCATTGATCTCTTCGAGATGACTCCTCCGGTAAACGAAGTCGAACGTGTCGTCGTTCGCTGTGCTCAACACGTCCGCCACATGGCGGTCGGCGCGGCGGAACGACATTTCGCCGACTGCGGCGGCTTTCAGTTCGGCATCGGGGTCTCGCTTGGCGATCAGAGCGGCAAGGTCGAGTCCGTCCATTCCGCTTCTGTAGGCAATCTCAGAGACGACCGTTTTGCGCACCTTGACTGGCAACGCGAGGATGTCCTTCACGGCGTCCGGTCCAAGCACTGACGGACGGAAGCGGCGGGCAGCGCGCAAGGCCGGAAGGCTCTTCTGGTCGTTTTCGTTTGTGATGAGCGGCCATACTAGATCGCGGAATTCCGGCCGGCCCGACGTGATCATAAACCGCACGGCGCGATCGAGTTTTCTGGGCGTGTGCCAGCGCCGCACGAGGTTCTGAATGGTCTCGGAAATCTGCGCCCACACAGCGTCGGTCGCGCGGAAAATCATTTCCGCCGCTAAGATCGGATCGACCTCGAAGGCCGCAAGGATCGCTACGGTGCAAGCCTTCTGCTGGCGCTTGTCGCTCCGCGCCAGGCGCTCCATGGCGAAAAGGATCGATTCTTTCCACGGCGTCGCGTTTAGAATGTCGGCTTTCAGCTTCTGAAGCGCATTCGCGTCGCCGACGCTTTCGAGCATCGCGCGCTCGACATCCTTGGACGCATACCATTCCTGAAACTGCTGGTGCTGGAATGAATATCCGGCGGGCTCGCCCGCCCGCACCAACACATGATGGCTGACGAGCGCATCCAGCACGTCCGTGGTTTGGAGTTTGATCGTGAGCTGCCCGTCCTTGACGAGCCAGTCATCCATCTGCGCGACCGAACGGCGGGCGTTCGTCTCCGGGATGGAGGTGTTGGCGGCTAGCGTCGCCGTCACCGCCAGCGCGCTCAAAAACTCGGTCTGGAGGCCCTTGACGGCTTCCTTCAGCGGCTCGGCGTGATCCACTTGCTGTTCGTGCGCCTGCACGAAGCGGCGCAGGATTTCTTCTTTCGTCTTCGGGAACGGTTGGCCGTTCGGCAGCGAGAGCAGTGAGGTCAGATAGAGCGGGATGGTGACCAGATCGCGCACACCCGGCGTGCGCCGGGCTTCGTCGACAATCCGCGCGCCGTCGTCGCCACGCAACGCGCGGGCGATCTCCATTTGCTGCGCTTCACCCAAGGGCTGAAGCTCGACCGTCGTTCCGTCGAAGGGAACGTCGAGCGATTGCTTGCGCGTCGATACGAGAAGCCCAAGTTCCGGCAAGTCTGCCTGAAGGCGCTTCAATTCAGCGGTCGCGCGCCGCCGTGCTTGACCGTCAAGTTCGTTCCAGCCGTCGAGTAGCAGATAGACACCGGGCTTTTGCGCGACCGCGCGGAAATCGTCTTCGGTGATCCTTCCGCGAAAGGTCGCGCGGCCCAGAATGGAATCAAGCAGCATCTTGTTTTCGGTCGCCCAGTCTGCAAGCGGCACGAAGACGGGCGTTTCGCCGTGAGCGACCAGTCCTTCCGCGACCTGCAGCAGCGTCGATGTCTTGCCCATGCCGGGCGGCGCGACGAGGACCAGATCGCCAAGCTCACTCAAAGCGCGCGCGAGCGCGGAAGTCTGCACGGTCTTGTCCAGCTCCGCCATCTGCACTGTCAGTGCCACGTCCGTGGATGGCCATCTCTCGGAGCGACGGAAGACATCGACATCGGCGGCGGCCGCAGCATGCAGGCGCTGCGCAAGTTCGCCTTCCGAGACTTTGGCGGGCCGCGCGGCTTCATTGTAGAGAACGCTGCGGTGAGAATGCTCTTCCGCATGCTTCTTCCAGGCGCGCAGCAGCTCGACGGTGAACTTCGGATCGTCCGAGTCGACCGACGTTCCGTGCAGCTTACACATCCAGATCCCGTTTTTCGCGGAGCGGCGCTCGGCCTCGCTCATTCCGGCATCAAAGCGCGGGCCGCCCGGCGCGGCGGCGCAGATGTGGGATGCTTCGCCCAGCATGATTTCGCTGTCGCCGTCGGAAGTCGCGCCGACCGTGGGACGCCTGCATTCCGGATCTGAGCAAAGCCATCCAGCGCGCTTCGCGATCTGGAGCTTTGTCTTCGGCGTGAAATTGTCTCTGTTGCTGTTTCTTGCCATCGGCGCGAGTTGCTCGGAATTGCCGCCTAGTGGGCGGCTGCGTTGACTTTAGCACTTCAGCACATTCCGCCTAATAGCGCTCGACTTGGCCGATCTCCAGAATCGTTTCGGTTGGCGTCCAGCGGCCGACGGCGCTTGTGTCCGCTTGGCCTTCTTGGTGCTGCGTGCGCCGCCATCGGCGAGAGCGCTCCAACCCGCACTAGGAGCGTCCGCTTTCGCACATTTCGAGCCGGCCGGAGCGACCGCTTTTGGCGCAAACCGGAAATTCAAACTGGCCCACTACCAGATATTGGCGTGAAAAGACATTGGCGCGAAAATGGCGTATGGCGTCGCGGGAATTTGCAACAGGAGAAGCCGCATGGGGCTCGAAATCCACCAGTTCATTTGCCTGGAAGACAATTTCGGCCTGCTCGTCCGCGACGAGGCGAGCGGCGCGGCGGCGTCGATCGACGCGCCGGACGGCGAAGCTATTCGCCGAGAAGCCGAGCGCCTCGGCTGGCGGCTGACCCATGCGCTGCTGACCCATCATCACCTCGATCATGTGCAGGGAGT
>JBAUVQ010000102.1:0-2224 GCA_049583305.1 Methylocystis sp.
CGCTCGCGTTTAGAACGAAAAAGATTCTGGACCAAGCCGCGCGGGCTGCGCGCAGTATAAGCCAACGTCCGACGCGAAGCGAGCGGAGCCAACCGGCTCGACGCCTGCTCGCCCCGCGCTCTTCCCCTGCGCAAAGGGTTCCCTTTTCGGCTAAAGCACGGTAAACGGCGCGTTGCGATAGGGCGCGCCGGCCAATCTCGAGAATCACGGAATTTTGAATGACACAGGAATCGCCAACGACCGCCCTGCCGCACGCCGGCCTTCTCAAGGGTAAGAAAGGCCTCATTCTCGGCGTCGCCAACAACCGTTCGATCGCCTACGGCATCGCCAAGGCCGCGAGCGAGGCCGGGGCGGAATTGGCGCTGACCTTTCAGGTCGAAGCGCTGGAGAAGCGCGTGCGTCCGCTCGCCGCCGAACTCGGCGCGGTCGTCGTCGGACGCTGCGACGTCGCCGAGGCGGACACGATCGACGCGGTTTTCGCGGAAGTCGAGAAGCTCTGGGGCAAGCTTGATTTCGTCGTGCATTGCCTCGCCTATTCCGACAAGGACCAGCTCGACGGCCGCTATGTCGACACGACGGCGGAGAACTTCAATCAGTCGCTGGCGATCTCCTGCTTCTCCTTCACCGCCATCGCCCAGCGCGCGGAAAAGCTGATGAACGACGGCGGTTCGCTGCTGACCCTCACCTATTATGGCGCCGAGAAATGGATGCCGCATTACAATGTGATGGGCGTCGCCAAGGCCGCTCTGGAAGCCTCGGTGCGCTATCTCGCCGCCGATCTCGGCGTGAAGAACATTCGCGTCAACGCCATCTCCGCCGGACCGATCAAGACGCTGGCCGCCTCGGGCATCGGCGATTTCCGTTATATTCTGCGCTGGAACGAGTATAACTCGCCCTTGCGCCGCGTCGTGACGATCGAGGAAGTCGGCGAAACCGCCGTCTATCTGCTGTCGCCGATGTCGCGCGGCGTCACCGGGGAGATTCTCCATGTCGACGCCGGCTATCACGTCGTCGGCATGATGAACCCCTCCGCCGCGCCCAAAATGGCGGATCTGCTGGCGCTGTTGCCGCAGGAAAAATAACGCCGCGCCGTCGCGAAAACGGGGCGGCGCGATCGAACGACGCCCCTCTCACGGCAGGTGAACCTTAGAAGTGTCATTTCTTTCAACCAGCCCCGCGCTGGCCCGCGCGCTCAAGGAGCGCGACTACGCCGACCCGACGCCGGTGCAATCGGCCGTTCTGGCGAAGCAAACCGAAGGGCGCGACATCCTCGTCTCCGCCCAGACCGGCTCCGGCAAGACCGTCGCCTATGGCCTCGTCATGGCCGCGACGCTTCTGGGCGACGCCGAGAAAATGCCGCCCGCTGGCGCCCCGCTCGCGTTGATCATCGCGCCGACGCGCGAACTTGCGATGCAGGTGCAGCGCGAATTGGAGTGGCTGTATCAATACGCCGGCGCCCGCATCGTCTCTTGCGTCGGCGGCATGGACAGCCGGCTGGAGCGGCGCAAGCTCGCCGAGGGCGCGCATATCGTCGTCGGCACGCCGGGGCGACTGCGCGACCATATCGAGCGCGGCGGACTTCCGACCACCGCGCTTCGGGTCGTCGTGCTGGATGAAGCCGACGAAATGCTGGATCTGGGCTTTCGCGAGGATCTCGAATTCATTCTGGAGACGACGCCCAAGGAGCGGAGAACCCTCCTGTTCTCCGCCACCATGCCCAAGGGCATCGCCAATCTCGCCAGGCGCTATCAGAATGACGCGCTACGCGTGGAAGTCGCCGGCGGCGCGCGCGGCCATGCCGATATCGAATATCGCGCCATTCGCGTGGCGCCCAAGGAGATCGAGCACGCCGTCGTCAATCTGCTGCGCTTCGTCGAGGCGCCGACGGCGATCGTGTTCTGCAACACCCGCGAGGCCGTGCGTCATTTGCAGGCCATCCTGCTGGAGCGGGGATTTTCGGCGGTGTTGCTGTCGGGCGAATTGAGCCAGCACGAACGCAATCAATCGATGCAGGCGCTTCGCGACGGGCGCGCGCGCGTCTGCGTCGCCACCGATGTCGCCGCGCGCGGCATCGACCTGCCCAATCTAGGTCTGGTCATCCACGCGGAATTGCCCAATGACGCGGAGGTGCTGCAACATCGCAGCGGGCGCACCGGCCGCGCCGGCCGCAAGGGCGTCAGCGCCTTGCTGGCGCCGCCCGCGCGCCAACGTCGCGCGGAAATGC
>JBAUVQ010000103.1:0-24153 GCA_049583305.1 Methylocystis sp.
ACGTCCGCGCGCATAAGGAAGCGCGCGAGGCCTCCGAGCGCTCGGGGATCGAGATTCGCTACTACAACATCATCTACAATCTCGTGGACGATGTGAAAGCGGCGATGTCCGGCCTGCTCGCGCCGACTCTTCGCGAGACGATGCTCGGCAATGCGCAAATCCTCGAAGTGTTCGACATCACCAAGGTCGGCAAGGTCGCGGGCTGCCGCGTCACCGATGGCCAGGTCGAGCGCGGCGCCAATGTCCGGCTCATCCGCGACAATGTTGTCGTGCACGAGGGCAAGCTCTCGACGCTCAAGCGCTTCAAGGACGAGGTCAAGGAAGTTCTGGCCGGCCAGGAATGCGGCATGGCCTTCGAGAACTACCAGGACATGCGCCAGGGCGACGTGATCGAATGCTACCGCATCGAGGAGATCAAGCGCTCGCTGTAAGGGCGGGCGGTTGTTTTAGCGCGCGGAGACGGCGGGCGTATTTCGGGACGCGCCGCGCCGCCTTCGCTGTTAGCGCCCATGACCTAAACCGGCGTGTTGCCGAATTTTCCCTATCCTTGGCGTCATCATGTCCAGAGCCCATCACCAATCCGGCGCGGAGCCGTCGCAGCGGATGCTGCGCGTCGCCGAGCTTATCCGCCACGCTTCCGCGCAGCTTTTCGCGCGCGGCGAGATCACCGATCCCGTGTTGGAGAAACACGTGGTCACGGTGTCGCGCGTGAAAATGAGCCCGGACCTTAAACTCGCGACCATCTATGTGATGCCGCTCGGCGGCGCCGACGAGCCCGAGGTGCTGACCGCGCTCGACCGGCACAAGAAATTCTTGCGCGGCGAACTGGCACACAGGATCAATCTGAAATTCGCGCCGGAGGTGCGGTTTCGCATCGACGACACTTTTGACAATGTCTCGCGCATCGACGCTCTTCTCAATTCCGAGAAGGTGCGGCGCGATTTGCAGTCGCGCGACGACGGCGACGACGAAGCCCGGGAAGACGGCGCCGCCTGATGAATCAACGCAGATCGAACCGCGCCGTCGTCGACGGCTGGATCGTGCTCGACAAGCCCGTCGGCATGACCTCCACGCAAGCCGTCACGCGCCTAAAACGCATCTATAACGGCAAGAAGGCCGGCCACGCCGGCACGCTCGACCCGCTGGCCTCCGGGATTTTGCCGGTCGCCTTCGGCGAGGCGACCAAGACCGTGCCCTTCGTGCAGGACGGCGAAAAGACCTATCTCTTCACCGTGCGCTGGGGCGCCGAGACTGACACCGACGATTCCGACGGCAAGGTCGTCCGCACCAGCGACGCGCGGCCCGAGGCGAGCGCCGTCGCGGCGCTGCTGCCCCGGTTTGTGGGCGAAATCCTGCAAACGCCGCCGCAATATTCCGCGATCAAGATCGCCGGCGAGCGCGCCTATGATCTCGCTCGCGAGGGCGAGCATGTCGAATTGCAGCCGCGCCCCGTGACCATTCACCGGCTCGAAATCATCGAGTCCACCGGCGATGAGACCCAGCTCGTCATGGACTGTGGCAAGGGCGCTTATGTCCGCGCCATCGCCCGGGACGTCGGGCGTCTGCTGGGCTGCTTCGGCCATGTGACGGCGTTGCGCCGCACGCGCGTCGGACCCTTCGCGGAGGATGACAGCTTCACTTTCGAGGAGATCGAGGCGGAAGGCGGCGCGGCGGCGGCGCTGCAATCGGTCGAGGCGGGACTGACGGAGCTGCCCTGCGTGGTCGTCGACCGCGACTCGGCGGCGCGGCTGCGGCGCGGCGGCTCGCTGATTTTGCGCGGCCGCGACGCGCCGGCCGGCGGCGTGATCTACGCGTCCTGCGGCGGCATTCCCGTCGCCTTCGGCGAGGTCATCGAAGGCGCGCTATCGCCCTCGCGGGTGTTTAATCTGCCGTTTTAGCCAACAAAAAACCGGCGGCTGTCTCCAGCCGCCGGCTTAAATCCGCGTCCGGCATCCGCCCTTAGGCCAGATACTGACCGCCATTAATCGTCAGCGTCGAGCCGGTGATAAACCCGGCGTCGTCGGAGACGAGGAAGGCCACCGCCCGCGCGATTTCCTCGGGCTCGCCGAGGCGGCCGACGGCGATGAACGGGATGATGTGCTTGTCGAGCACGTCCTGCGGCACCGCCTTCACCATCTCGGTGGCGATATAGCCCGGCGCGATCGCGTTGACGGTGATGCCCTTCGACGCGCTCTCCTGCGCCAGCGCCTTGACGAAGCCGATGTCGCCGGCCTTCGAGGCCGAATAATTGGTCTGGCCGGCCTGGCCCTTCTGGCCGTTGATCGACGAGATCACGACGATGCGGCCAAAGCCCCGGTCGCGCATGCCGTTGATGACCTGGCGCGTGACGTTGAACAACGAGTTCAGATTGGTGCCGATCACCGCGTTCCACTGCGCGAGGTCCATCTTGTGGAACAGGCGATCCTTGGTGATGCCGGCGTTATTCACCAGTATTTCGATCGGGCCGAGTTCCTTCTCGATCGCCGCGATGCCGGCGGCGCAGGAGTCGTAATCGGAGACGTCGAACTTGAACACGTCGATGCCGGTCGCGGCCTTGAACTTATTGGCGGCTTCGTCGTTGCCGGCGTAGGTCGCGGCGACCTTATATCCGGCGGCCTTGAGCGCCTTGGAAATCGCCTCGCCAATGCCGCGGGTGCCGCCCGTCACGACTGCTACTCTCGCCATGATTTCTCTCCCATTTCACTTTGATTGAACGCGGAACGTCGGGGCCGGCGCGCCTCCCTCGCGAGAGACTCCGGACCAGCCCCCGTCTTAAAATGCTGACGCGCGGACTATTACCGCTCGACCGTCATCGCTATGCCCATGCCGCCGCCGATGCACAGCGTGGCGAGGCCCTTGCCGCCGCCGCGACGAGCCAGCTCATGCAACAGCGTGGTCAGGACGCGCGCGCCCGAGGCGCCGATCGGATGGCCGATGGCGATGGCGCCGCCGTTGACGTTGACGATGGAAGGGTCCCAGCCGAGATCCTTGTTCACGGCCAGCGCCTGCGCGGCGAAAGCCTCGTTCGCCTCAATGAGATTGAGGTCGGAGATTTTCCAGCCGGCCTTTTCCAGCGCCTTGCGCGACGCCGGGATCGGGCCGGAGCCCATGACCGACGGATCGACGCCGGCGGTCGCCCAGGAGACGATGCGGGCGAGCGGCGTCAGGCCGCGCTTCTTGGCCTCGTCGGCGCTCATGACCACCAGGGCGGCCGCGCCGTCGTTAATGCCCGAGGCGTTGGCCGCCGTCACCGTGCCGTCCTTGGTGAAGGCCGGGCGCAGCTTGGAGACGCCCTCCAGCGTGACGCCGTGCTTGATGTATTCGTCCTGGTCGACGGTCACGTCGCCCTTTTTGCCGGCGATCACGTAAGGAACGATCTCGTCCTTGAACTTGCCAGCCTTTTGCGCCGCCTCGGCCTTGTTCTGCGAGGCCACCGCGAAGGCGTCCTGCTCGGCGCGGCTGATCTGCCATTTGGCGGCCACGTTCTCGGCGGTGATGCCCATGTGGTAGTTATTGAAGGCGTCGGTCAGGCCGTCGACGATCATCGTGTCGGCGAATTTCACGTCGCCCATCTTGGTGCCGTTGCGCAGATGCGCGGCGTGGGCCGAGAGCGACATGCTCTCCTGGCCGCCGGCCACGACGATGCGAGCGTCGCCCGCGATGATCTGCTGGGCGGCGAGCGCGACGGCGCGCAGGCCCGAGCCGCAAACCTGGTTAACGCCGAAAGCGGTCGAGCTGTCGGGGATGCCGGCCTTGATGGCGGTCTGGCGGGCGGGGTTCTGGCCGTGGCCGGCGCCGAGCACCTGGCCGAGGATCACCTCGCAAACGTCGGCGGGAGCGACGCCGGCGCGCGAAAGAGCCGCCTTGACGACGGCCGCGCCGAGGTCGTGGGCGGGAACGCCGCCGAGAGCTCCGTTGAACGATCCGACGGCGGTGCGGGCCGCGGAAACGATCACGATTTCGGTCGTCATGTCGATCTCCTTAATATTGGCTGAGCCGAACGGCGCTTGCTCGCGCCAAAGGCGTAAATTTTCGAGCGCCCCGCGCCGATCCGCGTCAAGGGTCAGCGTCGTTATGCACGGATTGGCGCGAAGAGAAAGCCGTCCGCGACGAAAATATTGCCGCGGGGGCGCTTTTGAGACTATCGTCCGACGTCAGGGACGATTAGCCGCGGCGACGCGGCGACGCCTTGGCCGTCAGGGGGAGGCGACGTAAGCGCACATGACCAACGACAAGAAACCAACCACGATCAAAAAATACGCCAACCGCCGCCTTTACGACACGGGAACAAGCACATACGTGACCTTGGAGGATCTTGCCTCGATGGTTAAGCGCGGCGAGGATTTCGTGGTCACCGACGCCAAGAGCGGCGACGACATTACCCGCCCCGTGCTGGCCCAGATCATCTTCGAGCAGGAGGGCAAGGACGGCCAGAGCCTGCTCCCGATCTCCTTCCTGCGACAATTGATCCGCTTTTACGGCGATTCAATGCAGATGCTGGTGCCCAGCTATCTCGAATTTTCGATCGATAAGCTCACCCGCGACCAGCAGAAATTCCGCGATCAGTTCACCTCGGCGCTGGGCGTCGCGCCCTTTGGCGAGCCCACCCGCGCGGCTTTTGTCGCGATGGAGGAACAGGCGCGCAAGAACATGGCGGTCTTCCGCCAGGCGCTGACCATGTTCAATCCGTTCGGCATGCCCGTCGATGGCGTCGCCACGACCGCCCCGGAGCAGGAGATCGACAGCGCGAGCGGCAAGCAGCGCTCGGACGTCGACGATCTCAAGCGCCAACTCGACGCGCTTAACAAGCGGATCGACAAGCTTTCCGGCGATAGCTGAGCGGATCCGGGCCCTGAGGAACTCGGCGCGCCCGACGCCCCGGCTCGCCTTTTATTAGCGAATGGATGGGAATCTCGGGGGCGACTATCGGGGCGTGACCGGCCGGGCGTGAAAGACCTGCGCGTCCTCGGGCCCCGCGCTGCCAAAGAGCGCGCCTTGGAAGAAATCGACGCCCCACTCGCGCAGCACGGCGGCGGTGGCTTCGTCCTCGACCCATTCGGCGACGATCTTGAGCTCCAGATGATGGGCGAGGTCGATCAGCGTGCGCACGAAGAAGCGGTCGTCCGCCGAATTCAAGATGTTCTGCACGAAAACGCCATCGATCTTGACCAGGTCGAAGGCCAGGGCGCGCAAATTGCGGAACGAGGTGTGTCCGGCGCCAAAATCGTCCATCGCGACCTTCACGCCGAGTTTTTTGCACTGGGCGATGACGTGGCTCGTCGCGCCTATATCCTCGATCATGCTGGTTTCGGTGATTTCGATGGTCAGCCGCTCGGCCACGCCCGGATTGGCCAGCACGCCGGCGCACAGACGATCCGGCCATTCCGGATCGAGGATGGTGGGCAGCGACGCGTTCACCGAGAGTCGCAGGTCGGGATTTTCGACGAGACAGACGAGAGCCAGCTCCAGAACACGCTGATCCAGCAGCCGGACCAGGCCGGCTTTTTCGGCGACCGGAATTATCGACCCGGGCGCCACCATCGAGCCGTCGGCCAACCGCACGCGGAGCAGGGCTTCGTAAAACGCCGTTTCGCCGTCGCCGGCGTTCACGATCGGCTGGAACGCCAGCTCCACCCGCCGCTCGTTGAGCGCGGAAACGATATTGTCGGCGATCTGTAGCGCGAGCAGCCGAGAGTCCTCGCGCGCCAGCGAAGAGCTATAGGCGACGTAGCGGGCGCAAGTGCGTTGACGCGCCACGTCCAACGCCTCCTCGGCGTGCTGGAACAGCCCCTGAGTGGTCCGTCCGTCGCGCGGTCCGACCACGCCGCCGATCCGGATCGTCGCGGGAACGGGGCCCGCCGAGGTCTCGAAAGGCGCGGCGGTCACCGTCTCGATCAGGCGCAACGAAGCGGATTTGGTTTCCTCCGGGCCGCATTCCGGCAGCACGAGCGCGAATTTATTCCCCGCGTAGCGCGCCACGAGATCGTTGGCGCGAAGATTCGCGGACAGACGCGTGGCGAGTCCGGCGATCACCTCGTCTCCGGCGTCGTAGCCATAAGTGCGATTGAGAGCAAAAAGATTTTCCAGCGCGACCAGCATCACGGCGAAGGACTTCCGGTGACGTTCGGCGTGGTCTAGGATCCTCTGCATTTGCTCGGTGAGATGAGATCGGTTCAGCACGCCGGTCAGCGGATCGAATTGCGATTGCCGCGCCAGCTGGCGCTCCTTCTGATGCTGCTCGGTCACGACCCGCACGACGCCGTGCGCGCGCCCGGGGCGCTGGTCCACGCCCCGAAACCAACGGCCGGTGTCCTCGAGCCAGATTGTGCCGACGACGCCGGACTCGCGTGGCGGAACGACCGCGTAAACGATCCGAAAAGGCACGCCCTCACCCTCGTCCCGTGATTCCGACTTGAAAATCGCATCGTAGCGGGAGCTCGCGCTATCGGAGGCGAGCAGCGCTCCAAACGCCATGCCCGACTTGAGGTCCGCGCCGGCCAGCGACGGCAGCGCGGCCAGGAGATTGTCGCTCCAATTCAATCGGTCGGTCACCAAATCCCATTCGTAGATCACCTCGCCAATTGAATTCAGAATGGCGCGCGGATCGAGACCAGGCGCCGGATTTGACGACGCGGGGACCGAGAGAGGATCGACCTTCCTCGCCGCCTCGGAAACATGCGCCGCAGCGGGAACTTCGGGAACCGGCACGGAAATCATCCTGGCGGCGAGGTGTCGCAATTGCATTGGCGCGTCCTGGGAACTGACGGAGCGGGACCGTAACGCCGCAATTTACTGACGAAAGGTAAACCCGCGGTTAGGACGAGGTCAACAAAAGGGGCGACTTCGTGGATATCGCAATATGTTGGGCGCGTGGCCGCCGAGGCCTGGACGGCGTCATTCTCGAACAGGCCCTGCAACAGATCACGCTACCTACCGCCCCGCTCCCCGCGCGGTTGGGCCGACCGAACAAGCGGAACCATGCCCCGAAGAAAGAGGGAGGCGTCCAAGCGGGTTCGGCGCTCGCCGCGACAATGTTGTGGGAAACTCGCGAGATTATTGACAAGGTCAACGTGTTAACGTTTAACCTTGGCTTCGGCGATGGAGTTCGCCTTACAACCGCTCTGGTCGTTTAGCGTCGGGGCTGATGACTCCTACTAGCGTAAGCAGGGGAGGAGTCCGCGTGGAAAACGCCCGATTCGTTATCGCAAAAGCTTGGCTGCCGCTCACATCGCGGCGGTCCGCGGCGGCGGGCGTGGTTTAGTCATGCCGCACGGCGAATCTCAACCGTTGAGCGGATGGCGGTTCCTGCTGCTGAACATCGTGCTTGGCGTCGGCAATGTCGTCGTGTTGTCCAACGTGCCGGGCTATACGATCCTGGGTCCCTACGCGGCGAGCAATCTGCAAGGCGTGACGCCCAGCTTCGGCTCGTGGGCCACCACGGATCACATGATCGGCCTCGCGCTGGGCTTTCCGCTCGCGCGATGGTTCGGCGCCCGATTCGGCGCCCATCGCGCGCTTGTGTCGGCCTACGCGCTCTACGCGCTTTTCTCCTTCGTCTGCGCGATGAGCGAAACGATTTATTTTTTCGTGGCCGCGCGCATTCTTCTTGGCTTCGCAGGCGGCGTCATTCTCCCGATCGGCCAATCCGTGCTTTTGAACGAATATCCGGAAAAGGCGCGGACGTTCGGAGTTGGACTTTGGGGCCTGCTCAGCATGATGCCTTTCATGGTCGGCATTTTCATGGGCGGCTGGTGGGTCGAAAATTTCGGCTGGCGATCGATGTTCTATTCGAACATTCCAGTCGCTCTGCTGGCCGCCGGCGTGACGGGCTCCCTGCTCTACGGCCGCAAAGTTCGCCCGACCTTTCGCCGTTTCGACCTTGTGGGCTTTTTGCTGCTGGCGGCGATTCTCTTCGCTTCGCAAACCATTTTCAACATGGGCAACGACTTCGACTGGCTCCACTCGCCGATCCTGATCGGCGCGCTGATTGTGGTCGTCCTGGCGCTGCCCTGCTTCGTCATCTGGGAGCTGGGCGAGCGACATCCGGCGATCGACGTCCGCCTCTTCTCCCACCGCAATTACGCGGTCGCCACGCTGTGCTCCGTCGTGGGCTTTCTGGTCATTCAGGGACTGCTGTCGCTGCTGATCGTCCAACTGCAACTGTTGCTCGGCTACAGCTCTTCCCTGGCCGGGGGCGTCTATCTGTCGATGCTCTTTCTCTCCGTGCCGACCGCCGCGATCGTGCATGAGCTTTGCAAGAATTTCGACGTTCGTCTGATCTCCTTTCTAAACTTCCTCGGCTTCGCCGCGACTCTGACCTGGCTCGGACTGTTCGACAAGACCGCCTCGTTCGACCAGATCGCCTGGCCGATGACCTTCTTCGGCTTCTCGCTGGCGATGTTCTTCACGCCGCTGGCGAATCTCGCGATGTTCGGGCTCCAGGGCTCGCGGCTCATCCGCGCGGCCGAGGAATTCGCGCTGCTGCGCACGGTCGCCGGCGCCAATGGCATCGCGTTGCTAGCCGTGGTGCTGTTCCGGCGCACGCCCTATCATCAGCTCGACCTTTCCGACGCGTTCGGCGGCAGACGCTTCGCCGAACTGGATCTGATGACGCAACTCACCGACCGGCTCGCGCCGCTGGGCTTCTCGGAGCGCATGGCGACCGGTCAGTCCGGGCGCTTCTTGCGGCAGCAAGCGGCGCTGCTGGCGTTCAACGACGCCTTTCTGCTCGGCGCCGTGGTGTTCGTCGTTCTCGCCGCGGTGGTCTGGCTCGCCCGCGCCACCCATCCGCCGCGTCTGACGCCGGCGCAGGAACTGAAACAGCTCCAGGCCGAGGAGCTGATGGAACAGCCATGACATCACGGCGTCTATCCATCGCGCCCGCGGCGGGGCTGTTGCCGCTGCTGCTTCTCGCCGGTTGCGCGGAAACGTCGCCGAATGGCGAGCGCGCGCGATTTCTCGAGTCTCCGGCGATGGAGCGCACCTTGGCGCGGTCCGGCGCTCCGATCGATGCGCGAGCGGACGCGGCCTGGCCGAGCGAGGAATGGTGGCGACGCTTCCGCAGCCCCGAACTCGACCACATCGTCGAGAATGCGCTCGCCAATAATCAAAGCCTGAAAAAGGCCACCGAAGTGTTGCGCGAGGCCGAGGCGTTCTCGCAGGTCGAGGGGGCGCGGCTGTTGCCGTTCCTCAACGCGGACCTGGGCATGCGCCAGTCGCGCATTCCCACCCATGGCGTCGTCGCCTCCTATAATCCCGACCAGGCCGGCCTCGAAAAGACCATGGCCTACATCAACCCGCTGTCGCTGCATTACGAATTCGACTTCTGGGGCAAGAACCGGGCGATCCTCAACGCCTCGCTCGGCGAGATGGCGGCGCAGGCGGCGGAGACGGCGGAGGTGCGGCTGCTGCTGACGACCGCGGTCGCGCGCTCCTATTTTCGCATCCGCGCGCTGGCCCGGCAGGCGGAAACAACGATCGAGATGGTCAAGCTGCGCCGCGACCTGCTCGCGCTGGCGCAAACCCGGTTCAAGACCGGGATCGACTCCGCCGATGGCGTCACCCAGGCGAGCGCCGAATTGGAGGTCGCCGTCAAGCGCGAGGCCGGCGTCGGGGCGCAACTCGACTTCCAGCGGAATTTGATGGCGCGGCTGATGGGCCAGGGACCGGACGCCGGGCGCGACCTTGTCGGCGCGAAGGCGATGAGCCCGCCGGCGGCGCCCGCCTTGCCCAAACATCTGCCCCTGGAGCTTCTCGCCCACCGGCCCGACGTCGCCGCCGCGATGCATCGCGCCGAGGCGGCGGCGGAGCGGATTCACGCCGCCAAGGCGGAATTCATGCCGTCCGTCGATCTGACCATCGTCGGCGGGCTGGAGGCATCGAGGGCTTCGCCGGCGATCGACGATCTCGGCAAGTTCCTGTTCCGAACCTCGGCGGTCGGCTACGCCGTCAATCCCAACATCCATCTGCCGCTGTTCCAGGGCGGCAGCTTGCGCGGCCGGCTGGAGGGGCGCCGCTCGGAATATGACGAGTCGGTCGACAGCTACAATGAAACGCTGCTCAAGGCGGCGCAGCAGGTCGCCGACAGTCTGGCGAGCCTGAAGGACACGAACTCCGAGACGCGGGCGCAGCGCCGCCTGAACGCCGCCGCGCGCGCGGAGCTGGAACTCGCGCGCTCGCGCTGGCGCAGCGGATTGAAGGACAAGCGCGAACTGCTGGGGCAGGCTCACGCCGTTCTCGAACAGGTTTACGCGCTCGACGCGCTCGACGCCGATTACATGTCGTCGCATGTCGATCTGATCCAGGCGCTGGGCGGCGGCTATCTCGAGGGCCCCGAGGCGTTCGCGCCGCGGCCGGAGCCGGAAAAGGATCGACTGACGCCGATCGTCGACGCGATCGAGGCGCTCGGCGGCGGGTAGACGCGCGCCGGCGAAGGTTACAACGAGACCGAAGGTTACAACGAGACCAAAGTGCTTTCGGCGAAGCGAGCGCCGGTTTTGCCTTCCGAAAGCGCGACAAGACACACGACAAGACAAAAGACTCCAGGACACCCAGACGCTTTGGACAGCCCATGCCCCTCGACCGCAAAACGCTCCGCGCCCGCCGCCTGATCCTGCTCTCGCTCGTCGCGCTGGCGGCCGCGGCCGTCGGCCTGTATTTCCTGATCAAATGGAACACGCACGACCGCTTCTACGTCACGACGGACAACGCCTTCGTCGTCGGCAACATCATTCCGGTCCATGCCGACGCGACCGGCGTCGTCGCCGAGGTTCTGGTCGAGGAGACCAACAAGGTGAAGGCCGGCGATCTGCTGGTGCGGCTCGATGAGCAGCGCGCCAAGGCGGCTCTCGATCAATCCGCCGCCGAGCTGGCGCGCGCCGTGCGCTCGGTCGGCGCGCAATTCGCGTCGCGCCGCCAGGCCTGCCAGAAAATCGGCTCGCAAATCGCGCTGCGCGACAAGATCCGGCACGACGTCGCGCGCTATCGTCAGGCGCTGCCGAGCGGCTCGGTGTCGCAACAGGTTTTGCAAAACGCCGTCGATCAACTGGCGTCGCTCGAAGCCGAGTTGCACGAGAGCCGAGCGGACTTTCAGGCGTTTGAATCGCGGCTCGGCGGGCTGTCCCTCGTCAACCATCCCGACATCGAGGCGGCCAAGGCCAAATTCACCGAGAATTACATCGAATTCGCGCGCCAGCGCATCAAGGCGCCCGCCGCCGGCTTTGTCGCCAAGCGCAAGGCGCAGGTCGGCGACCGCGTGCGGCCCGGCGACCTGGTCATGCAGATCGTGCCGCTCGATTATCTGTGGATCGAGGCGAATCTTTGGGAAAACGACATGAAGCGCGTGCGAACCGGCCAGCCGGTGGCGATCACCGTCGATCTTTACGGCAATAGCGCGTCCTTCCGTGGCGCGGTCGAGGGCATCGTGGCGGGCTCGGGCAGCGTCTTCGCCCTGCTCGCGCCCGACAACGCGACCGGCAACTTCATTCACATCGTGCAGCGCGTTCCCGTCCGCATCTCCCTGCGCGCCGACGAACTCGAAAAAACGCCGCTGCGGCCGGGGCTTTCCACCGTCGTCTCGATCGACGCGCATAACCTCGACCAGTCGCCCCTCGCCTCCACCGCCAGGCCAGACCCCAAGGCCTCCACAACCGCGATCTTCGACCAGGAATACGCGGAGTCAAAAGCCCGCGCGGAAAAAATCGTCGGCGCAAATCTCGTCGGCGACGCCGGCGCGCCGACCGCCGCATGCCCGGCCAGCGAATAGAATAAACAAAGCCGCCAGCGCTCTCTTAAGTAAGAGCGGGCGCATGCTCAAACGGCCGCGCCACATCGTTATATAAAGGGCGCTCAATGGGCTCATTCGATCCAGACGGGAAATGGACGTCAAAACGTCCCTCGAGCGGTTGGAGATGTGTGTCGGCGAGGCGGCCAGAATATGAAACTCACGGAGTTGAGATCGTGAAGACGCGGTCCTGCAAAATATCGAGGCGCGCGGCGAAGTCGCCGTGAACCTATGTGACGAATGTGGGATAATCCGCGCGAACATTTGCTTCTGGAGCGGCTTCCTCGGATGCGTTAGACGACGTTGCCGGGCGCATGACAGAAATATCACGTTGTGATGTAGTCCCGGGTATGATATCTGCTGATGCAGCGCGGGCCGTCGTGTTTCATCGGCGCGGGATACCGAGGTTCGCCTCCGACGATTTTTCGAAAGGCGCGGGACCGCGGAATCCGGATCAACATGATTTCTTTTGCGCGGAAAGGCCCAATCCGCCCGACACGGCCGCGAATGCGCCATGGCGAAGCTTTGGCCGCGCGGCCATGGCTTAGCGACAAAAAGGACGATGAGATATGACCGAAGTTTGGGCGCTTGCGGCATTTTGGTTTGGCCTCGCGCTGCTCGCCGGCGGGGCGGCGATGCACTTCCGCATCTCCTCCGCGATGGCCGAGGTGGTTATGGGAACACTCGCCCAATTGATCCTCGGCGCGACCATCGGCTCGGGATTTCTGGGCAGCGAGGAAACATGGGTAAAGTTTCTTTCGGGAGTCGGCGTGATGCTGCTGACCTTCCTCGCCGGAGCGGAACTCGAGCCGGACGTGCTCAAACTCAAATGGAAGGAAGCCGCCTCGCTCGGCTCCGTCAGCTTTCTCGTTCCCTTCTTTCTTTGCGCGGGCGTCGCTCATTATATTCTCGGATGGGCCACCATGCCGAGTTGGCTCGCTGGCGTGGCGCTGGGAGGCACTTCGGTTGCGGTCATCTATACCGAAATGATGCAGCACGGTTTGAACAGCACGGATTTCGGCAAGGTGCTGCTTGGCGCCTGTTTCGTCACCGATCTTGGAAATGTTATCGCCCTGGGCCTTATCTTTTCCCCGTTCACGTTTAAGACGCTACTGTTCGTCGTCCTCACCGTGGCGGGCTCCGTGGCGCTGCTGCGATACACGCCTCGGCTTTTCGGCCGATATGGCGGACAGCCTTCCGAACTCGAAACCAAATTCCTGCTGCTTGCTCTACTCGTGCTCGGATCGTTCGCCACCTGGGCCGACAGCGAGGCCGTGCTTCCGGCCTACTCGGTCGGCATGGTGCTCGCTGGCACCGTCGGCAAGGATCACGCCTTGATCCGGCGCCTGCGCACGGTGACCTTCGGCCTGTTGACCCCGTTCTTTTTCATCCGCGCGGGCTATCTTGTCTCGATCCCCGCGGTTTTCTCCTCGTTCTTTTCATTCATCCTGCTACTTCTCGGCAAGGTTTTCGCGAAATCCATCGCTGTGTATCCGGTCGCCAGACTCTACCACTCTCCGCACACGGAGAGCATGTATTCCGCGCTGTTGATGTCATCGGGGCTGGCCTTTGGAGCGATCGCGTCGCTATATGGCCTGTCGCATGGTATTATTGATAAAGGCCAATATTCGGTGCTGGTCGGCGCCGTTATCGCGTCCGGCATCATTCCGACGATGATCGCGGGCAATTATTTTGTGCCGCACCACCTCCTGTCAAAGGCAAAGCAGGCTGAGTCGCAAACGGGCGAATAATCCAAGAGGCATCTGATGTTCGACAAAATCCTGCACTCCAGCGATGGCTCCGAGCAAGCCTTCCAAGCGCTGGCGTTGGCGCTCGCGCTCGCCAAACAGAACAACTCCGAGATGCACATGATTTGCGTCGAGGAAGCGCCATATGTGTCGGAATTGATCGAGGAAGCCCGCGACGCGACGAAAGCGGCCGGCGGTCGAATCGAGAGCATTCTCCAGCGTGCGCGCAAAATGGCCGAGGCAAGCCAAGTAACGCTTCACATGCACGTGATCACCGGGCATCCGGTGCGCGACATCATCACGCTCGCCGCCGAACTCGACGCGGAGTTGCTGGTCATTGGGGCACAAGGCCATTCGAGCTTTTATGGACGCCTGATCGGAAGCAAGGCGGAACGCATAACCCAAATCGCGCGCTGTCCGGTGCTGGTCGTGAAGCCTCATGAAGGCAAGGTTTTCCGTCCGACGTTCGACAAAATTCTGCACGCCATGGACGGCTCCAAGCACTCCTTCCAGGCTCTGAAATTAGCGTTCGCGCTCGCCAAACTGAACAACTCCGAATTGCACTCAGTGTGCGTCGAGGAGCTCCCGTATCCGGAGAAGATCGATGAAAGCCGCCCGGTCACGCGGGAAGTTGGGGCTCGAATTGAAATGGTATTCGAGAAGGCGCGCGCCATGGCGGAAGAAAGCGGCGTGACGCTTCATACCCACATCGTCGCGGGGCGTCCGGTGCACGTGATCGTCAAACTCGCCGCTGATCTCGACGCGGATCTGCTTGTTTTCGGCGCGCAAGGCCACTCGGCCTTGTATCAGCGAATCATCGGCAGCAAGGCCGATCGCATGATGCAGCTCGCTCAATGTCCCGTGCTGGTCGTGAAGTGACCGGCGCGAAGTTCGCCGAGGCCGAAGGGAGTTGACGCGATCTTAAAACCGAACCGGCGGCGGTCGGATGCGAATCCGGTTCGTCGATCGGTCTTTCCGGGGGAGGAGAAAATGAAGATTTCCGCCGCAGGCTTCGCCCGATACATTCTCGGCGCGGCGAAGGAATCGGTCAAAATACTCTCTCATTTAAAGCTGAAGATCGTTCAGGACATTTCGTATTCGGTAAGCAATTTTATTGAACGATTCACTTACGCCAGCGGATTCGTTGTTCCAGACCTCTTCGCCAAGAGGAAGTTTTTCGCCTCAAGCGTGTTCGAGTTGTTCAAGGGCCGTGGCCGTTTAAAATATTCCGTGGTCGTTAGAGCTGCGATTGCGTTAGCCGCGATCTATACTTTTGCCACTCAGTTCACCGGCGCGCCCAACTACTACGCAAACTATGACCTTGTTTTGCCGCCCAAAGGGCCCGATGGCCCCGTGGCCATCAGAAAAGACCGAGACGATAAAGTCGGCGAGGGAGGTTACGGCAGCAAAATCATAGCGGTTGCCGCCGCGGCGATCGAAGATGAGCTATCGAGAGGCTGGTGCCCGAGCGAAACTTTCTTGACGCCATCCAGCCTGCGCATTGACACATGCGCGTTTCAACTCGGCAAGCATCAGATGCTGGCCGATAGCATCGAGGCATATAAACAGGAAAAAATAGGCTTTCAAGGAACACCCAACGACTACGATCCGGATTTGATGAAGGCCACCGGGAACGTAAATTTTGATCCTAATGTATGGATATGGTTCTATGGAACGACGAACTATTTGAGCATGGCTGTTCAAAATCTTAGAGATTATAATAACTCTCTTGTAAGTGGCGCCTCCGGGATGAATGCGGACCTCAACAAGGTCGCTCGTCTGATAGAGCTCTTTTATGAAGAAACGGAGGGCGAGTCCAGCGTCTTGAGCAGAGTGGAAAGCAACGACTTTGCGTTGATTGGCGCCAGCCGCGCGGCTTTCACTCATGCCAAAGGCGTGTTTTCGATGACTTGCGAGTTATTGAAAGCGCTCGAGGTGGATGCTTTCAAGGCTCTAAACGACATAAATGTTTGGGAAGCGTTCGACGCCGCCAAGGCGGACACATGCAGGGTGGAGCGCGTCACTACTCCGGTGGTTTCATTTGTCGGCGACATTGGGCTCCAATTGGCGGAACTCAAGGGCGCGGCGCAAATATCTCATGCCAGGCTGTCGGCGCTCAGTCGCGCCCTCACGAATTCTGGCCACTACTAAAACAGGCTCTCGCTTGATCCGGGTCGCTTGATGCCCACTCGCAAGCGTCAGCGATGGAGTCTACTCTTCCTCGCTGAACGATCTTACGTCGGGCACGACGAAATTCACTTTAAGCGAGAGCAATTGGGCGCGATGTAGCGCCGCCAATTTTGTGAGCAGCGTTTCGCCTTTTTCAGAAAGCCGCACTTCGACCTGACGTCTGTCTTGCGAACTCACTCTGCGGCCGACAAGGCCAAGTTTTTCGCATCTCGTTATGAGCGCCACGACGCCATGGTGCTTGGCCTGTAATCGTTCCGCCAGTTCCCCCGCCGTCGCCCACTCTCGGCCCGGAAATCCTTTAATGTTAAGCAGCAGCAAATATTGCAACGGAGTCACGTCATGTCGGTGCGCGATCTCCTCGCTGAAGCGCAGGAACCGGCGCAATTGATAGCGGAAATCGGCAAGCGCTTCGAAGTCCTTTTTCGACATCGGCTGCTCAGGTTTTTTTTGCAGGGCTCGATGTGACATTAGATCCTGCGGTGACATACCAGCGAAGCTCCTCGGAAGAGGGCGAGGCGGCTTTCCGAGTATTCCTGCGTCGTGTATCCGAGATGCATCCTTAATAGGACAGGAACTAGCAGGCTGCAATCGTCATAGCAGACTCCCCCGGCGTCACGATGGCCACTCGAGCCTGTCCGCATTCCGATTTGACAAGATAGACTCGTCTTGCATGAATGTCAGCAGCAAACAAAAAACCTCGCGTTTTCGTCCGCAAGGAAACGATGCGGGACATGGAGCGGGCGGCGGCGGAGCGGCTGGTCGCCGCGAGCGCGACCGCTGAGCGACTCAAAACTCGTACCGAAGATTACGGATACCCGATATTCAATAATTTTGTCGAGTATGGACTTTTTCATACAGCATTTTGAACCGCGACCCGTCGTCAGGCCCTCTCTCGATCTTTCCCGCGAGAACGGAGCGTTCCACAGCGTCAAACGCTCCGAACATTTGGGTCTCGAAACCGTAATTCCCGGACCGACTGGAAGCATGAATCTCGAGTTCGGCTTTCATTTGAATTTATCGTCCAAAGAAAAACGCCCTTGCATTTATATCATGCCGTGATATGAACGCGCGTCGCGTTATGAGCACGCGCTTATCGCTTGCGTGGTCTTTCGCGGCGTTACGGTGTGTTCGTAAAAGGCGGTTCGGAAATGGGCGCTTCGGCGCGAAGCGCTGCTTTTGCAGAGTTTAGCGTTCGGTCGCGAGGCTTCGTCACGGCCCCGCGGTTAACGTGGTTTGGTTCGATCGGGGAAACCCGGAGATGAGAAGTAGGAGGAGTCCTCTGATGAACAGGTTTTTATTTACAGTCAGCGCATTTGCGTTGGCGCTATCCACCGGGCCGGTTGTGGCCGCCGATCTTCCCTACCGCAAAGCGCCGCCGCCGACATATTACGCGCCGGCGCCCATCGCCAATTGGACGGGGTTCTATGCTGGTTTGAACGCCGGCGGAACCTTCGGCGGCAGCGATAACGTCAATGTGGCGACGGGCGTGTTCGGCCCCGGCGTGGACGCCGCCGCTCTCGGAGCGGTTGGGTCGGGGGTCGGAAACGCCAACTTCGGCGGCTTCATCGGCGGCGGTCAGATCGGCTACAACTATCAATTCTCGCCGGCGGTCGTCGCGGGCTTCGAGGCGGACATTCAAGGCCTCGCCGGCGGCGGTGGCACGTCGTCCTTCTCGGTCGCCTCGCCCGGCGCTCTTAACCCGACTCATACATTCGGCGGCACGGTCTCCGCCTCGCAGAGTCTCGATTACCTCGGGACGGTGCGTGGTCGCATCGGCTATTTGTTCACGCCGAGCTTGCTCGTTTACGCCACGGGCGGTCTCGCCTATGGCGGAGCTAATCTGAACTCCTCCTTCTCCGCGACGGAAATGAACGCCGCGGGCGCATTCGTCGGCAGCGCCTTTGGCGGCGTGAGCCAGTCGAATACTCAAGTCGGCTGGACGGTTGGCGGCGGCCTGGAGTGGATGTTCGCGCATAATTGGAGCGCCAAGGTCGAATATCTTTATTACGATCTTGGCACGCTCTCCGTGAGCGGCCCCGTACAATACGCGAACTCCGTGACAGGCGCGACGGGTTTCGGAGCGAGCCAGACCAGCGCGCAATTCAACGGCCACATCGTCCGCGCCGGCGTGAACTATCACTTCAACTGGGCCGCTCCGGCTCCGATTCTCGCCAAATATTGATTGGCTGTCGACGTTGCGCCGTGTGACCATGGCGCGAATTGACAGAAGCCCGGCCGCCCCCCGCGGTCGGGCTTTTTTCATGCGCCGAGCGTGATCGGAAGCTTCGGCGTAAGATGTCGCGACATTCGCGCGAGGGGCGAAATTGGGTTGGCGGCGGCGCGTCGCATTCGTGACCAAGATGACGCGCGACGGAACGGCGCGCCTATGAAGCTTCATCTATGCGAGACCTTATCAACTCTCCGCCACCGGCGGCGTTGCTTAGCTGCGTCTTTAGGAATGGAGGCGTCGCTATGAGACGTACCTCATCGCTCGTCCGAGGCGCCCGCATTGGCTCCGCCGTAAAAGCCGTTCCACCTCGAACCCGATTGCCCCCGATTCCCTTCGGGCCGGGGCTCGTCGAAGGCGCCGTGGCGGCTATCGGACTTGGTCCGGTTCCCGGCTTTGAACGTGTCCTCGGTAAGGGGCGCGTTGTCAAATCTGGAGTCGAACCTCTCCTCCGCGCAAACCGGAAATGTCGACGCGGCGAGGAAAAGCAGCCCTGCGGTAAGCGAGCGCTTACGCATCTGCATGGGTTTCCTCCTGAATCAATTTAGGCGAGCCATGTCTTTGGCTGTTCTACCCAGCGCACGCCAACTTAAGCGCGTGTCACGTTGATGTCAAAGGACGTCATACCCACATAGCTCGAATATAAAAGATTAGGAATCTTTCACGCGTCTTGAAGACGCGCGATGCTATCCTTTCATACGGCGGGGTCAATGGACTGATCGTTCGGCTTCTCTTTGGCGCTTATGCGAGCCGTCGACCGTTCGCATGAATGATGTTTCGGGCGACGCGTTTGAGGGCGCCAGTTCTCACGGCGCGGGCTCACGCAAATTACACAGGAAACGCCCAACGGAGCAGAAATTTGACGGCTGTGCGTCCGCCGTGTCTGGGGTCGGTTCATAATGTCCCCAGTCGCCACATTTCGCGTTAAGGAGCAGACTATGCGACGGTCTGGAGGCGCGCCGAGCTAAACGCGCCTCGCGTTTCATTTTATTCGGTTGCTTTACGCTCCGCTACGGCACTAGTCTTGGTGGCCGTAGGCCCGCGGCCTACCAATTAGGCGAGCCGGAAATCTCAATACCGCGCCGCAGCACAAGGGGAGAAGAAAGTGGCCAGCTTGTATGATCGTCTTGGCGGGGAGCCCTTCGTCGAGACCGCCGTGGATCTTTTCTATCGTAACGTCCGTGCCGATAGCCGCATCTCCCGCTTTTTCGATACGGTCGATATGGAAGGGCAAGCTACCAAGCTAAAAGCCTTCCTCACCTGGGTTTATTGCGGGCCCAACGTATACACCGGCAAGGGCCTGCGCGACGCTCACAAGCACCTCGTCGCCAAGGGACTCAACGATTCGCATTTCGACGCCGTTGTCGAGAACCTAACCAAGACGCTACGCAAGCTCGGCGCCGCGGAAAGAGACGTGCAGGAAGTCGCGCTGCTGGCCGATTCCGTGCGCGACGACGTGCTCGGCCGGTAGGGCGGGTCGCTTGACGTCGCTGCCCTGACAGAACGCGGCCGTCGACCTCGTTCCGGGCGAAGCAGCGCGTCATGCCGACGAAATCGATGAAACATATTCTTAGAATCTTCGCCGTGCTTTCGTTCCGCGCATCGTTAGGAACTCCGGAATTTCAAAATCGACTCTCAATTGAAGTTGTTGTCGGAGGGCGATATGCCCTTGCCGGTATATCGCATCGTGATATAATTTCTGGCGTGTGACGAGTTACCGGTCGGAGGGCGCCAAGTGTTTCATCGCGTGACAGTGCGTGCGCGGTCAAGCTAGAAGGAGACGATCGCATTAGCGCAAAGTGGCGCTTTCGCGAGAGTTGGTTCCGACGAGAGGGTTTCGGGCGCGATCCGGCACGCGTATCGTGCGGGATTCCGTATGCCTTGGCGCCTGGGGCGAGGACCGGAGACAATGCGCAAAATTGTCGTCGCCAGCGTCCGCTTTTTCTCGATCGCAGAGAGCGCGGCGGAGGTCGCTTTTTAACTATCCAGAATCCCGACTGGAACAGTGTTGGTCTTCCCTCCACCTATAGTAACAGAGAACCACAATGTCGGACTTTGTCGCCAGCGAATTAGTCGAGCCGCAATCCTTCGGTCGCGCGCCTGATCTCCAAGTCCGCCTTTATAAGCAGATTGGGATTTCCGCGGTAGTGGCCGTGCTTGATGTAATGTCCGGGCCTATTACGTCAGAGCGTGACGAAACCTCGGACAAGCGACGCATTCCCGCGATTTTGCAAAGCGAGAGTCTCACGGGTTGATACGAGCGGCCTACAGAAAGAGCCCGGCATCTTGTCCTTCTACTTTGGAAATCGGTGGCCGGCCCGCCAATTACATTGAGCGCGATAAGCTGACTTGCACGCGTCCTTCCGGCTCAGGCGTCAGCCTTGCAGCATAGCCCTCAGCGCGTCGGGCGCCAGAATGCGAATGCGGCGGTAGGACTGTTCGACGCAGCCCTTAGCCTCGAGCTTGCGCAAAACGGCTCCCGCCGAGGTTCTGGCGACATTTGAGAGGACGGCCATCTCCTCTTGACTGACATCGATCTCGATTGGTGAGAAATCAGCGGGAGAGGCCTGTCGGCATCCTGCAAGACGTAGCAGGACGGCGACGCAGCGCTTGACGTGATCACGGATCATCAGATCGTCGCTGGCCCCAATGGCCATGTCGAGGTGACCGATCGTTATGAGGGCGAACAGCCTCCACGCTCCCGGATTCTTATCGACGATTGCGAGAATTTCTTGCAAAGGAAGATGCAGCAACTCGGCGTTGCGCGTTGCCGTAAGACCGACCCGGCGAGGTTGGCCCGTGATGGCGGCCGCCTCTCCCATCCAAGTCCCCGGCCGCGCGAAATGAGCAAAATAAGGTCCGCGCTCTCCAGGCGCGACCGACACGCTGACGCCGCCCGACACCAAGCCAAACATGCCGCCGGGCGGATCGCCGACCCCGTAAATCGGTTCGCCTGGCTCAAACCTCGCGAGAAAGCACCGATCCAACACGTCGCGTTGAAATGACCGCGGCGTCAGGCTGAGCCAGCCCTGGCGCTGAACAATTTCGTGGGCCGCGACGATTTCACACATAATTTTTCTCCAACCGATCGCCCGCGAACAATCTGCCTCCAGGAAATGGGTTATGCAATGGCCGTCAAGTCTGAACAATGAGTCCGAGAACTTAGATTCCTGAGATCGGGAAAAGCGGACGAAATGAGTTATTTGGTTTCCGAGGCAAAAACAGGAGCCCAAAATGCGCAAGACGACACTCGTTGTAACCGGCCTCATTCTCGGCGCCGCGACATTCATTGCCGCCGAGCCGGCCGAAGCCATCGTTTGCGCGCGCGGCGCTCATCACGCGGGCTGCGTTGGCCCAAGAGGCGCGACGGTCGTTACCCACAGGGCTCCCGTGACGACGTGCCGCTTCATCAACCGCGTCCGCGTTTGCAAGCGCCATTGGTGAATTGCGAGGCCGGCTCTCATCCATAGAGATGGAAGCGGCCCGAAGGAAATCCGCGCGCGCCTACATCCGGAGTGGAACGCATGCAATATGGTTTGCCAAGAAAACTTTTCGCGGAATTTTTGGGGACATTTTGGTTGGTGTTTGGCGGTTGCGGAAGCGCTGTCATGTTCGCCGCCTATCCTCAACTCGGCATTGGCTTCGCCGGCGTCGCGCTGGCTTTTGGCCTCACCGTGCTCACGGGCGCCTATGCGTTCGGGCCGATTTCCGGTGGTCACTTCAATCCAGCGGTTTCGCTCGGCTTGGCGGCGGCGGGCCGGTTTTCATGGTTGGAGCTCGGCCCTTACGTCATCGTACAAGTGCGCGGGGCCACGGCGGCCGCTGGCGCGCTCTATCTCGTCGCCGTGGGCAACATCGACTTCTCGCTGGCTGGTGGGTTCGCCGCGAACGGTTATGACGAACATTCGCCCGCCGGATACGCGCTTCGCTCGGGCTTTATAATAGAGGTCGTTTTGACCGGGTTTTTCCTGCTGGTCATTCTCGGCTCGACGGAAGCCCGTGTTCCCGCCGGTTTCGCGCCGATCGCAATCGGCCTCGCGCTCACGCTGATCCACCTGATTTCGATTCCAGTCGACAATACTTCGGTCAATCCGGCGCGCTCGACCGGTCAGGCATTGTTCGTCGGCGGCTGGGCGTTGCGGCAGCTCTGGGTTTTTTGGTCCGCGCCCTTGATCGGTGGCTTGATTGGCGGAATCTTGCACCGGTTCGCGCTTGCTGAAAAATAGAATCGACAACATTGGCGAGTCTCGACGCCTGATCGAAACATGAAGCGGGAATTCAGGCTCGCGAGGCGTGTTAAATCGCGCCGCCTTGGGATGCGGCCCGACGCTATTCGGGAAATGTCGAAGGAAGGGGAACACATGCGTATTTTTGCAATTGCCGCGGCCACCGCGATTTCCGTGATAGCGGGGCCCGCCTTCGCGGCTGTCGGGCTCGACACCTATGTCGACAAGGAAGGCTATATTGACGTGCAGGCGCTGACCTGCGAGCAACTCGCCAACACCTTTCAGGAAGACGCCAACGCGCTCGCGAATTGGTATTCGGGCTGGTATAACGGTCTGGCGAAGAAACATTATTATCATTTTGCAAAGGTGCCGGGCGAAGAGCACAAGCTGATCATCTACTGCAAAGCGCATCAGGATCAGAAGATCATTCACGCCCTGGATCACATATTTAAGGAAGAACGCGACAAGCACTGAGTCCTAGGAAGCGATAAGTCAAAAGAGGATACGCCAATGGTTTGCAATAAATTTCGCATGTCCGTCGCCCTCGCGGCGACTCTCCTGACCTTTATCGATGTAGCTAGCGCGGTCCCGATCGCGCCGCCTCCGGCTTCGATTGGCGTTTCGCCGACTCTCGCGCAGGTTCGCGGTCACCGTGGCGGTTTCCACGGCGGCGGACATCGTGGCGGTTTCCATGGCGGCGGTTATCACGGTGGCTATCATGGCGGTTATCGCGGTGGACATAACGTCTATCGCGGCGGGCACAATGTTTACGTCGGAGGCGGCGGCTGGCGTCGATCTTACGGTTGGGCTCCGGGCGGAGCTATCGCGGCCGGCGCCGCGATCGGGTTTCTGACGGCGGGAACCGCCATGGCGATCGCGTCGTCGCGGCTGCCGGCTTCTGGATTGTGCTGGTATTACACTGACGCCTCGCAGCGCGCGGGCTTTTGGGACAACTGTCCGCGTTAACTCGACATACGCGGCTTCGGCGCCAAGCCGAAGCCGCGGTTACGCGCGGTTAGCCGCGATATTGGCGCCGTGCGCTGGCGTCCCTATGCCCGCGTTTGGCAAGCGCCAGCACGCCGGCGCGGACTTTCCTCATTGTGGGCTCGGTGGAAGAATCTTCGCTCGTCATATCTGTCTGCGTTACGGGCATTCTTCCTTGCATCTAGTCAGCACAATGGACCCGTCATGAAATTCATCGCGATTGCTCTCGGGCTTTTGATTGGTCTGGCGTCACCAGCCTTCGGCCAGACAACGCCCGCGCCCAGGAACGAATTGTCCCTGCCGCGGTTGCGGTCCTGGACCGGCGACCTCGACGGAATGTTGAAGCGGCGCGCGGTGCGCATTCTCGTGCCCTATAGCAAGACCCTATTTTTCGTCGATCGCGGCAAACAGCTTGGAGTCGTCGCGGAACTCGCTCGACGATTTGAAGAATGGCTTAACACGAGACACAAAACCGGCGCGCTACGGATCACCGTCGGCTGCGTTCCGGTCCCGCGGGACGAATTGCCGCGTGACTTGAGGGAAGGGCGTGGCGACATTGTCGCCGGCGGCGTCACGATCACCCGGGAGCGTCTCTCTGAAATGGACTTTGCCGAGCCCTGGTCCTCCAAGGTCGATGAGATTGTCGTGACCGGTCCGACGGCGCCGCCGCTTCACAAAATCGAAGATCTGGCGGGCCGCGAAATCTTCGTGCGCCAGGATAGCAGTTACGCGGCGCATCTACAGGCGCTCAGCGTGAATTTCGTGGCCAAGGGGTGGAAGCCGATTACCATCAAGCCCGCCGACGGCAATCTTGAAGACGAAGACATCCTCGAGATGGTGAACGCCGCACTGCTGCCCTTTGCGATCGTCGACGACCATAAGGCGACCTTGTGGTCATCGGTCTTCCATTCCCTAACCCCGCGTCGCGACTTAGCCATCAACGCGGGCGGCTCCATTGCTTGGGCGATCCGCAAGAACAGCCCTCTCCTCAAGGAC
>JBAUVQ010000104.1:0-8406 GCA_049583305.1 Methylocystis sp.
AAGAGGAACTTTGCGGCGCCGGTCAAGCCTAGTAGCTCGCGCAAGATCGCCAAGGCGCGTGGCGCCAGCGGGACGCGATGGGGGCGCTTCATATTCATTTTTTCGGCCGGAATCGTCCACACGCCCGCGTCCAAGTCGAATTCCGCCCATTCGGCCCGGCGAAGCTCGCCCGGGCGAACAAAGGTTAGGGCGAGCAATTCGAGCGCGGCCCGCGTTTCCGGCGCGCCGTCATAGCCGGCGAGGGCGCGTAATAGCCCGCCAAAGGCCTTGGGCTCGATAATCGCGGCGCGATGATTGACGGTCGGCGCCGCGAGCGCGCCTCTTAGCGCGCCCGTGGGATCATTTTCGGCGCGGCCCGTGGCGATGGCGAATCGAAAGACCTGTCCAATCGCGCCGCGAAGCTTTTTGACCGTCTCAAGCCGTCCGCGCGCCTCGATTGGGCGAAGGACGGCCAAAAGCTCCAGCGCGGTTATTTCGACGATTGGCCGCCCGCCGATAGCGGGGCGGGCGAGGCTCATGAACCATTCGAGCTTGACGAGGGTTCGTTCCGCCTTGGCTTCGCGCTTTTTCTTTTCCAGCAACTCGGCGGCGATGGCCTCGAATGTGTTGGCGTTCGCGGCGGCTTGCGTGGCCTTGGCGAGCCTTTTGGCGTGGGAAGGGTCTTGCCCGTCGGTCAAGAGCCGTTTCGCCTCTTGCCGGGCGTCCCGCGCCTCGCGAAGTCCGGTCGCGGGGTAGACGCCAATGGCGAGCGATTTATGCGCGCCGCCGAATCGGTAGGCGAGACGCCAGCGCTTCGCGCCATCAGGCGTCACCCACAATTGCAGCCCGCCGCCGTCCGAGAGTTTGACGATTCGGTCGGCGGGCTTGGTCGCGCGGATTCGGGCGTCCGTTAGCGGCATGTTGGTATGAGCGACATACCAACAGTCATACCAACAATTTTTTCGGATTCCAGCGAACGCGTAGAGACGCTCTCGGACCGAAAATGTCAGCAAGTCATTGTTGTTTCGGTGTGTTTTTGGCGCCGGTGAACGCTGGTGAATGGCGTTTTGGCTCCCCGAGTAGGACTCGAACCTACGACCTAGCGATTAACAGTCGCGTGCTCTACCAGCTGAGCTATCGGGGAAAATCTAAGGTAAGGGCATATAGCAAGGCTCGGGGCCGTTTGCCAACCCCCCTTTTAGTATCGAATCCGTTCGATTCCCCGCGAGCTGCTGGCATGTTCCCGAAACCCGGCGCGTCGCGGGCTTTAGCGTCTCTCGCGAACTCGTCCGTCGCGCCTGTTCAGGCGAGCGACGATCTTGGGCCACAGCAAGCCGCGCACGCCGCCAATGTCCAGCGCCGCCACCGCCGCCGCGTAAACGGCGCCGCCAAGAAGAATCTGAGTCGTCATCGCGACGACGCCCGGCGTCATCCCGCGCAGCGGCGAAACGGCCCCGAGCATGGCGGCGCAGGCGGCCAGCGTTCCCAGGATATCGCGCCGCCGGGGCCACATCGGTTCGAGCCAGGACAACATCGCGGCGATGGCGGCCATGCCGGCGAGGCTCGATACCGACTGGGCGATCGCATAATTCGAAGCGTCGCTCGTCCGGGGCAACAGCACGATGGCGAGAAAATTGGCGGTCACCGCGACCACGGCCGCGATCGCCAGCGGCGCCAGTCGGTGCGCGATCTGGAAGGCGGGGTTGATCGCGTAGTTGATCAGCGCGAAGGCCGCGAGAGCCGGGGCCATCAATGTGAAATAGTGGGCGAAGGGGCCGCGAAAGCTCTCGGGCACGAACAGATGTTCGAAGCTCGGGAGAATCAGCCAGCAGCCGAGCACGGCCGGCGCGACGAGGGCGAACACGACGCCCATGTTGGCGGAGACCCGCGTCCGCGCGCTCTCGGCGCCGGTGGTCTTTTCCTCGAGCACGGCCAGTTGGAACAAAATCACGTCGAGCGCCGACCCGATGGCGCCGACGATGCGGACGCCGATTTCGTAGGCCAGCGAAAATTGGCCCGCTTCGGCGAATCCGAGCGATCGCGAAACCAGCAGGCGATTGAGCAGTGGGACGGATTGGTAGACGATATTGGCGCCGATGATCGGCAAGCCATAGGCCAAAAACCTCATTCCGAGCGCGCGCTCGGCCCGGCCGTTGCGCGCGGCGTCGTCGACCAGGCCGTCGCGGCTGGCGTAGAGCGCGCCCGCGACGCTGAACATCATCCCGACAATCGCGACGCGCGCCGAACCGAACCAGAACGCGCCGCCGACCGTCAGCGCGAACGCCAGCACGTTCTTGGCGACGACGAGCAGACCATAGGACTTGTCCAGAAAACGAGCGCGCATCAGGGCGCAGGCGAAATCGAACAGGCCGTTGGCGATCGACACGCCGATGGCGAGCGCCGAGAGTTCGGGCGACAGCGCCAGGTCGAGGCCCGACGCGTAGACGCCCAGCGCGGCGAGACTCGCCGCGAGCGCGATCCAGCCGAAGGCGGCGTCGAGCGTCGCGCGCACGTTCGGATGCTCCAGCCGCTCGTGCTCGGAATAAAATCGCGTCGCGGCGAAACGCAGCCAGTCGAACAGCAGCAGTTGAATCACCACCGACGCCGACAGCGCGAGCACGAAGCGCCCGTATTCGGCGGGGCCGAGGAATTTCGCGACGAGAAGGCCGACCACGAAATTCAGCAGGCTGTTCAAGGTGAAAACAAACATCATCCACATGCCGAACGTGTCTCCTGCGGCGTGGGCGCGGCGTTTCGAACGAGTCCGGTCTTCACGGAAGGTTCGGGGCCGCGATCGTTTCGTTCCGTCCCGCGGGGGTATCGGCTATGGCTGGAATCTGAGGCCGACGAGGAACACGTTGGCCGTGTAATCGTCCCCCGTCGTGTTGCTCGACAAATGCTCGCGCGAATAGCTGGCGCGGACCAGGAACGAGCGCGTGATTTTGTAGTCGAGCTTCACTCCGGCCGTATAGGCGTTTTCCACGAGCGAGACGCCCTGATACTGATTGTTGGAATAGCCGCCGACCGCCGTTAGCGTGAGGTTGCGGAACAAATCGTGCGCCAGCTCCACGTTGATCGAACGTGAAATCGCCCCCGAGGCGCCGGGCAGCGTCGTCTCGTTGAGCGCCGTCGCGCCGCGCAGCGTCAGCGTCGTCAGCGGGGTCGGCGTGTAGATCAGCGAGGCGTCGATCGTCGGCCCATGCAATTGCGGCAGGCGGACATCTTGATAGTCGCGCTCCGCGTAGCCGCCCGCCGCCTGGCCGCGCAGAAGATCGGTGATTTTAACCTCCGCGCCGCCGCGAGCCGCGAAACCGGTGCTGTCGCGATCGTAGCCGTAGGGGTCGATCAGCGCGTCATGAACGCGCGAGTCGTAGGTTCCCTCGGCGAAGGGCTTGAAGCTCGGCGAAACGTCATAGGCGACGCGGCCGGTGACGCCGTAGTCGTTGTAATCCGTGCTGGCCAGATTGAGGATCGATCCGTCGGAATAGGTGGCGTTTTCGTAAATCGTGCGGTCGAAGGTCCCGCGCAGCGACACTTCCAGTCTGTTGAATTTTTGGGTGGCGCCGGCGCCGACGCCAGCCGAGAAAATGATCGGCCGGTTGGTCACGGTGACATTGGGCAATCCAGACGAGATCGCCGGAGCGTCGGGGCGTTGCGTGTCGAGAGTGAAATGGCCGAGGACGTCGATGGCGGTGTCGCGCGTCACGTCGTATCGGCCGGTGAAATTGCCGACGCCGTCGGGGCGGCTGGCCTGTTCGTAGTCGAGGTAGTCGACGTAACCGAGGCGTAAATCAGCCTGAAAGTCGTCGCGCGCCCAGTCGGAGCGCAGCTTGAAGCCGGCGTCCGTGCGAAGCAGTTTCGATCCGGTCGGGGTGGGCGTGCTGGACGAGGACAGGCGGTCGGGATTGCTGTCGTAGCCCGCGGATGTTTCGACGAAGGGTGTGAGGCGCAGCGAGCCGATTCCGACGCCAACGGGGTCGTAAGGGTTGGGCTCGACCGTGGGCTTTGGCTTGGTCTTGATGATCGGCGCGGCGGCGACCGTTGGGCCTGGCGGCGGCGCGGATTCGTCGGGCGCCAAATGTTGGCGCGCCGAGCGCCGCGCGCCGGCCGAGGTTTTGTAGGCTTGGAGCGGCGGCAGGGGATTCTTCGACGGATGCGACGCGCCGGCGTGAGCGCGGCGCGGGGGGTAGGGTTTCGGAAGCTTTGTTCTGGGGCGTGGCGCGCCGTAGTTGGCGGCGCCCGGCGTCGCGTCCTCCGCGGTCGCGCCCCTCGGCGTCCCGTCGCCCGCGGCTTGCCCGCCGCGAAGCAAATCTCCCTGCAGCGGATCGGCGGCCAATTCTCGGCTTCCGGACGGGGCGACCGCGCGCGCGCCGATGGCGGACGACGGATCGATCGACGGCGCGAGAGGCAACTCCTGACAAAGCGCCCGCTGCGCCGGCGCCGACAACAGGGCGACCGCGAGCCACGCGGCGGCGCTGTTCCTCGTTGTTCTCGGCAACACGTCATCCCTCGCGCGGACGCTTGAAGCCGGGCGTGGGGCGCGGCTACCGTAACAAGCGTTAAGGACTTATGGTTAACGAGTTATTACCGAACGCTTACTCCATGCCGAGCGCGGAAAGGTAGAGGCCTAGAATTTCCTCCTCCTCGTCGCGTTTGCCCTTATCCTGGCGGCGCAGCGAAACGATCTTCCGCATGATCTTCGGATCGAAGCCCGTGCCCTTGGCCTCGCCGTAGACATCCTTGATATCGTCGGCGATCGCGCGTTTTTCCTCCTCGAGCTTTTCGATTCGCTCGATAAAGGCCTTCAGATGGCCGCCGTCGACCGCATTGCTGTTCATGGACGCAGTTTCCGAGGTTGGGCGTTGGGCGCGCGCCACGAGACGCCGGGAAGGGTTCGCGCGCCACGAGGGCGCTCCCCGGGCGATCGCTAAACGAGCCATGCGACGAGCGCGCCGGCGCCGTCAAGTCGGCGCGGGCCGCTATTCCCGATTTTCACGCGCCGATCGAAAAGTCGCGCTTGGACCACGCCCGGCGCCTTCCGCGTGATTGTATCCACTTTGTTGTTGGACAAGGTTTTTCCGGGGCGCCGGCCTGTCGCGTCCTTGACGGAAAATATTCCCGCGCGCGACGCTCCGCGCCATGACAGCCGTCTTTAAATCCTGTCAGGGGACGAACGACCGTCGCGCTTCATGCGCTGGCGGCGATTCTTTTTGCCTTCGCGCCCTCCATTCATCACGCTCCTCGCGCCGGCGCGACGCCGCGCCTTGAGCGCCGCGCCAGGACTGGGCGCGGTCACGATTTCGCTTGTCGTTTTTCGTGGAAAGATATCGAAGGGTTTAGCCTGCGCCGCGCGGCGCGGCCGCGATCCCTACCGCCATCGCGTCTTGAAATAGGCGTCTCGATCGACGACATTGGGCCTATTCGTCGGGTGAGGAAGCAATCATGAGTTACGGTGACGGGCAGGGCGGCGTCTCACCCCGACCTTTGGAAGAACTCGCGCCGCCGCGCATCCCCCGCGCGGCGCTGGACGGCGTTCGCACGCGCAGAGTGCTCGCGGTCTGTCTGGATTTCGTGATCGTCTGCACGCTCTCGGCGTTGATTTTCACCGGGCTGCTGTTTCTGAGCTTCGGCATGACGGCGATCCTGCTGCCGCCGATTTTTCCGCTCGTGGCGTTTTTTTATAACGGCCTCACGGTTTCCGGGTGGCGAATGGCGACGCCGGGGATGCGGTTCGTGGACCTCGAAATGCGCGCCATGACCGGCGAACGCGTGCCTTTCATCAACGCCGCCGTCCATGCGGTGTTGTTTTACGTCACCACCTTGCTGCCGCCCTTGTTGCTGTTATCTTTCGTTAATGGCGACAAACGCTGTCTGCACGACATTCTCGCGGACGTGATCGTTCTGCGACGGTCGGCGCCGGCGGCATAGCGAATCATGGTCGTCGCGAAAAAGAGGAGCGATGACGCGTGACGAAACAATCTCGCGATGCTCCGCAGTTTTATCTGACCGCCCCGTCGCCCTGTCCCTATCTGCCCGATCGCGAGGAGCGCAAGGTCTTCACCCATCTGATCGGGCGCCGCGCCGTCGCCTTGAACGACACGCTGACGCAATCGGGTTTTCGCCGCTCGCAGACCATCGCCTATCGCCCGGCTTGCGAGTGTTGCAAGCGATGTATCTCCGTGCGCGTCAAGGCGCGCGACTTCGTGCTTTCGCGCACGCTGCGGCGCGTGGAAAGGCGCAATGGCGATCTGCGCCACGAGGCCCGCCCGCCGCGCGCGACGCCCGAGCAATACCAGCTTTTTCGCGCCTATGTCGGCGCGCGCCATAGCGACGGCGGCATGGCGGACATGGGCTTTTCCGACTATCAAATGATGATCGAGGACAGCCATGTCGAGACGCGGGTGCTGGAGTATCGGACCGAGGACACGGGCAGTCTGATCGCCTGCTGCCTTTGCGACTATCTCGCGGACGGCCTGTCCATGGTCTATTCCTTCTTCGATCCGGAACCTCTTTCGCGCTCGCTCGGCGCTTTCATGATTCTCGATCATTTGTCCCGCGCGCGCGCGCTTGGGCTAGAGCATGTTTACCTCGGCTACTGGGTCGAGGGCTCGGTTAAAATGGACTACAAGGCGCGCTTCCTGCCGCAGGAGCGACTCGGCATGGACGGCTGGCGCAGGGTCGGATGAACAGCCAGCTTCGGAGCCGGGGCCGTCGCCTTCAATGAGCGAGGTGAGCCGTCGCCGTTCATCTTCCGGTCGGGCGCGAAGCGCTTCGATGGCCTCGTCTCGGGTCAGGAGAAGCCGAACATGTCCGGCGATCCGCGCCGCCGCGGCGGCGCCGAAGCCGGCCGCATATCCCCAGCTCATCCTCCGCGCGGAGGCGCGGGCCCGTATTCGCGCGGTGATGGGGCCCGAATTTGGGCTGCATGAGCGGCTGGTCGCCCTTTGATCGAAACATTTCGCCGTGTCGGCCAAGAAAAGCGCCGCGTCGTCGCGGACTGGCCGGGCCTGTCGGCGGAGACGCTGGGCGCCAAGGCGTTTCCCGATTCGATGGGCGTGGCGCCTATGAAAGGATTGATCGTGTAGACGCGCCGCTCCGGCTTGGCCGCGTTCCCGAGCTTGCCCTCGATCCCCTCAGAGGTCATGTTGCGCGCTCGTGTTCGGCAAGGTCGCGGGAATGGACAGCATCAAAAATTATAACCCCTGGCGTTTTTCCGTGGCGCCGATGATGGACTGGACGGATCGGCATTGCCGTTATCTGCACCGTCTGATGACGCGGCGCGCGCGGCTCTATACGGAAATGCTGACGACCGGCGCGGTCATTCACGGCGACCGCGAGCGGCTGATGGGCTTCGACGCGTTCGAGCGTCCGCTGGCCTTTCAACTCGGCGGCTCGGAGCCACGCGACCTCGCGGCCTGCGCGTGCGTCGCCGAAAATTTTGGCTATGACGAGATCAATCTCAATGTCGGCTGTCCGTCGGATCGCGTCCAGAACGGAGCCTTCGGCGCCTGTCTGATGCTGCGCCCCGCGCTCGTCGCCGATTGCACGCGCGCGATGAAGGACGCCGTGAGCGTGCCGGTGACGGTCAAATGCCGCATCGGCGTCGACGATCAGGAGCCGCGCGCGGCGTTGTTCGACATGGCCGAGAAGGTTTTGGACGCGGGCGCCGACGCGCTGATCGTCCACGCGCGCAAGGCGTGGCTCAAGGGGCTTTCGCCCAAGGAAAACCGCGATATTCCGCCGCTGGACTATCAGCTGGTGCATGAGCTGAAACGCGCCTTTCCGAAGGCCCCGATCGCGATCAATGGCGGGCTCGCGACCATTGACGCAATGCGCGAGCAACTCGACTTCGTGGACGGCGTGATGGTGGGGCGCGCCGCCTATCACGACCCCGCGCTGCTGCTGCGCGTCGACGCTGAATTGTTTGGCGAGCCGGCGCCGCTCAAGGATTGCTTCGAGGCGGTGGAGGCGTTTCTCCCGTATATCGAGGCCCAACTGGCGCGGGGCGAGCGGCTGTCGTCGATGACGCGCCATATGCTCGGCCTGTTCGCTGGCCTGCCGGGCGCGCGTGGCTATCGGCGGCGTCTGGCGGCGGAGGCGACGCGCCCCGGCGCCGGCATCGACGTGCTGATGGCGGCGGTGGACGAAGTGCGGACGGCGATGGCGCGGATGGAGGCGGCCGCGGAGTAGAAGGACTATTTCGCGCCAAGCGCCAGCAACACCGCGACCTCCGCCGCCTGTTGCGCCGCGCCAAGCACGTCGCCGGTGTAGCCGCCGATCTGCCGCTCGGCCAGCCGCGTCACGGCATAGGCCGCGAGCGCGGCGGCGAGGTCCGCGCCGACAACCTGGCTCACGGAAAGGCCCGCGAAAAGCAGCGGCAGCGACGCCGCGCCGGCGAGCATCAGCCCGAGGCGCAGCGCCTCGGGC
>JBAUVQ010000105.1:0-8137 GCA_049583305.1 Methylocystis sp.
GCCGACAACAATGAGGTCGCGCATTCTTGGTCCTCCCGCTCGCCCCGCGATGGGCGCTTCTCAAACATATAAATGGAAAGCGTCGCGGAACAATCGTCGCCGAAATTCTTTCCGCGCATCGGGGCCGTCGGTGCGGTAAAGCGAGACCGGACATAGCGACGCTGCCCAAAGACAATGCCGTCCTGCGAGAAGGGGCGCGGTTGAGGAACAACTCGACGTCACCCTTTGAACTTGACCCTTCCGTTGTGGTAGAAGTCCCTTTCGTCTTAGAAAGGGATTGGTATGGCTTCCACGTCGAAAATCTTTGTTGCTGCATTAAATGTAACTGCGAGCCCCCACCCAGAGGGAACTTACCGCAGGCTTCTCGAAGCCGCCGCGAACCATGAAATCCATCTCACGGGGCACGATTTCGCTAAATTGACGCCGCCAGACATTCCTGGCAAGGACCAGAATATAGTAACCGGGCGCATCTGTGTATGGACAGAAATTGAGAAAAAAGAAGACTGGTTCAACAAGAAAACTAACGCAGCTGCGACAGATAAAGACAAGGAGTCCATTGTAATACCTGATATACTGGCTCCAAATTTTAAGTATTTTTTGTACGCAATGGATTTAGCGCGGCATGTTATTGTATTTGAGGCTAAAAATGAGGTTAGGTCGTCATTTAACCCAAAGAGAGCGAGGAAATTTTTTGATGACTTGCTCAATAGTCTCGGTGGAGACTTTCCAGATGTTGATGTCACTGTCATTCCGGAGGAGGGGTCTGTTGAAAAAATACTTTCTCTACCTAGGCTTAGAAGATTAAAAATAGTTGTGACTCGCCCGAATGGAGAAGATTTAACGGATGAATTCGCAGCAGTAATGGCGGAGATGAACGAGGAAAACGCTAAGATGTTAACGCGAGAACTAGTTAAGGCGCCGAAAACGGAGGCGCTAAAACCGAATGAAACTACGCGAAAGTTAGCAATGATTGCCTCAACAAATGGCTACGTTGAGGGCAAGGGTAGCGAGGGTGGAGACTCCACTAGAGAGCATGCGAAGGTAGTTCCAGTTGAGGTAGCGGCAGATGGGTCTCAAATTGTTAGATTTGTCCAATCTTTACTCCACTTTAAGTAAGCCGTGGAAAGGCCAGCGAACGGTCTTAAGGCAGTATATGGCGCTGTTTGGCGGAACGAGGGCGCTTGTCTTAAGCCCCTTTGCTCAATCGTCGATCGGCATTGCGATTATTTGCAACATAATGCCGTCCGGTAAGTTTGATCCGGCATCAACAACCCTTTCAGTGGTTCCGAATATTCTTGGGTTTACCGTTAGCGCCTTAGCAATAATTCTCGCGCTATCTTCGTCTGAAATATTTGTACACCTAACTCAAAAAGGAAACGAAGACTCATTATTCATGAAGACGATCGCCAATTTGTTGCATTTTATCATAGTGCAGGTTCTTGCTATAGTTTCGTCTTTTATATATTTAGCTTACGATAGCTTTCTTTTGAAATATATTGTTTCAAGTCTTATGCTTTATTCTGTTTTGACCACGCTTTCTACGGGAATACAGCTATTCCAAATGGCGCATATTTTTAATGCTCAGAATAGAATCAAAACGCGCGCAGACCCTCTTGCTGCTATGCTTAATATGGGGCATTCTAAAAAATCGCCATCAGACAATATGGCGGATAATGCTGATTGAGGTTCGCGTCTTAGCTTCATGAGCTAATGCACGAAATGTGCTATATTTCCTGTCAGCGGGCTATGGCAGGTAATTTTGCCGAGCCGACAGCGCGTTTCTCTCGGGCCTCGAAATATTGGCGGCGGCGGTCGGCCCCGCGCTGACGCTTGGCGCGATTTTCATTCCGACTCCGGCCGGCGTCGTTTCGCGCGGCGCGATTCCGGGCGAGCCGGACCTTTCCTATTCATTCGACCAACCCGCCGGCCTGCTGCGCTTGTATCGCGAGGACGGAACCGGTCCACAAACCGTCGCCGAGGCGCGGCTTCGCGCGGACGGGATTCTCGCCGAGAGCGACACCGGCCTGCCCGTCGCGCGGATGTTGGGCGGCAGCCTCGTCTTCGACGCGGATTCGCTCGCCGGGGCGGTGGCGGGCGCGCGAAGCGAGCGCGACGAACCGAAGCTTTGTCCCGATCCCGGTCCCGATGTCCCGCACGGCGCCTCGGAACGCGCTGTCGCCTATCAGGAGCAGATCAGCGCCCTGAACAATCCGCAACGGCCTCTGCCGCCGGGTATGGCCGTCAGTCTGCCCAATCCGCTGACGGGAAAGAACGTCGCTTTCGACGACTGCCGCGAAAGCGACGGGACGATGATCGAGGCCAAGGGGCCGGGCTTCGCGGATCAGATGAAATATGCCTATTTCGACAGAGGCATTGTCGCGGGTTGGGAAGATCAGGCGAGAACGCACGTCGCCGCCGCCGGCGGGCGCGAAGTAGAATGGTTCTTCGCCGAGCCCGAGGCCGCGGAGGCGGCGCGACAGAAATTTGACAACGACCAGCAACTCAAAAGAATCAAAATATTCTACGTCCCCGCGGAGGCTCCATGACGAGCAAACCGATCCCGATAGAGATCAAGACCACCGACAGCAAGGACTACTACATCCGCGCGAGTTGGGAGGAACGCGCCGAGACGTCTGACGAACTCGCATCGCGCTTCGTGCGCATGATCGACGCCTTGAAAAAGATCAATCCCGCCTTCAGCCTTTGGACCTGCGGCAGAAAGCGATCGGTGGATTTCGAAAAAATCCGCGACCGCTACGCCGAGGAGATCGCCGCGGGACTGTCGCGGAGCGATTGGGGAGAGCCCACGCCCGTCTATGGCTATTCGTTCGCCGCCACGACTCGGGGCGTCCCGCGAGAGCGGTACTTCGTGGTGTCGTGCCATGCGGGCGGGACCGCCCGCTCGCCTTTCTCGAACGCCGTGACACTGACGACATCCTCCAACAAGGCCGAACCGGATCCTGCCGTCGTCGGCTATCGGGTGTTTCGTCCCGCGCTGCTGGCGATCGTCGACGCATGGAATCCGGCGCAGGCGGCCGCTTATTCCCAGCAACTCATTCAGAGATACGGCGGCGACTCGTATTTTTCACCGGCCTGGATTCAATATCTCAGCCCCTGGCTCGCGGAAAAAATCACGCCGCCGTCGACGGTTCTATCCGAGCATTCGCCGAATGGCGGGCTGTTGATGTCGGCGACGACGGAAACCTTCGACATCGACAACCCCGCGCATCTCAAAGCCGCGCGAGACATGGCCGCCGCGATGGCGCCGTTGAACGAATTGCCCTGGCCTTCGCCGCGCGCCGCTTCCGACTCTCGCTGACGCGGGCGGCTCTTCCTTCTCCCACGAGTGGGAGAAGGATGCGCCCGCACGAACACCCGCGCCGGAGACGGCGCATTCACTCACATCGGAACCTTCCTCATGACCATCCAGCAGACCACGCATGAAGTTCTTCAGGCCATTCGCAAATCGCAGAGCGCGCGCCTCGGCGCGTCCGGCCTCGAAAAGAGCAGCTTCTCGCAGCCGACCAGCGCGACCGACGGCCTCGCATTTTACGACCTCGAACCCGGCGCCAAGTTCCTCGCGCCGGTGCTGACGCCGCTGCGCAACGAGACGCCGCGCGTCACCGGCCGGGGCGGCATTCAGGCCAACTGGCGCGCCATCACCGGCATCAACACGACCGGGCTGCGGCTCGGCGTTTCGGGGGGCAACCGCGCCGGCGTCCAGTCGGTCACGACCGCCGATTACTTCGCCTCCTACAAGGGCATCGGCCTTGAAACCAGCGTCGACTTCGAAGCCGAATACGCGGGCATGGGCTTCGACGACGTGCGCGCCCAGGCGGGTTTGCGCGGGCTCCAGGCGACGATGATCGGCGAGGAGGCGCTGATCCTCGGCGGCAATAGTTCGTTGGCGCTGGGCGTCACGCCGACGCCGACGCTGACGGCCTCCGCCGGCGGCGGCTCGCTCCCCTCGGGAACGCTGTCGGTGATTTGCGTCGCGCTGTCGCTCGACGGCTATATCAACGGCGGCGTGGCCAATGGCGTGCAGGCGCAGATCACGCGCGTCAACGCCGACAATTCGTCCGACACTTTTGGCGGCGGCGCCGCGCAGAAATCGGCCAACGCCACGGTCGCCGTGTCGGGCCCCTCGGGCCAGGTCGCGGCCAATGTCGCGACGGTGCGCGGCGCGCTCGGCTACGCCTGGTTCTGGGGCGCGGCGGGCTCGGAGGTTCTGGGCGCGATCACCTCGACCAACGCGGTGACCATCACGGCCGCCGCCGCGGGAACGCAGACGGCGGCGTCGCTGCCCGCCGCCGACTGGTCGACCAACAACCTCGTCTTCGACGGGCTGCTGACGATCGCGCTCAAGCCCGGCTCCGGCGCCTATGTCGCGAACCAGGCGAGCGGGACCGCGGGCGTCGGCGCGCCGCTGACCTCGGACGGCGCCGGCGGCGTCGTCGAGATCGACCTCGCGTTGAAGACCATGTGGGACACGCTGCGGCTCTCGCCAGACACGATCTGGGTCAACAGCCAGGAGGCGCTGAACATCTCGCGCAAAATCCTCGCGGGCGCGTCGAACTCGGCGCAGCGTTTCGTGTTCAACTCGGCGCAGGACGCGGTGAATGGCGGCGTGATCGTGCGCAGCTATCTCAATCGCTTCTCGATGAGCGGCGGAACGACGCTGGACATCCGCGTGCATCCCAACATGCCCGCCGGCACTGTCCTGATGACCGCGCGCGGCATTCCCTATCCGCTGTCGGGCGTCGGCAATGTCTATCAGATCAGAACGCGCCGCGATTATTACCAGATCGAATGGCCGCTGCGCACGCGCCGCTATGAGTATGGCGTCTACGCGGACGAGGTGTTGCAGCATTACTTCCCGCCGAGCATGGCGGTGATTTCCAACATCGCGAACGGCTAACGCGACTTCCTTCTCCCGCTCGCGGGAGAAGGCGCCATGCGGAGCATGACGGATGAGGGAAGCCGCGGCTTGGTTGAATCCTTCCCAACGACCCTCATCCGTCACGCCTTCGCCGCGACACCTTCTCCCGCGAGTGGGAGAAGGAAAATACGGCGACATCGGAGCATCCATTCATGACCACTGGCGATCTCGTCGCGCTCGACGCGGTGAAGAACTGGCTCGGCGTCGTAACGGGCGACGACGACGCGCTGCTCGGCTCGCTGATCTCGCAGATCAGCCGCGGCATTTACAACTACATCAACCGCTCGTTCGTGCTGCCGGTCAATGTCGTCGAGGCCTACGACGGCGCGGGACGCGATACGCTGCTGCTGCGCAACTGGCCGGTCGGCGCGATCGCGTCGCTCGTTATCGACGGCGAGCCGATTCCGCCGGCGCCGACGATGGCCGCGGGCGTTCATTCCACGCGCGGCTACGTGCTGGAACAGAGCGACGACGCGCCGCCCGGGGGCATGCAATGCTTGTTTTTGCGCGGGCCGCATGTGTTTCGCAAGGGCCGGCAAAATGTCCTCGTCTCCTATCGCGCCGGCTACGAGATCGTCGGCGAGACGCAGACGATTCCATTGAGCGCGCCGTTCGCGATCAGCGCCTTCGCGCCCTATGGCGGATGGGCCGTGGACACCGGCGTCGCCTATGTCGGCGGCGCGGCGCTGGTCGCGGTGTTGGGCGCGCCGACGCAGGGACAATATTCGGTTTCGAACGGAACCTACACATTCGCCGCGGCCGACGCCGGCTCCGCGGTCGCGCTGTCCTATGGCTACATCCCCGCCGATCTCGCGCAATGCGCGCTCGAATGGGTCGCCGACCGATACAAATACAAGGATCGCATCGGCATGACCAGCAAGAGCCTCGGCGGCCAGGAAACGGTGGCCTATCAAAACACCGCGACGCCGGATTTCGTCGCGCGCTCGCTGATGAATTTCAGAAGGATCATCGCGAATTAGCGCCGCGCGAATCCCTCTCCCACTCGTGGGAGAGGGTGGCCCCGCGAAGCGGGGTCGGGTGAGGGCTCGCGGGAAGTTCCAACCAAGCCGCGGCGACCCTCATCAGTCACGCCTTCGGCGCGACACCTTCTCCCACAAGTGGGAGAAGGAGGGCGCCTCCAATGAAAAGTGCCTCCCATGTTCGATGTCGACATTGAGGGCGCGCGAGAACTCGCCGCGCGGTTTGACGCGATGCCCGCCGCGATCCGCGCGGCGTTGAAGGACAAGATCGCCGATCTCAGCGAGCGGTTGGTCGAGAAGATCAAGAACGACAAGCTCGGCGGCGAGGTCTTGCGCGCGCGCTCGGGCGCGTTGCAAGCGTCGATCGAGGCCAGCGTCGACGACGCGGGCGCGAGCGTATTTTCGGCGGGCGTCAAATACGCGGCGGCGCAGGAATATGGTTTTGACGGCGACGAGACGGTTTCGGCGCATGCGCGCGAAATTCGCGAAGCCTTCGGCAAGGCCATCGCCCCGAAAACAATCTTCGTGCGCGCCTTTTCGCGCCACATGAATCTGCCCGAGCGCGGCTTCATGCGCTCGGCGCTGGACGAGATGCAAGACGAAATCGCGCAAGCCCTCGGCGACGCGGTGAGCGAAGGACTGAACACATGAATGTCGCGCGCGAAGCGGTTATGACGGCGCTGGTCGCCTTGTTGGAGGGCGTCGTCTTCGCGTCGCCGGTCAATGGCCAGACGGGATTCGTCTCGGTGTCGCGGCGCCTGAAACTCTGGGCCGACACGCCGAAGTCGCAGCGCCCGGCGCTGTTCGTGACGGAGCATCGCGAACAGCAAAACTATCAAAACGAGGCGTTGCCGGCGAAGACGACGCTGAGCGTCGATCTCTTCATCTACATCGACTCCAGTGATCGCAACACCGTTCCAGCGGCAGCGCTCAACACGATCATGGACGCGCTGGAGGCCGCGCTGAAGCCGGCGCCGATGGCGAACAACCGCCAGACGCTCGGCGGCCTCGTCTCGCATTGCCGCGTCGACGGCGCGATTCTGAAAGACCCCGGCGATCTCGACGGCGACGGCCTGCTGTGGGTTCCGCTGAAGATACTGGCGATTTGAGCCGCGCTCTTCCTTCTCCCACGAGTGGGAGAAGGACGCGCCCGACTGTCAACATGCGATTTTATGCAAGCAAGGAAACGCACTCATGTCCAACAACACTTCGCTCGCTTTCGGCTCCGGCGTCCTGATCGGCACGACATCGACCGGGCCCATTCAATTCGGCACGTTGCAGGATGTGTCGGTCGATTTTTCATTCTCGGTGAAATCGCTGATGGGGCAATATCAGTTTCCCGTCGCGGTGGCGCGCGGCGCCGGCAAAATTTCGGGCAAGGCGAAATTCGCCAATATCGACGGTCCCGTGCTCAACACGATTTTCTTCGGCGACACGCCGACGACGGGGCAAAAGCTGTGGTCCTACAATGAAGGCGCGACGGTCGGCGCCTCTTCGCCCTATGCCGCGACGGTGGCCAACGCCGCGAGCTTCGACGAGAACCTCGGCGTCGCCTATGCGTCCAGCGGGTTGCAGCTGACGCTCGTTTCAAGCGCACCGGGCGCCGGGCAGTATAGCGTCGCCGCCGGCGTCTATACGTTCAGCTCCTCCGACGCCGGCAAGGCCGTGCTGATCACCTACAGCTACACGCAGACGGTGCTCGGCTCGAAGGCGGTGATCGGCAACAAGCTGATGGGAATCGCGCCGACCTTTCAGATCGATTTTTACCAGACCAATCCCAATCTTCCGGGCGCGCAATGGTCGCTGCGGCTTTACAGTTGCATGTCGTCGAAGCTCGCGCTGGCGAGCAAGCTCGAAGACTTCACGATCCCCGAAATGGATTTCGAGGCCTTCGCCAACGCGTCGAATAACATCGGCGAATTGAACACCGCGATTTAAGGAGCGGACATGAATCCCGATCCCAACATCGACTGCGCCGGCGCGCCGGTGGTGACGCTGGCCGGGCGCGAATGGTTCGTGCCCGTGCTGGCCATGCGACAGGCGCGCGTGGTCGTGCCGGCGCTGATGCGGCTGATGCCCGTGCTGCAAGACATGCAGAGCGGCCAGCCCTCGGCGATGGCGCGACTCTCCGAGGAGAATTACGACGCGATCATCGCCGTCGTTCACGCCGCGCTGACGCGAGCCTATCCCGAAATGTCGCGCGAGAGGTTTCTCGATC
>JBAUVQ010000106.1:0-5435 GCA_049583305.1 Methylocystis sp.
CGCGCTCCACGCGCAATGAGCCGCCAATAGCGCCGCGATGAGCGCCAATGCTCTCTGATACACAGGGATTTCCGTCGTTTGACTGGTCGCGCCGATCGGTAGCGCGTCAAAATGAATTTCGCGCGACGCCATGCGCCGCCAGAAGCGTCAAGAGAAAATCGGAGGCGCGCGCGATGACCAACTGCTTGCGAAGCCCGCGGCATGAACGCTCGCTACGTCCGTGCTCCCACGACTCGCCGATACGGCGCCGCCGCGAAAAAACGGCGCGCCGCTCTTGGCGGCCAAAGCCATATCGTTCTGCCAGGAAGCGAACTGGCCAAAGGCGCATGCGACACAATTCTTATGCGGATGTCCTTGCGGCGACGGAGCCTTATTGGCGTCCTTGTCGAGCCGCGCGCATATGCTGACGGCGCTGTCTGACTTGGACAACGCCGCGCCGTTAGCGTCCCTGGTCGGCGATCCTATCGCGACGGCCAGTTGCAAAAAAAGCAGGCAAAGCGATAGGAGCGCGCCGAGACCCGCCGCTTTCCATCCACGCTTTGCCAAGCTCATCGCCATGGGCGTAACGGTAACGCTCTGGAATTAGCGATGTCAACGGAAAATAAACACTTCGCCCGAGTCCACCGATGTCAGGGAACGGCGTCCAGATCGGCGAGCCAGACGGAGGCGGAGGAATCGCTCGGCGCGCGCCAATCGCCGCGTGGCGACAGCGAACCGCCGGAGCTCACCTTTGGGCCGTTCGGCATGGCGCTTCGTTTAAATTGGCTGGTCTCGAAGAAGCGGCGCAAGAACACGCCAAGCCAATGCTTGATCGCGGGAAGATCGTAGGCGACACGCTGGTCGTCCGGCACGGCGGAAGGCCAAATGCCGTCGCCCACGTCGCGCCACGCGCGAAACGCGAGAAAGGCGATCTTCGAGGGCGCGAAGCCGTAGCGCGTCGCATAAAACAGGTTGAAGTCCTGCAAGGCGTAGGGCCCCACGAAGTCCTCCGTGCGTTGCGCCGCGTCGCCGTCGCCCGGAACGAGTTCCGGCGAAATTTCCGTGGCCAGAATGTCCTGCAACACCGAGACGGTCTCGGTCTTGCGGGACATCCTGGCCACGGAGATTTCGCCGGAGCTTGTTCCGGGCCACGGCGCCGCGACGCAACGCACGGAGGATTTCGTGGGGCCGTACGCCTTGCAGGACTTCAACCTATTTTATGCGACGCGCTACGGCTTCGCGCCGTCCAAGATCGCCTTTCTCGCGTTTCGCGCATGGCGCGACGCGGGCGACGGTGTTTGGCCTTCCGCCGTGCCGAACGATCAGCGTGTCGCCTATGACCTTCCCACGATCAAGCACTGGCTTGGCGTGTTCTTGCGCCGCTTTTTCGAGACCAGCCAATTTAAACGAAGCGCCATGCCGAACGGTCCCAAGGTAAGTTCCGGCGGTTCGCTGTCGCCGCGCGGCGATTGGCGAGCGCCGAGCGATTCCTCCGCCGCCGTCTGGCTCGCCGATCTGAACGCCGTTCCCTGATATCGGCGGATTTGTCCACAGGGCTTCCAAAGGCGAAGTGTATAACTACTGTTGACATCGCCAATTCCAGAGCGTTACCGTTACGGCCATGGCGATGTTCGCGGCAAAGCGTGGATGGATAGCGGCGGGTCTCGGCGCGGTTCTATCGCTTTGCCTGCTTTTTTTGCAGCTGGCCGTCGCGATAGGTTCGCCGACGAGGCACGATTACGGCGCGGCGTTGTCCAAGTCAGACGGCGCCGTCAGCATATGCGCGCAGCTCGACAAGGATGCCAATAAGGCTCCGTCGCCGCTAGGACATCCGCATAAGAATTGTGTCGCATGCGCCTTTGGTCAGTTCGCTTCCTCGCAGGACGACATGGCTTTGGTCGCCAAGAGCGGCGCGCCGTTTTTCCGCGACGGCGCCGCATCGGCGAGTCGCGGGAGCACGGACCTGCCGAGCGTTCATGCCGCGGGCTTCGCAAGTAGTTGGTCGTCGCGCGCGCCTCCGATTTTCTCTTGACGCTTATGGCGGCGCGTGGCGTCGCGCGAATTTCATTTTGACGCGCTATCGATCGGCGCAACCCGTCAAACTACGGAAATCCTTGTGTATCAGAGAGCACTGGCGCTCGTCGCGGCGCTATTGGCGGCTCATTGCGCGTGGAGCGCGATGAGCGCCGAAGATATCTCCGCGCCCAACGTAGTTTTGGCGAAGATCGCCGCGATAGCGCCTGCGCGGCTTGTCGGTTTGCGGCTCGCATTGCAACGATACGCGGTCGAAACGACCGCTCGCGAAACGCCCGAACATTTGATCAAGTCGCCGCGAGTGAGTCTCGTCGCTTCCGATGCCTCGTCGGGGCGCGGAGGCGAACTGACCGTGGACGCCTTCTGGTCTCCATAACCCAAACCATACATTGAATTAATCGAAAGAGAGCGTGTGTAGATGAAAGCCACAGCCTATGTTTTCGCCGCGCTGCTGTTCACCGGCGCGGCTTACGCCAAAGAGCGCGACGACGCGTCCGCGGCGGGGAATCAGCCTTCGCCCGCGATCGGCGCGCATGATACGCAAGCCAAGGCGAAACCCAAGGAATCGAGGGCCGACAATAAAGCCTATGCGCGCAAGGTCGCCGCTGAAATTAGGCGACATTCACCCCAGCAGACGGGCGTGCATGGTAAATTGAGCGTTCGCTTCACCATCGGCGCGTCCGGTCGGGTTGTGTCACACAAGATCATCAACGCCTCCAATCCCGCGCTGAATACAGAAGTCGACAAGATACTGGCGTCGGTTCACGTGCCGCCGCCGCCCGGCGGATCGTTCTCCGCCGATCAGCTATTTGTCTTTCATTAAGGCGTCGCCGCGGCGCGCCTGCGTCGACATATCCGGGGCCGCGTCCGCTTCGACCGAAGGGAAACAGAATGAGCCTTATAACCCGTCCAATCGCGGGACTTTCGGCCCCGGCCAACATGGGCGCCGCTTACCGTCTGGTCTGGCGTTGGCATTTTTACGCCGGCCTCTTTTGCTTGCCCTTTATCGTGGTGCTTAGTCTCTCTGGCGCGGTCTATCTCTTCAAGCCGCAAATCGACGCCTTTCTTGACCGCGGCTTCGATCATCTCGATCTAACGAGCGCGCCACGGTCGCTCGACGATCAGGTGGAGGCCGCGCTCGTCGCCAACCCTGGCGCGCGGTTAAAGGCGCTGGAGTTGCGCGATGATCCGGCTGACGCGGCGCGCGTCCGTTTGACGACTCCCGAGGGGCGCGAATTGCGCGTCCTGGTCCGCCCCGATACTTTGGCGATCATCGAGACGCAGGCGCAGAAAGACCGGCCTACTCAGTTCATGCACGATTTGCACGGCGAGTTGCTGATCGGCGAGCCGGGGGCGATAGCCGTCGAGCTTGCCGGCGCCTGGGCCATCGTGATGGTGATCACGGGCCTATATTTATGGTGGCCGCGCTCAACCATCGGATTTGCCGGCATATTCTATCCCAGACTGTCCGCCGGTGGCCGCGTCTTCTTGCGCGACCTGCATGGAGTCACGGGTTTTTATCTATCTGTGTTCGGCCTGTTTTTCCTGATTTCCGCGCTTCCCTGGACCAAGGTTTGGGGCGAGGGCTTCAAATACGTGCGCGGCCTCGGGCAGACGCGGGAAGTCCGACAGGATTGGACGACAGGGCCGGCGAGCGAGAAGGCGGTTCGAATGCAAAACTTCCGCGACGCGCCGCCCGCGCGCGGCGAAGTCGACGCCTCCGACGAACACGCCGAACACCGGATGGACGCGGTCGACCATGCCATGCACATGGGGCATGGCGGCAAGCATGCGCCGATTATCGGTTTCGACGAGATCGCGGCGCAAGTCGCGCCGTTGAAGCTCGCCGATCCGGTGCTGATTTCACCGCCGTCGATGCGGAAGCCCAACTGGGTCGCGCGCTCGGACGCGCAAAATCGCACGCTGCGCGCGACATATGAGTTCGATCCAAAAAGCTTTGAAGAGGTCAAGCGGGAAACATTTAGCGATCGCGCTTTGGTCGACCGCGTCGTGAACATTGGAGTCGCCGCGCACGAAGGGCAACTATTCGGCTGGTTCAACCAGCTGCTCGGTCTGCTGACCGCGATCGGATACCTCGTTCTCGTCGTCTCGGCGACACTGATGTGGTGGCGCCGCCGTCCACGAGGCGCTCTCGGGGCGCCGCCGGCGTTAGTGCAACCGCCTCGCCTCGCGGCCTTCGTGGTGGGGCTGGTTGTCGCGCTCGGCGTCTTTTTGCCGACCCTCGGCGCCTCCCTCGTCGTGGTGCTGCTCGCGGAACGCCTTATTCGGCGCTTTGCGCCGGGCGCCAGCCATTGGCTGGGACTTGCGCCGAAGGAGCGAGCACAACAGGAAGAAGTTGAGCCCGCCTGACTTCGCGCCAAGCTTAGCGCCTCTATTTGAATAGGTCGTCGAGATGCGCGTCGCTTTGGAAATCCCCCCCCCCGTTCGAGCGTTGAGCGATATGCGACCTCCCCGGCGGCTGGCCACGGCCACCAGGCCAATTGCTTCCTCCGAAAGCCGTCTTGACGACACCCGGCAAGGAGGCATAGTTTCACTTTTGCCAAGAGGGCTTTTATTTTGATCCTGCGACGCGGCACGCATGTGAAAAAGGTCAGCGCCTTCGTAGCGCTGGCGTCTGTTTGCATCCTTGCGATGCAAATGCTTTTCGCCGGCGTCGCGCTCGCCAGCGGGCCGGGGTCCGGCTCCGGGTCAGGCTTCGACCTTACCTGCGCGCGGCAGGGTGATGCGTCTCCCTTGGGATCGCCGATCGGGCCGAAATCTCATCAGCACGGCGCATGCTGCATTCTACATTCCAGTGTGTTGTTCGCGCCTTCGGCTCGCGACGTGCCGAGCCGCGTCGAGCGGCTATCCGACGAGACGAGCGTTCCGTCGCCGCAATATCGTTTAGGAGCGTTGCGCGACGCCTCCGAACTCGGGCCATTGTCGCCACGCGCTCCGCCATTTTCCAACATCTGATTTCCAGTCCTTTTGAAGGGGCGGTCGCCCGTTCCGCGAGAACGGCGTTCGAGCCGGCAGGAGCATAGCCTCGTTCCACAAGGACAAACGAAACGGAACTCGAACCGGCGCGTACGCATCCCGGAAAGTTCCGCGACAACCGAAAATCACAGCTTGTTTCCGCGTGACGCGTTCGCGCGCCGTGACGGACCTATTCCTTCGTGACGCTTTGGGCGGCGCATGGCGTCGCCGCGTCGGGCCCTAAATTTTTTAGAATCGGAGAGATCACATGAGCATCAACGAACTCGCCAGCGGCACTGGCGCGACGACGGCCACGCAGGCGCCGTTCAGTCTGAAGACATTGTGGATCGGGGCGGGCCTCGTGCTGGCCTTCGCGGTTCTGGTGAGACTTTACGAACAGCTTTTCGGGTTCAGCGACGGGCTGGATTCGTTCTCGCCGGAGTTTC
>JBAUVQ010000107.1:0-4907 GCA_049583305.1 Methylocystis sp.
ACCCCGCCGGCGGCCGCGACGGCGGCGGGCGCTGGCCGCGGCGGAGGAGGAGGAGCGGCGGGCGCGGCCGCGACGAACGACGTCGGCGTGGTGTTCGTGCTCGCGCATCCGGCGAGGCTGGCGGCGAGCGAAGCGGAAGCTCCGGCGATCATGGCGCGGCGGGTCAAGAAGAGCATGGCGGTACCATACGGATAGGAGTTGATGCTGTTCCCATTTCTTAAAGCAGAAAAACGCGCCGCGATATGACCGAAATGTCACGCGCGAGGATTTTCTTCATACGAAATTCCGTGGCTGAAGCGGGACCGGACATCCGCGAAAACGCCGAGTCGCTCCCTATAAAGCTTGGGCTAGGCACGGCTTGCCCAGGCGCCCCAGCCCGCGACAGGATTGGGCCGCGCCGGATGTTCCGGCGTGAGCGAAAACGCGGCGCCCATTCGACGCGGGGAAATCCTGTGTTAACATCGCGCCCATGACGCTCGATCCGAAAAAACCGCGCGCCGCGCCGCGCCCCGCCCGAAAAGCGCCAGTCCTCGGCAAGCCTGTCCTCGCCAAGCGATCCGCATGAGCGAGGAGACAGCGCCTTCCGCTCCTCCGGCGGCCGAACCTCAACGCGCGGCCGCCGCGCCTCCCAAGCATGTCGCCCCGAGTCTGCTCGCCGCGCTCGTCGCGCCGGTGAAAAAATTCTGGCCGCGCGAGACGGATCTGGGCCGCATCGGCATGGTGATCGCGGCTCCGGTCCTCTGCTGGGTGTTTTACACCACCTCCAGCGGCATGGTCGACATCATGCAGAAGGAAGCCGGCGACTGGATCGGCCTCGCCGGCGCGGTGATAGCCACGACAGCGATCCTCGTCATGCTCGCCTCGACCTCCTGGTCGCTTGGGGCCGATCTCGCGAGCCTGATCGCGATGCGGCGCATGGCGCGCGAGCGCGTGATCATCAAAACCGCGATCACCGCGCTCGTTTTCGCCTTCGTCTTCTCGATTTCCGCGTTCTTCTCCTTCACCTATTATTACAACAATATTTTCAAGCTCTCGTCGAAGAAGATCGTCGGCGAGCTGCAACCCATGGAGCTCGCCGCCGATGTGGTGTTGCCGACCGCCAAGCAGGTCGCCGCGCGCTACGACGAAAACACCACGCAGCTTGAAACGACGCCGGGCTTCAAAGCCTATCTCGAACAACTCGAGGCGCTGAGCGAGACCGCGCGCACGGCTGACGCCAGTCTGCGCGAGTCGATTCGCAAGAGCCAGGATGCGCGGCAGCGCGTCGTCGCGGAGGCCGCGCGACGGGCCGCCGCCGACCTCGCCGAAGCCCAGGCGGCGAGCCGGCAACTCGACGAGACCAAGGCGCGGATGCGGGAGTTGGAACACGCGGCCGCCGATCTCGATGCGATCATCAAAGCCAAGCAAGACGAAATCCCGGCTCTGGAAACCACGGCGAAGCAAGAGGAACAGGCCGCCGTCGACGCCTCCAAGGGGCTCGACGGGCTTGGAGCCTCCTGCGGCCCCAATTGCCTGTCGCATCGCGCCAAATCGACGGAGGCGCAAAAGCGCATGGCGACGATCAGGGAGACGCTGAAAGGGCCGATCACCGAGCGCGCCAACGCCCTGCGCCATCGCGACGCGCTGGCCGCCGACGCGATCGCGTTGAAGCTGAAGGCCGACAGCGGCGCCGAGGCTCGGGCGCGCCCGCTGCCCAAGGGCGAGACCGCGCCCGATCTCGGCGCGATGCTGCAACAACTCGGCGCGCTTCGCGACGAATTGCGCGCCGATCCGAGCTGGCGCGCCGTGCGCGAAGCCAAGCCCTTGTGCGAGGCGATCCTGATCGCCGCGCGCGGCGCCAACGCGGTTCCATCGGCGCTATCGGGCGATTTCGCCTGCGAGCCCATTGGCGCGCAAGCGCGCGATCGCCTGACCGCGCGCGACGACATGAGCGCCGCGCGCGCGGTCTTCGACAAGAAATGTTCGCTGGAAGGGCAGTTGCGCGACGAAATCGGCGCGGTCGCGAATCACATTCGCGAGGCTTCGGCGACAGATCCGAAGGCGGCGGCGGCCGGCTTCAACGAGGCGAAAACGCTCGTCGACGCCTGCGTGGTCTCGGGCAAGCCCGCCGGACTCACCGAAACCGACGTGCGCGGACTGCTGAAAAGAAGCGACGATTTTCTGCGCGCCCACTCGACCGAACGCAACAAGTTCGAACTGGCGCGCGAGGCCTTCTGGAGCTTCACGCCCGATGCGACGATGGCGATTTGCGTCGCGATGGCGCAGGACGCCTTTGTGTTCATCATGAAGTTTTTGTCCGAGATCTTTAAGCGCGGGATGGAAACGCGCGAGCGTCGCCAATTCACGCCGCCGCTCGATCTCACCGACGACGAGGCCGATCCGGTCGAGACCCGCGCGATGAAGGCGGTGATGCGCGCGGCCAAACCGCTTCACGGCGACATGAGCGAGATCGAACCCGAGGCCGCGACATTCGCGCTTTTGCCGCTCAATGTCCGGGAAAATCTGACCGCCCTGCTCAATCGTCTGGTGCGCGACGAAATCGCCCATGTCGACCGCAAAGGACATTATGTGGTCGACAATGTCACGATCTCGCAGGTCGAGCAGCGCCTCCACGGCGCGATGAGGATGCGCTGGTCGCGCGGCCCGCGCGGATCGGACGCGGGCGCCGACGGACCCAAGACCTATTACGGCGACGCCTTCGAACCCGTCCGCCGCCGCCGGCCAAGCGCGCTGGAGCGTTATCTGACGCATATTCCGGAAACTGGAGAAATCGCGGCCGCGCCCGCGGATCGTCCGCGCTAATCAGCGCGATCCAAGAGCTGGCTTTTCTGGCGACACGCAATATTCGACGAAGCGGGCGCGCCCCCGGCCGAGCGGGCGACCGATCCCGTATCGGCCGCGCCCATCGGCTCCGGGCTCCTCGCATTCGGAGCCTCCACCGCGTTTTCGCGCGTCTTTAGTCGTACTGTTGAACCCGGTCATCCGGCCTTCCCGGCCCATAAGCGCGCCGTGGCGGCGAATACTTGTAGAGCTCGATCTCCCGGCGCTTATATTCTCTAATGCGCATCACATCGGTTCGAAGCCGCGCCCAAGTATAGCCGATCCATCCGGCGCGCCATCCGCTCTGCCATAACCAGTGATAGAGGAAGAGCAGAAAAAACCGAAAAGGCAGACGTCGGAAATGCCGCTTCAGCCACATGCGCCGCTCGAAGGCGTTCCCGCACAAGCGCGGGGAAGCCGCGAGCGGGAGCTGATTATAGGCTCTGATCGCCTCGGCGGTCGTATATCGGTTCTGCTTCTCCAGCCAATGTTCAAGGTCCGGACTGTCGTGATGTTCTATGTCGCCGCTGACATGCGTGATGCCTCCCACGACGACCGGGTGCTCGTTCACCGCGACGTCGGTGAATCGACACATCCCCGAACGCCAAATCCTGACCAGGCGTTGTCGAACAGGCAGGGGTCGATGCATGAACCACAAGCGACGGTCCACCGATAAGCCGGCGCCCTTGGCGTCCCGCATCGCCGCGAGCAGATTTTGCTTCAGTTCGTCCGACAACCTTTCATCCGGGTCCAGCTTCATGGTCCATGGCGCGGCGATCGGTAGATCGTGGATCGCGAAATTCCACTGGTCCCCAAACCCCCGGAAGCGTCTTTGCACGACATGCACGCCTTTGCCCAAGGCGATGTCCACCGTGTTGTCCTGGCTGTAGCTGTCCACCAAAAAAACTTCTTGCGCCCACCCCGCGAGGTTTTGACAAACCTCGTCCATATTGTGCTCTTCATTCAGCGATATCATCACCACGGCGACGGGAGCGACGCCTTTTCGCCAGGTGTTATCCGTCGGGGGAAGCGGAAATTCATTTTCATTGATCGCGCGGAGTTCGCCAAGCTTGCTGAATGTGGCGTCACTGTTTCGACGAAGTTCAGGCGCAATCTCACGAAATTCAGGCGCTATCTCTTCGCGGTCGAAGGGCGGAGTCGATGATCGCAATAGCCCTTGCTTTTTCATCTGCCATTATCTCCCGAATCGCTGGCAGCTCAGTATTGATCGGCGCCAACCGACTCTCCAAAACACACACACCGAAAAACGCGGAGAGTTCGCCGCTAGGCCTGGTTGTCCCACGCGATGTCGACATACACTCGAAAAATACCCTTGATTCAAACGTCTACCGCGTCCCCGCATATTGGGCAAGAAACTCCTTCGCTGAAGCCGCGCCTATCGTGCGTTCGCACGCGCTCACTACAAGGATCGTCGTGATTTTGTTTGACAATGTAGACTGAGTTTTCGTGGCGGGCGTCGCGCTTGGAGGCTGGTCAGTCCTCGGGCGCGGCTCTCGAATGAGAACGAAACTGATTCGCGAATCACTTTGATTCAAAGATCACGGAAAGACGAGAGCGGTGGGCGTCGATCCGATCGAAGTCCGCGACGCGGGCCTTCGGGATTGTGTTTGAAACTCCCGCGAAAATGATGAGGCGCGCGCCAAGCCACTTGCAAGCCCGTTCGCCTTCGCCGAGTTCGCTCTTCCCTACGATCATGACGCCATCGGCGGCCACGATCTCCATCCTCGCGAATTCCGACGACTTCCGTGTTCGAAGGGGCGCGCTAATCCTCCGCGCCTCGATAGGACGGCAGAAAGCGCAGACACAGGCCGGGGACGCGATGGCGCAGGCCGGATAGCACCGCGATGTCGCGCCAACGCGGATAGCGCGCCGGCAATTGTCGCAGCGCCGCGCCGACCGCCGTCAAAAACTCCGTCTCGTTTCCAAAATCGCAGCCCGCGCCGAAAGTGACGAGACATCCCTCCTCCGTTCGCGCGTGACGGGCCAGCACGTCCAGCAAGATCGCGACGCCGCCGGGTGGCGGGGGACGCCGCGCGGGCGGAAGCCGACGCAGCGGCGGACAGGCC
>JBAUVQ010000108.1:0-7677 GCA_049583305.1 Methylocystis sp.
CGCGCGCCCATCATGCGATACCAGCCGCGCATGTAGAGCGTCGCGAACAGCGAGGACAGCGTCTCCAGCGTGACTTCGGTCGCGAGCGAGATCGCCCATTTGCGCAAATAGAACCACGACCAGACGGAATAGGTTCCGGCGCGCACGCGCGTCGGCATGACGACCCAGCGCGCGACAACGATGAAGGCCACCGTCACCAGCACCAGCACGAAAGCGGTCGGCCAGGCGAACAACGGTATCGCCGCGAGATAATAGATGTGGTTCGACTCGGCGATGCCCATCCAGGCGTCGAGCTTGTCGAAGAGATAGAAGGCCGGGAAGATCGGCAACAGTCCGAGGGGTGGAATCGTCAGAACCAGCAGCGTGAACAGGAAGGTCATGACCGGACGGCGGATCGGGCCGGCTTTCGCCGGGGCGTCGAGTTCGGACTGGTCGACCATGCCGGTCTTGCGCGCGGGCGAGCCATTCCAGATTTCATGCGCGCCGATGCGCGCGCCGGCGGGCAGCGACGTCAAATCCTCCAGCGCGCCGCCATCGGCGATCACCACGTCGTTCTCGATCACGCAGGACGTCCCGATATAGGCGTCGGCGCCGATGTCGATGGTTCCGATGATGAGTTCGTTCCCCTCCACGCGCGCGTTGGAGAGTTTCAGCTTGGCGCCGAGCGAGGCGCCCGCGCCGATGCTGACGAGGTCGATCGCGCCGGCGTCGAATTCGCTGACCAGCGCGTCCTCGCCGACCTTCGCGCCGAGCGCCCTGAGATAGAGATTCATCAGCGGCGAGACCTGGAACCACTTGGCGTGGGTCAGGCCGATCAAACGTTGCGACAGCCACCAGCGATAGTAATAGACGCCCCAAAGCGGATAGCGGCCCGGCTTGGTGCGGCCGATGACCAGCCATTTGCCGAGGATCGACACGGCCACCGTCGCGAGGTTCACGCACATATAGACGCCGAGCAGCGTCACCGATTCTTCGAGAAAAGTCGCTTCCGCCGAGGTGATGAGCTGGTAGGAAACGAACACGCCGAGCCATTGCGCCGTCACGATGGCCAGGATGAACGGCAGCGCGGCCGCCTGCGCCAGTCCGCACAGGAAGCGCCGTGGCAACGGCGGCGGCGTGAAGGACAGATCGCGCGGCGGCGCGTCATATTCGGCCTTGCCGGTGAGATGCTTGCCGAGCGCGCGCAGCGTGCGGTGGGCGTAAAGGTCTTGCAGCGTCACGGACGCCAGCCGCGGCGTCTCGCGCACCGCGCCGACGAAACGCGCGGCGAGCAGCGAATGACCGCCAAGCTCGGTGAAGAAATCCGCGTCGAAGGGGATGGCGCCGGGTGGCAGCACGCGCTTGGCGGCCTCCAGCAGCTTCGCTTCGGTCTCGTCGCGCGGGATTTCCTGCTCCTCGTCGATCCCGGCGGGCGTGGTCAGTTCGATGCGCTTGAGCGCCTTGCGGTCGACCTTGCCGGAGGACAGCTTTGGCAGGGTCTCGACGAATTCGTAGCGCGCGGGAACCATGTAGGGCGGCAGGGTCTCGCGCAGCTTCGCGCGCAAGTCTCGGGTTTCCGGTTTCTCGCCGCCGTCCGTGGTCAGAAAGGCGACGAGTTCGTCGATGCCGTTCTCGTTGCGTAGCGCGACGGCGGCGTGGCGCACCCCCGGCGCATGGGAGAGCGCCGCCTCGATCTCGCCGAGCTCGACGCGAAAGCCGCGGATCTTGATCTGGTCGTCGATGCGCCCGCGAAAGGCGAGATTGCCGTTCTGGTCGAGCGCCACCGCGTCGCCGGAGCGATAAAGCACGGGGTCGGAACCGTCCGAGCGAAACGGGTTGGCGATGAACTTTTCCGCCGTCAGCGCGTCGCGCTTGAGGTAGCCCCTGGCGACGCCGGGGCCGCCGATCAGCAGTTCGCCCTCGACGCCGGGGCCGACCAACTCCAGCGCGTCGTTGACGACATAGCAGCTGTAATTGGGGATCGGCTTGCCGATCGTGACCGGCTCCTTGGGCCACACTTCCGCGACCGTCGCGACGACGGTGGCTTCGGTTGGGCCATAGCTGTTGTAAATCGTGCGGCCGATGCGCGTCCAACGCTCGGCGATGGCCGGCGGGCAGGCCTCGCCGCCCAGAATGATCGTGCGCAGCGTCTTCACGTCGCGCGGCAACACCGCGAGCAGCGTCGGCACCGTGTCGAGCACGGAAACCTGGGCTTCCTCCAAAATGTCGGGCAGTTGCTCGGTCTCGCCCAGAATCTGCGGCGTCGCGACGAACAGCGTCGCGCCGACGAGATAGGGAATCCAGATTTCCTCCATCGACAGATCGAAGGCGACCGAGGCGCCCTGGAACACCACGTCGGACGACGTGACGCCGTAAATCTCGTTGGCCGAGCGTAGATAGTGGCAAATGTTGCGCCCGGTGATGACGATGCCCTTGGGCACGCCGGTCGAGCCGGAGGTGTAGATCATGTAGGCGGCATGATCTGGCGTCGCGCCGCGCTGGCGAGGATCGGGCAGGGGCGCGTCGGCGATCGCCGCGATTTCGGCGTCGATCAGCACGGGAGCGCTCACGCCGCCGGCGGCTTTGGGCGCGAGGGCGGCGGACGTCAACAGGCCCTTGGCCTCGGCGTCGCTCAGGCAGACGGCGATGCGCTCGACCGGCGCGTCGGCGTCGAAAGGCAGCCAAGCCGCGCCCGTCTTGGCGATCGCGATTTGCGCGATGAGCAGTTCCGGTCCCCGAGCCATCCACAGCCCGACCACATCGCCGGGGCCGACGCCGCGCGCGACGAGCCCGTTGGCGATCGCCATCGCGAGCAGGTCGACCTCGCGGTAGCTGTAGCGGCGCTCCAGCGTCGTCATGGCGATGGCGGACGGCGAGGCGGCGACCGTCGCGGCGAAGATTTCGCTCAGCAATTCGTCGCGCAGCAGCCGCGGTTCGGCCTTGCCGCGCAGGATCGCGGTCTGGCTCGGCGGAGCGGGAGCGCGGAAGGCGTCGCCGCCATTGGCGGCGCGCGCGGAGGCGGCGTCTCGCGTCAAATCTCTTTGAAGATCGTTCATATGATGGATAATTCCGGTGGATAGAATCGGCCGACGGCCGGCGCGACCCGCGCGCCGGCGAAACGCTCTATCACAGTCGCCGCCCGCCTCCTATGCCGCGCCGCGCCTGAACGAAAGCTGAAGAACCCGACATTTTCCGGCGGGCGTGTTCGCTTCGAGCGCCGCCGGGCCGATCGGTTGAGGTAAATTGTCGCGCTGCAGTTGTTTTTTGGTCCCGGGCCAATATGTCGATGAAGCGGCGGAGTGGCTCGCGGCGCGTCGCGAGTTGGTTCGCCCATGAAAATGTCCAAAAGCGAAAGAGGAGTTTCGAGCATGGGGCGGTTGACTAATTTTAGGCGCACGCTGTGCGGCGGGTTGTTTCTGGCGGCGTTGACGCCCGCGGCGGCGCTCGCCGCCGATCAGGTCGGCGTGTTGGAATGTCACCTTTCGGGGAACGGCATCACGATTCTGGTCCAAAATCAGGCGCTCGACTGCGTCTACGAGGATGAGGCGACGGGCGGCAACCCTCAGCATTATCTTGGAAAACTGACGAAGGTCGGCGCCAATATCGGCGTTAACGGTCCGGGCGATCTCGTCTGGGGCGTCGTCGCGGAAAGTCGCGTGCTCGGACCGGGCGCTCTGACGGGCGACTATGTGGGGCCGGAGGCCTCGCTCAAGGTCGGCGTTGGCGGCGGCGGCGCGATTCTCGTTGGCGGCTCCAACAACACGCTGTCGCTGCAGCCGTTTAATGTCGAGGGAGGAGAGGGGCTCGGCCTCAGCGCCGGCGCCGAGAGCGTCGCCTTGACCTATGTGCCGGATCTGCCCCCGCCGCCCATGAAGCACAAGCATCACGCGCTGTTCTGGGGTCATCTGCACGCCGCGATTCACCACACCCAGGAAGCCATCGACGCGGGCAAGGCGGGCCATGCGGAAGGGGTCGCGCACCACGCCGAGGCGGCGCTGCATCACGCCGAGGCGGCGGAAAATGTTAAAGTCAATCCGCATGTGAAGGAGGCCATCGGCCATCTGCGCGGAGCGATCAAGCACGGCAAGGAGGGCCACGCCGAAGTCGCGACGAAACATGCCGAGGAAGCCCTCGAACATCTCGAAATGGCGCGGAAATAAGCAGTCTCGCGGCGCGAGCGCGCGAGCGAAACATGCGGGCGCGGCTCTTCGGACAGGTTTTCGAGAGCCGCGCGACGCTCCGTGGCGGGGTTGACAGCGGCCCGCGATATTCCCATAAGCGCGGGGCTTAAGGCCTTGGCGTTCGCGCGGGTCTTGTCCGGGCGCCGCCTCGCGGCGTGTCCGGACCCGTGGGGGAATGTCCCGAGCGGCAAAGGGGGGGGACTGTAAATCCCCTGGCTATGCCTTCGTAGGTTCGAGTCCTACTTCCCCCACCACTAAGTGTCTGAAACTAAGGGTATTTCATGCAGTCGGGTCCATGCCCGGCAAACCCGTGGCTTCGGGACCCGCATAGTGGAAATTTGGTCTCCGGGGCCAGCTTTCGGGGTTCCTCTCGCTCGAAAGAGGGCCCTGTCTCTGGGCAGCGAATTTCGTCTTCCGCGCCGCCGCCGCCGGCCAGGAGGCGAGACGGGTTCAACTATCTCGGAGACGGGTTCGATTTGTGACATTCCTCGGCCTATGGGACGCCGTCATCCGATACGGACCGCTTGTGCCACCGTTGAAGAGAGCAGATCGCCCGGCGCATAGCCGGGACGCCCCGTCGCCTTTGCCTCGACCCGCGCAAATCCAGCCGCCTTCGAGTCGAGCGTGTCCACGAAGGCGTCGATGAAGCGAACAGGATTGTCGGCGGCGACATAGTCGTCGATTGCTTCGGGCAGGAGCAGCACCTGCGAGCGGTCGGAGCCGGGAATGTGCGTCATGCGCCGATTCTAACGCAACGCTCCCCCTGAGGGAATCCGGTCAGACGGAGTTTTCACACAGTGTGGACCCTATCGCGACGCGCTTACGAAAGCCAACTGGACGATCGTCAATGCGGCGCGTTCGGAGTCGATTACAGCGCATTATGGGCGGAATGGCCGCGACATTTGGGCCTATCCGCACATGAACCCCGACGGCTACAGTTTCACCGTGGGCGACGAATCCGGCGGTGACGCGCTGAAATCGGAACTCGCCAAAAATTGCCATGTCGCTTTGACCAGCGTGCTGTTCGACTTCAACAAGTCGACATTGAAGCCGGGGTCGGACGCCGTGTTGCAACGCGTTGACGGCTTGATGGTCAAGGATCCAGCCCTTCACGCGGAAATCCAAGGTCATACCGATAACGTCGGGACTCCCGAATACAACGTGACGCTTTCGCAGGCTCGCGCCGCATCCGTCGCCGCTTGGCTAGCGACGCATGGGATCCCGGCCGATCGCTTGGCGGCGAAAGGCTATGGTTTGACGATGCCAATCGCCGATAACGGGAACGACGAAGGACGCGCGAAGAATCGTCGTGTTGAAATCGCCGATCCAAGGTGCAAACCGAAAACCCCGTGATCGCTTGGGCGTTCGAGTCGGAAACGCTCTCGCGAAAGGCGTGGCGCGGCAAATGCCCGCGCGTAGGGAAGCCAGGTTGGCGGCTCGTTCGTTTCATCGCAATGTCGCCACGGCGACTATTGTCACGCAACGGCGCAACTCCTGTCACCGGCGTCTGATTACAACGCAGGTGATATCGTCGGCTTGCTCTGCATCTTGTGCGAAGGCGTCGACGGCCGCGAACAACCGGGATACGATGTCCGCTGGAGCAAGATCTCGGCTGCTCAACAGCGTCTCGAGGAGGAGAGGCTCACCGAACTCTTCCTGCGCGAGATTGACCGCCTCCGTCGCGCCGTCGGTGAATAAGACAACGCTGTCGCCACGGCCGAGCTGAATTTTTGACGCGGCCGCGCGTCGGTCCGAATAGAGGGCAAGCGGCAGGCCAGTGGCCGCGAGCCGGTCGCTGCCGCCCGACGCCAACAAGTGAATTGGCGCGTTGTGACCGCAATTACAGAAGTCGAGCACGCCCTCGCGCAAATTAAGCACGCCATAGAAAGCGGTCGCGAACATTGACGCGGCGTTGTCGCGGCATAATAAGCTGTTCGCCCGCGCGATCGTGGCGCCCGCGTCAGCCTCCTCGCGGGCGGCGGCGCGCAATACCGTCACCACAACGGCCATGAATAGGCTGGCGGGCATTCCCTTCCCGCAAACGTCGCCGATGATCACCGCCATTCGGTCGGCGTCCAGCATGAAATAGTCATAGAAATCGCCGCCAACCTCGCGCGCCGGCCGCATCCTGGCCCGAATTTCGAAATCATTGCCCGTCGCGTTCACGCTCGATTCCTTCGGGAGGAAGGATTTCTGGATCATGGCGGCGGCGGCCATTTCGTCCTGATGTCGGCGCTTGTCGAGGATTTGATTGGCGAAACGGCGAAACGCGTCGAAGAATTCGGCGAGCCGCGGCGACGGCGCGGCTAAATCGCGCAATACGGCTTCATCGAACTCTCGCCTTTCCAGCGCCGCCAGCGCATTTGTATAGAGCGCGACGGCCCTATTCACCGAATCGATCTGCTGGCCCAGTTGCCGAATGACCGACATCAACAATTCCGGAGAGTTTCGACCAAGCTCCAGCAACTGGGCGCGAGGGATGCGAAACACGCGCGCGGCTTCAATTGTCTTGACGCTGGCCGTGCGCTCGAGATCGGCGAAGGCCCCAATCTCGCCGACAAGACAAGGCCCCGTGATCGTCGCGAGCGAGACCGGCCCATAGCGCGTCTCGGCATAGACAAGCGCGGAGCCTTTTTCCAAGAAATAGGCGGCGTCGCTGACTTCCCCCTGTCGCATCAATATGTCGCCGGCGCGGAGGTCCATCGGCGTGAGCGACGCCGCAAGCTTCCCAAGAACCTCGGACACCCCGACGCCAGAATTCGAGATTGCGTCTCCATGATTTTGTTCGTCGCGAGCCAATGGCGTCCTGTATTGCCAGTCGCGGCTTCGGTTCGGGCCCGAAACCTAGCGCCTAAAGTCGAGGGTGACACGGTTGCCGGCGTCCGTGCGGCGATACTCGATTGAGCGGCTGAAGGTCTTGATCAGGTGAATGCCCAGTCCCCCCGGTCGGACCTCCTCCAAAGGTTTATCGACGACCTTCGCGGGCGCCTTCGCTAGGTCGAATGGGCGACCGTTATCCTCGATCGTCATGAAGATGCGATCATCAAAAACGTCGATGTCGACCAAGATCGACAGAGGATCATCCGCCTCCGCCTCGATGGAACGTGGCGTCGACAACCTGTCAACTTTCCCATGCCGCGCGATATTGGACATGACTTCCTCGAGACAGACCTGCATGGCGAAGGTCGTTTCTCCCGAGAGTTTCAGGCCGACCGCTATTCCCTCCAACCAATCCGACGCGGCCGCGATATCGCCGAGGGAGCCGCCGAAGCGACCACGCCAGCCGATCTCCGTCGTGAGCGGCGAACAAGGCATTCAGGCGCCAAAAACCGTCGCGAGAGACGTTGCGGCGTCGATGATCGGCATCACCGTATCGACGTTGCTGCTCCGCAGGACGCTTGCGACATTCGGCTGCGGATTCAACAGAACCAGCTTGCCGCCAACATTGGCGGTCTCCTTCGCTCCGATGATCAAAGTGCGGATGCCAAGCGAGGCGAGAAAGGTCACTTCGGAAAGA
>JBAUVQ010000109.1:0-2598 GCA_049583305.1 Methylocystis sp.
AGCCGCCATCAATCGCTTCCTCGAAGAGCACAACCAACAATCGAAGCCCTTCACCTGGACCGCCGATCCAGACAAAATCATCGCCGCCGTCAAACGTGGGCACCAAGTGTTAGATTCGATCCACTAGGTGCTTCGCCATACTGCCCCCTGCCGCGAACTCAATCAGCGACACAAGCTCGCGATTAGTGTTACCCATATCATGCCCACGATCTGAATCGGAATGAGCTAACCAGCGTCATCCACAGCCTATGAGAAATGCGCCAGCCCATCTGCCACATTCAAACTGGCCCACTACCGAAAGGCGGAATCGACAACACCCACGCCCTTTCTCTTTACATTCCCAAGGGAAATATACGTCCGTTCGACATGTTTATCGGCTTCTTGAACTGACGCCGCCCGCTTCGTCGAAACGTGCGGCCCTACCCTCCCGCTGCCACACTCGCGCGAAATCGCCTGCTCCGGCGCCTGGCGTGACGATTTCGACGCCAAGCGCGGGGTTGGCTTGCCGGAATTTCTCCGCGTAAAGCAGGCCGTCGGAGTCGGGGTCCGCGAAGATTGTCACGCGTTTCACCTCGCGTGGAAGTTTGAGCTTGAGATATCGCTTGGATCCAAGCGCGGCCCAAACGAGCAGTTTGTGCATGAGCTGCGCGGCCCAAGCCGTCCCGAAGCCCTCAGCGACGTCAATATGCTCGGCGACTTGAAACGCCGTCGCAGCGGAAGTGAAGCGGCAGTTTACTTCCGTCATCGCGGAGGGTCAAAAAAGTTGTGTATAACCATCGATAAGTACCCCTTATCGATGGTGACCAAACCAACGCTTGACCAAGGCGAAAGAATAGCCGATTCTCCCCAGAACACCCACGTCGGGCACGCCAACCGCCGGAAGGCCGCCGGTCTTCTCTTTATATGGGCGCTGGGGCCGGTCGAAATTTCGCTACGGAGAAAACGTCTCTAAGGGACTCCCATGCCGCTCACCGTCAAAATCGGCGAGGCCAAAACCCGGCTCTCCGAACTCCTCGCCAAGGTCGAAGCCGGCGAGGAGATCGTCATCGCGCGCGGCAATGAGCCGATCGCGCGACTGACCCGCGTCCCGAAGCCTGAGGATTTTTCGGCGCTCGTCGCCGAGGTGAAAGCCGCCCGGGCCAAGCGCGCCAAAACCACACCTGAGGAATTGCTCGCCTGGCGCGACGAAGGGCGGCGCTTTTAGATGGCGCTCGTCGTCGACGCCTCGCTCGCCGCCGCCTGGTTCCTGCCCGACGAGCAGAACCAGGCGGCCGATCGCGTCATGGCGGAGCTCGGCGTCAATCCCGGCCGGGCGCCGTCGCTGTTCTGGTTCGAGACCCGCAATCTTTTTCTGGTGGCGGAGCGCCGCGGCCGGCTGCAGCCCGGCGAGGCGGCGACGACGATGGCGCAGCTGCGCGGCTTTCCGATCCTCGACGAGGGGACGGGCAATGACCGGCTCGTTCTGGCGCTCGCCGAACGGCATGGGCTCTCCGGCTATGACGCGAGCTATCTGGCGCTGGCGCTTTCGCAAAATCTGCCGCTGGCGACGCTCGACAAAAAGCTCGCGGTTGCCGCACGCGCGCAAGGCGTCGAGGTGCATGGTGCCGGAGACGCGCCATGACCGCTAGCGACGAATTTCACATCGACGCGCTAGCCGGATTCTTGCCGCTGGCCGCGCGCGATCGCCTGGCTGAGACGCTGACCGCGGCCGAGATCGACACGCTGACGCATCTCGCCAAGACCGGCACGGGGCCGAATTCGCTGAGGGCGCTGGCAAGTGATCTCGCCTATCTCGAGGCCTGGGCGCGCGCGGCAACAAATGCGCCGCTCGTCTGGCCGGCGTCGGAGACGACAGTGCTGCGCTTCATCGCCCATCATCTGTGGGACGAGCAAGAGCGCGGGAAAAATCCCGAACACGGGATGCCGCAAGAGGTCGCGGAGATCTTGCGCGCCGAATGCCGCCTGAAATCCACCGGTCCGCATGCGCCGGCGACGGTGCGCCGGCGTCTCGCGCTCTGGTCCAGCCTGCATCGCTGGCGCGGCCTTGAGGGACCGTTCAGTAATCCGTCCATTCGCAACGCGTTGCGTCTCGCCATTCGCGCCGCCGATCGGCCGCGGGCGCGCAAAAGCGCCTCGGCGATCACCCGCGATGTTCTCGATCAGCTGCTCGCGACTTGTTCGCGGGGCAGGGCGGTCGATCTGCGCGACCGCGCGCTTCTGCTTCTCGCCTTTGGCTCCGGCGGGCGTCGCCGCTCGGAAATCGCGCGGCTCAAGGTCGACGATCTCGAAGAGCGCGAACCAGTCGCCGCCGACCCTAAAGCGCCGAAGGACGAACAGCTTCCGGTCATGGCGATCCGGCTGCGGCGCACGAAAACGTCGTCGGCCGGCCGGTCGAAGCTCTGCGCGCCTGGCTCGCCTTTTCGAAAATCGACGGTGGTCCGGTGTTTCGGCGCATCGACAAATGGGGCAATCTAGCAGGCTGTTGAAAAAGTCGCTGGTCCTCGCAATCTCGGTGTGATTCACTCCCTTGGCGGTGCGGGAGACGACGAATCATGCGGGGCGGAGACGTTCGATCCGGGGCGCTTTTCAGCTATGTCG
>JBAUVQ010000110.1:0-12623 GCA_049583305.1 Methylocystis sp.
ATCCAATAAATACGTTATTTTCGATGGTAATATCGCGACGCCTAATTTCGTATGAAATCCCGATGCATTTTTTATGTGAGTCGGCGCAGTTAATGGACACAAACGACGCGATGTCGCAGTTGTCTCCAATTGAAATACGCGCTCCCGTAGCGTTTACCTCAGAGAATCCTCCAATATAGACACCGCTTCCAATTTCCGGTTGCCCTGAAATCCATGTCAACGGATGGAATCTGTTCTCCCTAAATGAAGTTAACCGGGTGAACCACTCCTGCAGTTCTTCTGCCGTTGGATTCATGAGCACAGCTCTTTCAGTGAAAGACGGGTGCCGCGTCGGATTGCGCGAGTTACGGTAACCCCATACAATTCGTCGAGCATTGAGCAGGCGAGCCCTCCACCCGGCCGCCGCAGTCCAATATTGCTATGGTCCAGCAATTCGCCGCGTTCGATATCTCGCAGAGCGACAACGCTGCGCCTAGCAAGAATGCGCATTTCTTCTTCTGCCTGCGTGGGCCTGACGATTGGGCTTCCAAGCATCGAATCCGCGGTTCGAATATTTTGAATCCACTCCTTCAATCCAGCTATATCCTCGGCGAACCAGTGATCCGGCCCCGGCAGATCATGATCCATCGTAAAATGCTTCTCGAACACACGGGCGCCAAGCGCAACCGCTAGACTCGCCGCCAAAGGCCCCTGCGTGTGGTCGGAGAAGCCGACCAGCAGACCGGGGAACGCTTGCTGGAGCGTCGTCAGCTTACGGATGTTCACGTCCCGCGGCGGCGTCGGATATTGCGAGGTGCAGAGCAGCAGAACGACCGGTTTCCCCGAAAACCAACCCACCGTTTCGAGCGCCTGATGCACTTCGGCAAGATCGCTCATGCCGCAGGAAAGAATCAGCGGCAGGTCTTCGTTTGCATAGCCGCGCAGCAAGGGAAGGTTGGTGAAGTCGTCGGAGCCCACCTTGATCGCGGGCACGCCAACGGACATAAGCAGATCGAGGTCGGGACGATTCTGCGGCGTCGAAAAAAAGGTAATCCCTACTTGGTCGCAATATTCTTTAATCTCGCGCCATTGCTCGGCCGCGAACTCGTAACGCTTGAACATTTCGAGCATGGGTTCGGTGACGCTCTCGCCCCGCGACCGATAGCTGAACATTTGTTCGGGGTCGCCGCAGAACTCCTCTGCCTGGAAAGTTTGAAATTTGACCGCGTCGGCGCTGGCGCTTTTCGCGGCTTCGATCATGCGTTTAGCAAGCGCAAGGTCGCCATTGTGATTAATGCCTACTTCCGCGATGCAGTAGGGCGGATCCTCGGGACCAATGCTGCGTCCCGCGATGGCGAAAGGCCGCGACATTGCGCTCATAAAAACCCCTCCATAACTTCCAAAACAAGCCCGGCGCCAGAACCGTCGCATATCCGGGCGGCGTGATCGATCATAGGGGGGATTTCATCAAGAGTCAGTTCATCGAGATGTTTTGCGTAGCAGCCGGATGTCAGGTCGGATGCGACGCCCATTATTCGTAGGGCGCCGCGTCGATGCATCGCCTGGGCTATTTCGCGTTGATTGTCGGCGAGAATCGCGACCAAGCTGGGCAGTCCCAGCGCGCATTTTTCCCATGTGACGCTGCCGGCGGCGGTTACGGCCAGATCGGCGACGGTCATCAACTCCGCCATATCCGGCGTCTGAATATGCAGCGCGGCCGAGGGAAGACGCTCCATGGCGTCCTTGAGAGCCGCGAGCGCGGAAAAACCCTGTCCGACCACGACATCCACGTGCCGCCATCGCCCGTTAGCCCGCGCGACGCCGGCGACGGCCTTGCCGGTCTCGTTTTCCGGATCGCTCCCGCCCATGAAAATCAACAGCCGCTCCATGACCGGCGTTCGCCGGCGGGCCAGGGCTTTTGGTCGCAACTCCGCGAACTCCGGGCGCAGCAAGGCGTGGCGTGGACCGATCAATGCGATGCAATCGGCCGGTATTTTGCCCCGGTAGCGCGACTCCATGTCTTCCGTCAAATTCTGGTCGAGCAGCAGATCGCAGACATGTTCTCGGTCCGCCAGATCGTCGATGACCATCAGCTTTCGGTAACACGGTCGGAGCGCGGTTTCCCAGCGGGCGTCGAGCGCGTAATGGTCGACGACGAGCCAGTCGCGCGGGCTCCCATTCAACACGGCGGCCGTCCGCGCGGCGTCGTCGTCCCAATCGGCGCCGAGCCAAGCGGAATGCGCGAGATCGCCGCTGAAATTCGAGGCCGACCCGTCCCGCTCCGGAAGCGGTAAGCCGATGGCGTCGTGGCCTCGTTGTCGGATCAACTCGATCAAATGGCCCTTATGCTCGCGGCAGACGAACAGACATCGCGCGCCTCGCGCGCGAAGCGCGTCGGCCAAGGTCAGGCAACGCATGACATGGCCCGTGCCCATGCGCGTCGAGGCGTCCACGCGGAAGGCGACTTGCATTGTCATAAGGCCACCCTCAAAGCTGGATGGCGATCCGTGCGCGGCTGTCCTGTCGCGCGGCTGCTTCGGACTGGGGTGTCGCCGCGTTTTTGGAGCAAACCATATCCATCCGCGCCTTTCGAACAAGAAGATGGCGTCGCGCCGCGACCAGCTTTAATCGCGCCGTCGACGAAAGCGGAATCTACAAACAACATTAAGCCTATATGATTATTCGACAAAATTGATCGGCCTCCCCCAAGATCGCAGGCGCATTCGCGTGAAGTAATCTGGTTGCTCAGGGAGCAAATACGACAGAAGCCACAATGATCGTATAACCGCTCTAAATTTATAGCTGCCCGCAATAAGACTGAAAGGACTTATCTTTATATCAAAGTCACGCGCAAACTGTCTGTAAAATTTCATGACATAGCAAATACTGATCCAATGCCTATTTGGGAATCTACCAAGCGCCTGTCCAATCGTGTTAATGAGATACAGCCGAATAAATTTGACTTTGAATCGTGCCCTATCTGTGTCTCTCGCGATACGATAAGAGCGCTGAATACCATAAACTGCGGTGTGCAGCCTGTCGAAATACCGAGGCGTAATTGTGGAGCGCGTGACGGAATCGAACTCAGTATTGTGCATGTAGCCAACAACATCAGCCTTATAAAATTTATGCACAAAAAGCGGATAAATAAACCCGAGTGCGTTATCTTCATAAATACAGAATTCCGGGTAAAATATTTTGTTGTTTACTATAAAATCTCTCCTAATAATCTTTGACCAAATACGGCCAAAGTTATCTATCAAGCTGTCTCTAAAAATCGTGCCTCCAAAATAGCTTCCAGGCGAGAGGCTCATGCTGTTCTCACGCTGACCATTTGATACTATATCGAAATCAATAAAATCAAACTCATTATCCGCCTGCAATTTCAAAAAATCTATTGCATCAATTGAGATATTGTCGTCTGAATCGACGAACCAAACGTATTTTCCGCGAGCCGCTAGGCAGCCCGTGTTTCTTGCACCTCCAGGTCCTCTGTTATCTTGTGACAGAACGTTCGTTTTTGTCCTCGCTCGTTGTTGAAACTGCTGCAATAGGCTCATAGTGCTATCCGTCGAGCCGTCATCAACTAATATAATCTCAACAAGACTGTCATCTATACATGCAATCGTATCCAACAAACGCTTGCATTTGTGCTCTGAATTGTAAAACGGAGAAATAATGGAAAGCAAGACCACTAGTTTAAGCTCCATTTAACATAGCGGTAGTGAAAGTCGGCGACGGCCCCTTTCGTCGCGCGCTTCTCACTTCCGCAATTCGTCGTTCGCCAGGCCAATTACCCGAAACAGGTATTCGGCCATTCGCCAGTCTTCGTCCGTATCTATGTCCTGCACGCGGTGCCGCGGCAGTATCACCGGCGCCGCGCTCGGCCCAAAAACAATGTCTCCGGCAAGCCACGCGCTGGAGCGCCCCCAGTAGAATTGACCGGCGTCGTGGAACGCCTCTTCGAGATCCTGAGATCTCATATTGAAAAGTTCCGGCTGGAACATTTCAATCCGTCCCGCGGCGGTGATGCGAAAGGCCCGTTGTATGGGCGATGGAAAGGTGGTGACCGAAAAAGCGTAATCGCTGCCCGCGGCGTTGAGTGTATCGAGACCACGACGAAGGTCGGCGGCCGTGACAAATGGAGCCGTCGCGTAAATGCAGCACGCGAGTTCGGGCGGCGCGCCGTGTCGATTGAACCATTCGATGGCATGACCAATCACTGGAATTGTTCCCGTGCGATCATCGGACAGCGCCGCGGGACGCATGAAGGGAACTTCAGCCCCATATTGCTTCGCTACATCGGCTATCTCGTCATCGTCGGTGGACACGATAACCCGATCGAAGCATCCGCTATCCAACGCCGCCGCGATAGACCAGGCCATCATCGGCTTGCCGCAGAATGGTTTGATGTTTTTGCGCGGGATGCGCTTGCTGCCGCCGCGCGCGGGGATGACCGCCAATTTCATGATTGAACGGCCTCGCGCAAAGCGTCGACCACCAGATCCTGTTGCGCCTCGCTCATGGCCGGATACATCGGCAGACTGAGGGCCTCCGCGTAATAGTCTTCCGCCAACGGAAAATCGCCGTTTTGGAAGCCCGCCCGGCGATAACACGGCTGCGTATGCACGGGAATGTAGTGCAAATTAACGCCGATCCCCTGGCGCCGAAGCGATTCGAAAACCTTGAGGCGGCGGTCTTTAATGTTGTCCAGTCGCAGACGGATCACATAGAGATGCAGGGCTGAATAGCTGTCTGGGCTCCGCCACGGCGTCACTATCGGCAACCCTTCGAGCAGCGCGTCATAGCGCCGGGCGAGGTCATGGCGCCGTGCGACGTAATCGTCGAGCCGCGCAAGCTGGCTGAGGCCGAGCGCCGCCTGGAGGTCTGTCATGCGGTAATTGAAGCCCAGCTCCACCTGTTGATAGTACCAAGGCCCATCGGGCTCATGGGTCATTTTCGCGGGGTCGCGCGTGACGCCATGGCTGCGTAGGAGGCTCATGCGTTCGGCCAGCGCTGGCTCGTTGGTTAGCGCCATGCCGCCTTCGGCCGTCGTGATAATCTTCACGGGATGGAAACTGAATACCGTGATGTCGCTGTAACGACCACCGCCAATGACTTCATCGCGGTATTTGCCGCCGATTGCGTGGGATGCGTCTTCAATGATGCGGAAGCCGTATTTTTGTCCCAAGGCGTGAATGATCTCCATGTCGCAGGGCTGGCCACAAAAATGTACCGGAACGACGATTTTTGGTAATCGCCCAGTCTTTTCGGCGAGGATCAGTTTGCGCTCCAACGCATTGGGACAAAGATTATAGGTCCGCGGGTCGATATCGACAAAATCGACCTTAGCGCCACAGTATAAACCGCAGTTAGCCGAGGCGACAAAGGTGATCGGCGTGGTCCAGAGCCAGTCACCGGGTTGAAGACCGAGCGCCAGACATGCGATGTGCAGAGCCGAGGTCGCGCTGTTCACGGCCACCGCTTGCCGCGCGCGACAGTAGCTCGCCACGGCCTGCTCGAAACGCTGCACCGCCGGCCCCTGCGTCAGAAAATCCGACCGGAGCGCCGAGATAACGGCGTCGATGTCCGCCTGGGTGATTTCCTGCCGGCCGTAGGGGATCAAATCATGTTCTCGCCGGGGGCCGCGACATGCTGCGCAATCAGTCGTCGCAGTTGCTCCACCGTCAAAAATTCAGGGTTTGCCCCGCTGTTATATGCAAAGCTCGGTGGGACCGGCGCGCCGCCATGAGCGGCGCAGTAGCTTCCCACCGAATACGCGCCGGCTGAAGGCAATATCGCGAAATAGCGGCCCAGGTCGACCGTGTTGTAACTGTCACTGGCAGTGATCATTTCCTCATGAACCTTTTCACCAGGGCGAATGCCAATGACGGGAAGCTCACACTCCGGCCCGATGGCGCGGGCGACATCGGTGATTCGGTAGCTTGGAATTTTGGGCACGAATACTTCGCCGCCTTGTCCGTTCTCCAGCGCCCACAGCACCATGTCCACGCCTTCTTGCAAGCTGATGTTGAAGCGAGTCATGGCGGGGTCCGTGATCGGAAGCACGCCCGTCTTGCGCTGCTCCAGAAAGAACGGGATGACGGAACCGCGGCTCCCCATGACGTTGCCGTAGCGCACCACGCTGAAACGAAGGTCGCGGTGGCCCTTAATGTTGTTGGCGGCGGTGAACAGCTTGTCGGCGCAGAGCTTGGTGGCTCCGTAGAGGTTGATCGGCGCGGCGGCTTTGTCCGTGGACAACGCGACGACACGTTTGACGCTTGTATCCAGGCACGCTTCGACCACGTTCTGCGCGCCGAGCACATTCGTTTTGATGTACTCGAACGGATTATACTCAGCGGCGGGCACCTGCTTGAGCGCGGCGGCATGGACGACGATGTCGATGCCCTCCATCGCCCGGCGCAGACGATCGGGATCGCGGACATCGCCAATGAAATAGCGCAGCGCGTCGTATTTGGAGGCTGGGAATTGCCGCGCCATCTCGAACTGCTTGAGTTCGTCTCGGCTGAAAACGACGAGACGCTCGGTGTCCGGGAAACGGGTCAGAATGGTTTTGACGAAAGCCTTGCCGAACGAACCGGTGCCGCCCGTGATCAGGATGGACCTATTGTTGAGCATCTGATTTTTCACCCGATAATCCTAGTTCTCAAGCACGAAACAGCGGCTTCCGCTTATCCGACGCGAAACGGCTTTCTCCAAGCGGCATGCCTTTCCGCGCGGAGTCGTCGAGCGCGCGGCCTGGGGAATGTCGCCATTCGCTCGGCGCCCGCGGCTAAGACGCGGGTTGATCAGATTCCGCCGCAGAATCGGCGACGAGGCCGACAATATCTTCATAACGGCATTCCCGCGCGATTTTGCCATTGCAGAGTTCGAAAATTCGATCGCAGGCTCGCAGAGTTGTCAGTCTGTGCGCTATTATGAGCACTGTGATATCGCGGCTGCCAGAGTAGATGGCGCTCATTACAGCGGCTTCGGTCTCGTTGTCCAATGCGCTGGTCGCTTCATCCAAAACGATGAGGTCCGCTCTTTTGTATAACGCGCGCGCGAGGCCTATTCGCTGCCGTTGACCTCCAGATAGCCGAACGCCCCGCTCGCCCACCATGGTGTGGAACTTTTCAGGCAGCGAATCCACAAAGCCCGCTATCCTTGCTCGTTCCGCGGCCTCTCGCAGGCGATTGTTGTCGATCGAGTGGGGCTCCACGCCGAAAGCGATATTTTCAGCAATCGTTGTGTCGGATAAGTAAATGGATTGCGGGACATGCGCTATCGCCGCTTGCCATGCTCCGCGGTTGGCCGCGGTCAACGCTCGACCGTCGACCATGACTTCGCCATGCGTCGGCTCAAGCAGGCCCATGATCAGATCAACAAGCGTGCTTTTCCCGCTGCCGGTCTTTCCGATGAAACCAACCCGGGAGCCACGCTCTATCCTGAGCCTTACATGCGACAAGACGTCGGGACCGTCGGCGATATAACGAAAAGAGACATCATCGAGTTCAATGGATTGCCGAACGCGCAGACGATCCTTCTCACTCAGATTAGTATGCTCGGGGACGGGGAGTTCGAGCAGTTGAACCACGTCGTGAAGGGCGAATCTGGTCGAATTTATCGACGCCCAGCCAAAGTATATGGCCTGGACTTGCGGCAGCGCCCGCTGCGCGCCAAGCGCCAACGCGCCGAGAACTGGAAGCGCATCGGCAACTCCGCCATGCGCGCTCAGCGCGACGGCAAGAATCGCCATTACGATCATGCCGAGCGCCTCGATCATGTATCGCGGGGCGTAGCTCGTGAAAGAGTTCGCCGCCATCGCTCGTCTTTCCCGCGACTCGCAATCCCAATAACGCCCCACGAACAACTCCTGAGTTCCGTCAAGGATGACATCGCGGATGCCGCCCAATCCCTCCTGGATTGCCTGAACTCGCTGCGCTTCCATCCTAGCGATGATTTCGCTGTTCCTGTTCAGCGTCTTACGCGTCAGCGCCGAGATTGACCCATAGATTGCGACGAACGCAAATGTCGTCACGATCGATGCGAGCGCATTGGTCAGGAGCAGCGCGGCGGCGATCGCGAGTATGAGAACGCTGGAAATGGCGCTTTGTATCAAGGGTATAATCACGCCGCCAACGATCTGCTGGACATTGTTCAGACTGGCCAGTGTCAGGCTAGTGTTGCGCGCCACGTGGTAGCTGTACGGCTGCAACAGGATTCGACGGTAAACTTCCTTGCCGAGATCGGTGCCCACGCCAAATGTAAAACGGTAGGTGGCCCAAGTTAGAGCGACGCGAACGGCTCCGGTGCTGAAAGCCACCACGACAAACAGCGCCGTGGCCGGAAGGAAGATGCTCTCATCCGCGCTCCAGCCAAGAAAACTGAAGACGCTTCTCAGAAAAACATACCGACTGGCGAGCGAAGGATCCGCCATCAGCGCGAGAAATGGGAGAATGGCGCCGATCGCGCCGAGTTCCGAAATCGCTCCGATCGCGCTCAAACCAAACAGACCGAAGAGTTGTCGACGGCGACGCGGCGGAAGCTGACGATACAGACGCCAGATTCCCTGAGTTATCGTCATGTCCGTCTTCAATTCTTTTATCACCTCAGAATCGCCAGATGCGAAGGATGTCTCACCGTCATGCATAGCGACAGTGGAATGACTCTTTGACAGCCTCGTTTCAAGAGGGAGTTCCGGAGCCTGGGGGCGCATTAGATAACCAATCTTGTGTAGCCGCGCGGCTTTTATGATCGTCCATGGCGGATTGAACTGTCAGCGCGATGCCTTCCTCGAACCGGTGGGTGGGCGCGTAGCCGAGGAGCCGCACGACCTTACTTATATCCGCTTGGCTGTGACGCACGTCCCCTTGTCGAAAATCGCGACGTTGGGCGACCGCTTCACGAAGATGCTGATAACTTCCCTGGGCAACCAAGCGCCGCAATTCTTCATATAGCTCGTTGAGCGTCGTGCGGTCGCCGACGGCGACATTGTAGACTTGGTTCACGGCCTCCGCATTTTGGGTCGTGGCCGCGAGCAAATTGGCCTGCGTGACGTTCTCCACAAAGCAGAAGTCGCGGCTGGTTTCGCCGTCTCCATCGATGAAAACAGTCTTGTTCTCGATCATCGCGGCGATCCATTTCGGGATCACCGCCGCATAGGCGCCATTGGGATCTTGCCGCGGTCCGAAGACATTAAAATAACGCAGGCCGATCGCACCGAAACCGTAGGCGCGGGCGAATACTTCGGCGTAAAGCTCGTTAACATATTTCGTCACCGCATAAGGGCTGAGCGGCGTACCGATCGCATGCTCCACCTTCGGCAAGCCCGGATGGTCGCCATAGGTCGAACTGCTCGCCGCGTAGACGAAACGGCCGACGCTGGCGTCGCGCGCCGCAACGAGCATATTTAGAAAGCCTGTCACATTCGCCGCGTTCGTCGCGAGCGGATCGGCGATGCTGCGCGGCACCGAGCCGAGCGCCGCTTGATGCAGTACGTAATCGGCGTCCTCGCAGGCTCGCCGGCAGTCCTCGAGAGCGCATATGTCGCCCTCGATGAACTCGAAGCGATTCCACCGCTCCTTGCCGACGAGGCTTTGCACTTCATCGAGGTTGCGCCTAAAGCCGGTCGCGAAATTGTCGAGACCGACCACGCGCTGATCATGGCGCAACAACGTCTCGAGCAGATGTGAGCCAATGAAGCCGGCGACGCCAGTGATCACCCATCTCTTGGGTTGCGCGGAAAGCGTGCTTAGGAGTTCGGCATATATTGTCATGAAAGCGCTTCCATTACAGGCGCAAATTCGCTTCGGCGGCTCTAAAAAATCTATTCGAGGCCATAGGGCGCTTACTCCGGCTTGCCCAAGGCGCGCATCGCCCTTGGACCCATTTCCTTGAATTCGTCATGTGCAACCGCTGCGATAATTGCATCGTGGATTGCGGGCTCCGGCGTGTCGGAAAGCGATTCGCCGTATTCGCGGCCGGCCTCGGCTTTGCTCGCCCAAGGATCGCGAATTTCCATGTTCACCGTCCAGAGCGTCGATTCACTACGGCTGGCGCCAGAGGCGTCCTCGGAAGAGTCTGACAACAGCGAATTACTTGGCTGCGTTTTTGTCGTGGCGCGTGGCGATTCCACGAAAGTGGGTGATGCGGTTGAGGAAGCGCTCGACAGGACCGCGTTGGCGATAAAGCAGTCTGAAAATAGGAAGCGCCGCGCGCGGTTTGGCCGCGCCGGGGTGTTCGCCCAGGCGCTATTCTCACCGGCCTTCACGCGGATGGCGCTGCTGTCTTAACCCCTTTACCACCAGCGTCGCCGGGCATGGGGTCCAGCAAGTTTCGACTTCTTGGCTGTCGTGGGCTTTTCCGCTGGTCAGCCGGAGCACGACGGGGCGACTGTCGGCGTCAAAGAGGGCGTGGATCTTGGCTGCGAGGCCGCCGCGGAAAGTCCCGTGCCGCGATCTCCGGCTCCCGCTTTTTACCCGTCGCTCCGTGTTGGCGGGCGCGGACGCGGGTAAAATCGAACATCACGATCTCACCATCAAAGCGCTCCGAGACCGCCGCCAGAAGCCGATCCCGGCCACTGGCGTTTCGCTGGCGGTTAAGTCGGTTGCAGCAAGTCGCCGGTGGACGATAACGTTCCGGTGCCCCGGCTCAAGGCGAATCGGCGCGGAAACTCCAAAGAATCCTGTTCAGCACGTGGCGATCATCCACCCGAAGCGCAACGCGCGGTTTGTTTGGCCCGAACGGCGTTGCGACGGTCCATTTCCGATCCGTCAGTTCAGACCGTCGCCGCGTCATCCATCCTCTCCTCGCAATCGGGAGCGTGAATATCGGTGGTGAACAAATCTCATGCGATTTATGAGCCCACGGCCTGTGTGCGCAAACATTGTGTTGCGCAGAAATACAACCTAGGGTAGTGTGCGAATCGGGTTGTCCACCAGACTCGGCGCGCGATCGCCGGTTCGCGGTGCGTCGAAATTGGTCGGGCGCGCGAACAAGATTGCGCGCCTTCAAATCCACAGGGGATGAGATTGGCCGAATTCCATCAGGGCGACGAGACCCGGGCGCGAATCATTTCGCTCGCGCTTCAAGCAAGTTTTACCCCGTGTGGGGATCCGAGTATGTGGGTTGCGCGGACGCGAACCGCCTGCCGGCGCGCCGGAACATTGCCGCGATCCCATGCAAATTATCACGCGATAGCGACATCATTCGCCGCAGCGCCGCCGACGCCCGGCGACCGGCGCGGCGCGATCACTCCGCGACTTCACGCCTAGATGCGCAATGCGCTCGCGACGATCGGACGTCCAGGGCTCGATGGAGCGATCGCGCGCGCGACCGCGAGATCGCGGCAAGGATTTCGCGATCCCCAACATTTGCGCGGGACCAAAGCATTATCGAGCGCGGGCGCCCTCGTGACAGCGCCCACCAGGTTCCTTTGAGCGCAATCGCGCTGATCCCCGGCGCAAAACCGGAGGCCAGCAACGGCCTACGCGAGGTGGACCGTCGGAACGCGGGGGGCGGCCACCACCGCTACTCCGTTTCGCGCACCCATGCCCACGAACACTTCCACGCAATAATTCAGGAGGATGACTTTATGTGCCCGCTCATGCAAACGGAGCGCGCATACGTCAAGATGTGCGAGTTGACGCGCGTCCAATCAACGGGCGGCCGACACCTTCGTTCGCCCACGCTACCGCCGTTCGGGTGAAGCAGTTCGCCTCTCCCGTCGCGCTTGCGATAAGTCCCGCCGCGTCTCCTGACGCGGCGACGATATTTATGCCGCTTCGAGGGCTGATCGATCCAGAAGCGCGGGCACCTTTCCGCCCATGATGTCCAGCAAAACGCGCACTCGCCCGTTGGCGTCGAGCCGCTCCAAGCAGCCGATCGCGCTTGCAAAGAGGCCCGACTTGACACGCACTGACTGGCCTTCCCGCAAATTGCGATCAAACCGGACCACGGCGTCATCATCGGCATAATCGAACAGTTGTTCGACGACGCCCGAGGGCACCGGCTTGGGCCCCTCCGCCGCCATGATTAGGCCCGCGACGCCGAATGTGCCGTTGATCGTTCGCCAGCGATCCCGGGTCAAGTCGAGCACAACGAACATGTATGCCGGGAAAATCGCGCCGCGGACTGTGCGCAATTTGCGAGCGTGCCGGACGGTTTTGGTCATAAGGGGCAAAAAAACAGGGAAACCTTGCTGAACGAGATGGAACTCCGCCCTCGCTTCCTGTCGCGCGAGCGAACGCACCACATACCATCTCTCCGCGCCGGTCAGGACCAATCTGTTGCGACGACTTTTCCATGACTCAATTCGTAATGGTTCACACCGCGAAGACGTCACGTTTACTCCCATCTTTCCCACCGGCCTTTGCCGAATAGCGCCCTACGCAGTCCCTTGGGCCAAATCATTATGGCATAAGGTCCACGGCAAGTCATCCCTAAGCAATAGTGCTCGAGGCGTCATGTCTTTTGCGAAGCCTAGCGTCAGTCGGGGGCGTTTCTTCAGGCCGCGCGCCAGATGCAACGCCGCCAACATTCCGCGTCGTCCAGTCAAAAGCGAAGGCGCGATCAAGCTCAAAATCGACCGCGAAAAGCAATCAGACCCTCGCTTGTTGAGCGGGCTGGGCGCGCCGCGCGAC
>JBAUVQ010000111.1:0-3568 GCA_049583305.1 Methylocystis sp.
AATAGAGCATGCCGTCATGGCCCATCGCTATGCCGTCGTCGATGGCGATGGTGTCGAATTCCTTGGCGACGCCGCCGGCCTTTTCGATCTCGCGCGCGACCAATTGGCCAAGGTTCTGCAAATGCACGTGGCCCGGCACGAACTGCGTGAAGGAATTGGCGACGGCGATGATCGGCTTGCCGAAGTCCTCGTCCTTCATGCCGGTGGCGCGCCACAGACCGCGCGCTCCCGCCATGTTGCGGCCGTGAGTCGTCGTGCGGGAGCGATAGGGAGGCATGGGCGGTCATCCTGTCTTGGGGACCACGAGCCGAAGGGGCCCGCGATTGCTTTTGCGACGGACTATCCTAAGCCGCTAGGTCCCGCAACCGGCGTGCAAGCGCGCGACATACAAATAGCGCGCGCGCCCGAATAGCGATATGTTGTCGCCATGTCTTCCGCGTCTCATGACCCCACCCTTCCGCGGCGGCGCATGAGCGTCCCGGAGTTTCTCGCCTGGAGCGAGGATCGGGAGGGGCGTTATGAACTCGTCGACTGACTCGTTTATGCGCAAGCCGCCGAGCGCGTCGCCCATGTAAAGATGAAAGGGTTGATTTTCCTTGCCCTTGTCGACGCCATCAAAAAGCGAGGGCTGAATTGCCATGCTCTGGTCGATGGCGCGGCCGTGCGGGTGGCCTCCCGGACGATCTTCGAGCCGGACGCGCTGGTTTATTGCGGTCCGGAATTACCGCCGGACGCGACGGTTGTCGAACATCCGGTCGTCGTCGTTGAAATTATTTCACCGTCCACCGGCCGAAACGACCATACGCGCAAGCTCGCGGGCTACTTCAACCTATCGAGCATCCAGCACTACCTCATCATCCGACCCGGACGACCGCCTGATCGTCCACCACGAGCGTGGCGCGGATGGCGTCGTGCGCACCCACTTTTTTACTGAAGGCGCGCTGAAGCTGGATCCACCCGGACTGCAGCTGTCGTTGGCCGATATTTATGGGGCGGCGTGAAAGTCTCGCTCGAGAGACGCCCTTTCGGGACAGCCCCGCGCCAGCGCTTCAGGCGGCGCGGCTCTTCACCATTCCGGAGGTGGTCTCGATCTCGTGAAGGCAGGCGGCGATGGCGTCAATCGACGCGAAGCTTTGCCGGCACAGCATGCGCACGGGGAATTCGATCTCGAATTTCTCTTCCAGCGCCAGCATGACCCTGATCGCGGCGAAGGGCGTCAGTCCTGCGTCGTAAAGGTCGGAGTCCGACGAGAGGCCAGCCACGGGATTATGAAGACGGCCATGCTCCTCGAGCAGTTGGCGGACGATCTCTTGCATCACACGATACTCCTAGCGCTTCCGAAGACTTGCGACTTCTATGCCAGAGGCGCGGTCGCCGCCGTGCGCTTGCGCACATAGGCCGATCGCGAACATCTGGTGGGAAGCATGGGGCGCGGCGCCTGAATGGTGAATGAATTCCCGAAAACTTTAAGCGACCATGGTTTACAACTTCCTTACGCGATTGAATTTCGCGAGACGGCCCGCAAAGCCGCGCTCTGGATATCCGCGATCTCGCCGTTGCAATTTTTCGTGCGCCTAACTATAAATGCTGCCCATCGATTTTCGGCCTGACGACTTAGACCGGCTCTGGCGACGGGGCCGCTGACGATCTCTCCCAAACTCGATCGACCCGGCCCCGCGCACGCGGGCCTTCTCCTTAAGTTTTGGAGAGACGACAATGGCTACCGGAACCGTCAAGTGGTTCAACGCCCAGAAGGGCTATGGTTTCATCCAGCCCGACGATGGCGACAAGGACGTCTTCGTTCACATCAGCGCCGTCGAGCGCGCCGGCCTGCGCGATCTGCGCGAGGGCCAGAAGGTGAGCTACGAGATCGCCCAGGACCGCCGCACCGGCAAGTCCTCGGCGGACGAGCTCAAGGAAATCTAAAGCCCTTTTTCGCGCTTCGCGCGCGGTCGGGAGTTTGAAGGCCGCCGCTCCCCGCGGCGGCCTTTTTCGCGCGCCGATCGGCCGCCGCCCGCTTAACGCCGGGTGAACGAAAATTTCAAGCCATGTTCAGACCGAATCCTCCAATCTGCGCGTGTCGCAAGGGTTTAGCGCTTGCGAGAGCGAGGCCGAGGGAGCCGCTGGCGCCAAGGTCGAGCCTATCGAAAGCTGTCACGCTCAGCTGGAGATCTGTCCCAACGCAGCAGGAGGATTTGCCATGAAACGCTTCATTATCTCGGCCGCGGCCGCCGCTGGAATCATTCTCGCCGCCGGCGCGACCTTGGCGCCCGCGCAAGCCGCGCCGCTGCCCTCGGGCGTCGCGCAAAGCGTCATCGACGATCAGGGCGCGGTCGAACAGGCCCGGTGGGTTCGGTGCTGGCGTCCCGACGGGTGGCGCGGACCGGGTTGGGGCGGTGGTTGGGGCTGGCGCCACGGGCACGGCGGCTGGGGTCATCGCGGCGGCTGGGGTCACCGTCATGGTGGCCGCGGACATTTCCACCGCGGCGGTCACGGCCATGGACACGGCCGCGGACACGGTCATGGCCATGGCGGCCATCATCGGTGAGAATGGGGCGTAATCCCGTCATCAATTCAGCAATGGAGTTCACCTGATGCAAACCAGATTGCGCGGCCGGTTGTCCGCCTCCCTGAACTGCGCGCTCGTTATCGCCGCGCTCGGCGCGGGGATGGCGCGGGCGGAGACGATCATCGTCGAACGCCCGATGCCCGCGCCGATCGTCGAGCGCGCGCCGCCGCCGCCCAGCCCGGGCTATAACTGGGTTCCCGGTCATTGGGTGTGGCGCGCCGTCGAATGGATCTGGGCGCCGGGACACTATGTCCAGATGGTCGTGCCGCCCATGCCCGCGGTCATCGTCGAAACCCCGCCGCCGCGTCCCTCGCCCGAGCATGTCTGGGTGCAAGGACATTGGGGCTGGCGCGACGAACACCACGGCTGGAACTGGAACCCCGGCATGTGGTTCCATCGCTAAAGCCCACGCCAGCGCCGGTCGCGAGCTATCGCGGCCGGCGATCCCGCGGGTTTGACCCCTCCGCGCCCGCGCCCTACAAACGCGCGACTCCTTGATTGGCGCGATCCCACCATGTCCCACAACAGCTTCGGTCATCTCTTCCGCGTCACCACCTTCGGCGAGAGCCATGGGCCGGCGCTTGGCGCGGTCGTCGACGGCTGCCCGCCGCGCATTCCGCTCACCGCCGAGGAGATTCAGGCCTTTCTCGACAAGCGCAAGCCCGGCCAGTCGCGTTTCACGACGCAAAGGCGCGAGGCCGACGCGGTTAGGATTCTGTCGGGCGTATTCGAGGACGCGGGCGGCCGACAGGTCACAACCGGAACGCCGATCGCGCTGATGATCGAGAACACCGACCAGCGCTCCAAGGACTATGGCGAGATCGCCCAAAAATACCGGCCCGGCCACGCCGATTACGTCTATGACGCCAAATATGGCATTCGCGACTATCGCGGCGGCGGCCGCTCCTCGGCGCGCGAGACCGCCGCGCGCGTCGCCGCCGGGGCCGTGGCGCGCAAGGTTCTCGCGGGAGTGACCATTCGCGGCGCGCTGGTGCAAAT
>JBAUVQ010000112.1:0-2926 GCA_049583305.1 Methylocystis sp.
CTTGGCGACGCGATTAATGTGGACCAGACGATCCACGAATTCGCTGTCGCGCTCTTCTCTATCGCGATCGCGACCGCGACCGCCCTCTGATTCACGCGCCATTTTCTCTTCCGTCACTTACGCGGCCTTATCTGACCGCTCGCTTCGAGGTGAATTAAAAGTCGAGGCCGCCTTCGCGGGCGCCATCGGCGAGCGCCTTGACACGCCCGTGATACATATAGCCGCCGCGGTCGAAAACGACCGCCTTGATGCCCTTGGCGGCGGCACGCTCGGCGATGAGCTTGCCCACCACCTTGGCGGCGTCGATATTGGCCCCGGACTTGAGGCTTTCGCGATTCGATTTTTCCAGCGAGGACGCGGCGACGACCGTCACACCCCGCTCGTCGTCGATGATCTGCGCATAGATCTGCTTCGACGAACGGAAGACCGAAAGGCGTGGGCGCCCATAGGCGCGCGCGCGGATCGAACGGCGCACCCGGGCCTTGCGGCGAGCTTCCTGTTGAACATCCCTGGCCATGACGGCGTTCCTTACTTCTTCTTGCCTTCCTTACGGAAGATAAACTCGTTGGCGTATTTCACGCCCTTGCCCTTATAGGGCTCGGGCGCTCGCAGCGCGCGGATTTCGGCGGCGATCTGGCCGATCTGGCGCTTATCGATCCCGCTGATGGTTATTTCCGTTGGCTTGGGCGTCGTGATCGTCACCCCGGCCGGGATCGGATAATTCACAGGGTGTGAATAACCCAACTGCAGCTCGAGATTCTTGCCCTGCGCCGCGGCGCGATAACCAACGCCGGTGATCTCGAGCTTCTTCTCGAAACCCGCGGTCACGCCGAGCACGATGTTATTCACGCGAGCCCGCGACGTGCCCCAAAGCGCGCGCGCGCGCTTTGTTTCGTTGCGCGGATCCACTTTGATCGCATTGTCCTGGTGGACGACGGAGACGTCGTCCGGAACCAGGAATTCGAGTTGACCCTTGGCGCCCTTGACCGTGACAAGCTGGCCGTCCACCTTCGCGGTGACTCCGGCGGGGACGACGACGGGCTTCTTGCCGATACGAGACATGATAGCAATTCCTGTATGGTGGCTCGGAGCAAGATCAGAAGACCTTGCACAAAACCTCGCCGCCGACATTATTCTCGCGCGCCGCGTGATCCGCCATGACGCCCTTCGGCGTCGACACGATGGTGATGCCAAGGCCGTTCGCGACGCGAGGCACCGCGTTGACATCCGCGTAAACCCGGCGACCGGGACGCGATACGCGCTCGATCTGCTTGATCACGGGATGACCGTCGAAATACTTCAACTCCACCTCGAATTCGGTGCGACCGTTACCGAAATCCGTGGTTGTGTAGCCGCGGATATAGCCTTCTTCCTTCAAGACGTCGAGCACATGCGCGCGCAGCTTGGAGCCAGGCGTCGCCACCTTGTCCTTGCGGCGCATCTGCGCATTGCGGATGCGGGTGAGCAAATCGCCCAACGGATCGTTGATCGCCATTTCGCTGCTCCCCTTACCAGCTGGACTTCACGAGGCCGGGCACGAGGCCGCGGGAACCAAGCTCGCGCAGGGCGATGCGCGACATCTTTAATTTGCGATAGAAGGCGCGCGGACGCCCCGAGATCTCGCAGCGGTTACGCACGCGATTAAGCGAGGAGTTCCGCGGCAACTCGGCGAGCTTTAGTCGCGCCTCGAAACGCTCTTCGGCGGTCAGATTTTGGTCGACGGCGATCGCTTTCAGCCGCGCCCGACGAGGGGCGAGCGACTTGGCGAGTTTCGCCTTCCGCTTATTATTTTCTATCGCGCTCTTCTTGGCCATTTGGTCTTGCCTTTTCGGTTACCGCGTTTGAGGCTCGGAGCCTCACTGCCGGAACGGGAAATTAAACGCCTTCAACAGGGCGCGCGCTTCGTCGTCGGTCTTCGCCGTCGTGCAAACGATCACGTCCATGCCGAGGATCGACTCAGCCTTGTCGTAGTCGATCTCGGGGAACACCAGGTGCTCCTTGATGCCGAGCGCAAAATTGCCGCGACCATCGAACGACTTCGGATTTAGACCGCGGAAATCGCGAACGCGCGGCAGCGCGATCGTGATCAATCGATCCAGAAACTCGTACATCCGCGTCTTGCGCAAGGTAACCTTCGCGCCGATCGGCATGTTCTCGCGCACCTTGAAGGTCGAGATCGCCAACCGCGCGCGCGTGATCACTGGCTTCTGGCCGGCGATAAGCGCGAGGTCGCCAGCGGCGGCTGTCACCTTTTTGGTGTCGTTGACCGCTTCGCCCACGCCCATGTTTAGCACGATCTTTTCGATCGTCGGCACTTCGTAGCTGTTTTTATAGCCGAACTGCGCGGTCATTTCCGCGCGGACGACCTCTTCGAAATGCTTCTTGAGGCGCGGCGTATAGGCGCCGGTCGGCAACTCGGCCTTCGCCACGCCGCGCGAACCACGCTCCTCCCCGCCGCTGGCGGACGCGGCCGCCTTGCTCTTGGAGGCCTTCTTGCCTTCGGCGGCCTTGTCCCCGCCCTTCGCCGGCTTATCGGCGGTCTTGGCGGCTTTGGGCTTCTTTTCCTCAGCCATCGATCTGTTCTCCCGAACGCTTGGCGACGCGAACCTTGCGGCCGTCGTCGAGAATCTTGAATCCGACGCGGGTCGGCTTGCCGTCCTTGGGATCGGCGACGGCGAGATTGGACAAATCGATCGGCGCCGATTTGGTCACGATCCCCGCCTCGCGATCCTTGGTCTGGCGCTGGTGGCGTTTAACCTGATTGACGCCCTCGACGAGAGCGCGTCCCTCGGTCGGGTTAACCTTGACGACCTCGCCGGTGCGGCCCTTGTCGCGACCCGCGAGCACGACCACCTTGTCGCCCTTCTTGATCTTGGCGGCCATTACAGCACCTCCGGCGCGAGCGAGATGATCTTCATGTGGTTCT
>JBAUVQ010000113.1:0-4258 GCA_049583305.1 Methylocystis sp.
CTCGGTCTGGGTCCGCATATCCTTGAAGCCCTTGGCGTCGAGGTAGCTGGAGTGCGGATCGAGCGACGTCAGCATCCCGTTGATCGCGGCCTCGACCATCTTCTGCTCGTCGGGCTTTTCAACATAATCGGTGCGCACCTTATCGAAGATGTCGCCGAACAGGCTCAAATTCTTATATGTGTCGGCCGGCGCCGCATGGGCCGGCCCGCCGATCAGCGCGCGCGCCTGTTGGCCGAGCGTGACACTTCCGGCGCCAAGGGCAATGCCGGCAGCAATCAAAGCAGTTTTCCGAATCATCCGCCAACCTTCCGCATGTCCGACCGCGCCCACCATGGGCCAGGGTCTATCGAAGTTCCGTCCTTGCGGAATTCGACATATAAAATAGGCTGCTTAGCGCCGATGGCGACCGTCGCCGCTGTTTGCGCGGAGCCGTCGCCCATGCTCGCCACCGGTTCACCCGCCAGTACGAATTGCCCGACGTTTACGTTGATTCGAGACATGCCGGCCAAGACTATATAATAGCCGGCGCCGGCGTTAATTATCAAGAGTTGTCCGTAAGTCCGGTAGGGACCGGAGAAAACCGCCCAGCCGTCGCTTGGCGAAATGACGATTCCATTCTCTTTCGCCGCGATGGACAAGCCCTTTTCGGTCCCGCCATAGCCGTCGGGGTCGCCGAAGCGACGGAGCGCCGGGCCGGTCGTCGGCAGCGGCAGCTGGCCCTTTAGGTTGACGAAGGCGACGGCCGGAGCGAGGCGAGCCGCGTCCCGGAAGGGGGCGGCCAGCGCCTTGGCCCGCTGTTCGCGCGAGAGGGCGGAGTCGGCTTCCTGACGCGCGGCGTCGGCATCGCGGGCGGCTTGCGCGGCGCGGCGCGCGGCTTCGCTTTCGGCTTCCATGCGGGCGATCAGATCCTTGATGCTTGTCGCCCGAGCCGCCAGCGTTCGCGCGCGCTCGGCCTGGGCGTCGCGAGCCGTCTGCTTCTCCCGCAGCGCCTCCTGCCGCGCCTCGATCATTGGCGTTAGCGCGGAGCGTTGGGCGATAAGGTTCTCCTTCTGGCGCGTTAACTCGGCCTGCTGACCGCGAATGTCGTCGCGCAGCTTGAGCAATCGCGTGAGATCGGCTTGCAGCGCCGCCGTTTCCGCCCGCATTTCCGGCAGCACCGCGCCGATCGCCATCGAGGCGCGGATCGCTTCCAAAATATCCTCCGGCCGGGCCAACAAGGCGGGCGGCGGGCGGCGTCCCATGCGCTGCAACACCATAAGCACCTCGCCCACGAGCGCGCGACGGTCGCGTAGCGATCGCGAAATCGCCGCCTCGCTGTCCTTTAGCGAGTCGAGCCTTTGCTCGACCTCGGCGGCGCTCTCTTCCGTCGCGCGAAGCTTCGCGGTCGCGTCGAGCAATGTCTGGTTGAGCCGTTCGCGCTCGGCCCGCAAGGTCGCGATCTCGCTGTCGATCTTGCGTTTTTGCTCGTCGGACGCGTCGAGCGTGTCCTGAAGTCCGCGCAATTCCAGTCTCTTGACGGAAAGGTCCGGGCCGCTCGCCGCGTCGGAGTCGCCGACGTTTCGCGCGGGCGCTTCTTCGCCGCGCAGCGGGGGCGCCGACAGGGGCAGGGCGCAGACGAGCGCCAGGCAAAAACGCCAGGAGCCGCTTTCAGTCACGCAATCTCGCCTGCTTCATTCGCGTCCAGACTTCGTATCGACCCACCCCGCTCCACGAGCATATGCCGACGAAATCTAGTCCACATTACGGCGAATCGGGACGATTCGGCGCGATCGCTTCTCCCTACGAGCGCGCGAAATGGCTCGGCGCGTCCGGCGGCGCGGTGTCGCCGAGCCCGAGCGAGCGCTGCATCATTAGAGCATCGGTCCATTGGCCGAATTTGAAACCAATCGAGGGCAAAAGGCCAACCTGACGGAAACCGAACGCTCCATGCAACTGGATCGACGGCTCGTTGGACGCGTCTATGTAGCCGATCATCTGCCTATAGCCGGACGCGGCGCAGGCGTCGATCAGCGCGGGCAGCAGAAGCCGGCCTATGCCGGCGTGCAGATGATCGTGATGCACGTAGATCGAATGTTTCACCACATGACGATAGGCCGGCCGCTTGCGGAAGGGCACGGCGTAAGCATAGCCGACGACAACGTCGGCGAGATCGGCGACGAGATGCGGCAATTTATGCTTTTGCATGTTCTTGCGTCGACGCTTGAGGTCGTCGGCGTCCGGCGGCTCGATGTCGCGATGCTGGGACGGGTCGACGCCGTGGCGGATGTGGTGAAGATAGATCGCGAGCATGGCGTCGACGTCGTTGTCGCGCGACGCGCGAACGAAGACGCCGCGGGTCGGGGCGTGGATGCTCTCGGCGTCTCCCGGCCTCATTTGTCGTCCCGCTCCCTCGCGACATAGGTGAAAAAGCGGATCGCGCCTTTGTCGTCCACCTCGCGATAGAGGCCCTGGATCTCCGCCTCGAATCCCGGAAAAACATTCGCGCCGCGCTCGAAGGTCTTAAGATAGTCGATCATCGGCCGCGCTCTTTTGCAAAGCCTTTCGCCCGGAACGATCGTCGCGATCCCCGGCGGATAGATGACGAACAACGTGGTCGCGATCCGGCCCTCGATTTCGTCGATGGGCAGATAATCGACATTATTGCGCACCAGCTGACGCGCGGCGGCGCGCGGCGTCATCACCATTTCCGGCAGATGTTCGGCGCGAAACTGCGCCTTCTGCAAAGCGCTGACATTGGCGTCGCGGAAAAAGGCGTGCATGTCGGCGCACAGATCGCGCAAACGCACGCCATTGTATCGTTTGGGCCGCTTGGCCACGAACTCGGGCATGACGTCGACGAGCGGGGTGTTGTCGTCATGGAGCCGCTTGAAGGCGACGAGCGCGCTGACCAGCGTGCCCGCCTTGCTCGACTCGACGCCCGGCGTCAGCAGGAACAGCAGCGAATTGAGGTCGTTCTTTTCCGGCACGACGCGGTTTTCGCGCAGATATTGCGCGACGATCGGCGCCGGAATCCCGTGCGACTGATAGGCGCCGGTCTGGCGATCGAATCCTGGCGTGATTAAGGTGAGCTTGCACGGGTCGGTGATGGCGAAGCCTTTTTCGACATGGGCGAAGCCATGCCAGGCGGCGCCGGGAGAAAGCTCCCAATATTTCGCGTGGCGCGCCAGTTGATCGGTCGCCACGCTCTCCCAGGCGACGTCGTGAAAGGCTCCGGGTTGCGCGACATCGGGAATGGAGACGCGATCCGGCACGAATGGATCGAAAAACCAGCGGCGCGCGGGGTCTTTTTCCTTTTCGTCGAATTCGCGACGCACCGCGCGCAGTTTCTTCCGCAGCTCGATGCCGAGGCGCACCGTATCGTCCCAAAGAACCTCGCCTGATCTCCCCTTCATCATCTGCGCGCCGACGTCGAGCGACGCGAACAGGGGATAAAAGGGCGAGGTGGAGGCGTGCAGCATGAAGCCTTCGTTGAAGCGCTTATGCTCGACGCGCCGCCTTTGGCCGGTAATGTGGCGGTCGCGGACATGAATCTGCGAGGCCTGGGAGAAGCTGGCGAGTTGCTTATGCGTGGATTGGGTGGCGACGATGCCGGGCGACTCGGCCCCCAGGCCCTTGAGCCCCATGGCGAAGCGGCGCTCGTAGAGCGGGTGGAATTTCATGAAGCCGGCCCAGGCCTCGTCGAACAGAATATAATCGCATAGATGGCCGATCCGCTCGACGATGGTCTGCGCGTCGTAGATCGTGCCGTCATAGGTGCATTGTTCGATGACGGCGGCGCGGAACGGGCGCTCCTTGCGCCAGGCGTCCTTGTCCGCCACCAGCGGATTGTCGCGGATGCGGGCTCTGATCGCCGTCTCGTCAAAGGCGTCGAAGCGGATCGGCCCGATGAGCCCATGGGCGTTGCGGTCGGTCGGCAAAAAGATCGGCACACCGCCGCCCAGCAGCAGGGCGCCGTGATGCGCCGCCTTATGATTGTTGCGGTCGAACAGGACGAGATCGTCCTCGGTGACGAGATTGGACAGCACGATCTTGTTCGATGAGGAAGTGCCATTGAGCACGAAGTAAGTCTTTTCCGCGCCAAAAATCGCCGCCGCTTGCTTTTGCGCGGCGAGCGCCGGCCCTTCGTGCGTCAGCAGGTCGCCCAGCTCCAGAATCGAATTGTCGAGATCGTCGCGAAAGATCGCTTCGCCGAGATGCTCCATGAAAATGCGGCCGATCGGGCTGCGGCTATAAAAGATGCCGCCATTGTGGCCGGGAC
>JBAUVQ010000114.1:0-2159 GCA_049583305.1 Methylocystis sp.
CGCCGACACTTTACCAAACCTTAGCGATATTTACTAACCGAACAAGTGGTAAGTCTTCGACAAAATTATGGCGGAAGCTAGAATAATCTTTGTCTCGTTCTAGTTGGCCTATCGGGGTCAAGCGTAAGGGTGAAGCCAATGGGTCAGTCGTTCTCGTTTCAGCGCGCCGTCGGCGGGCGCCTATTAAATCTGCTGGTCGCCGGAGCCGTTCTCTGTTTTGGCGCGACGGCCTTGCCGCAAACCGCCGCCGCGCGCAGCATGGTTTCCTTTTCTCCATCGGTGCGGCCCGGCACCATCGTCATCAGCGCGCGGCAGCGCAAGCTGTTTCTGGTCGTGGGCCAGGGCGTGGCGATCAGCTATCCCGTCGCCGTGCCAAAATCCGGCAAGGAATGGTCGGGCTACGCCTCCGTCAACGGCAAATATGTCAATCCCGACTGGTCGCCGCCGTCGATCGTCAAGCAAGACCACCCCGAATTGCCGAACTTCATTCATGGCGGTTCGCCGCACAATCCGATGGGCGTGCGCGCGCTGACGCTCGACCGCGATCAGGTGGCCATCCACGGCACCACGGTCAGAATGCGCGCTTCCGTCGGCTCGGCGGCCTCCTATGGGTGCATCCGAATGTTGAACGAGGACGTAGCCGACCTTTACGACCGCGTCAGCGTCGGCTCGCCGGTCATGATGGTCCCATAACGAGGCGCGGCGTTCGCGTTTCGAAATCGGCCCTGGGCGCGGCTTTATTCGTAAGCCGCGCCTTTTTCGTATCGCGTCGACGCGCGCGCCCCGGCCGCCGCGAAGGAAAAAATCGGCCGACGACAATCAGTCGCGCATCGGTTATCCCAAGCTTTTGCCGCCGGCCGCAACTCTTCGCTGTGGATGGCGGCGATGCGACTCTAGACCGGGCTCCGCGAATCTTTCACTGTCGCCGCCAATCGCGGACGCCAGCAAATAACAATCTCGGAAAGGCCGTCGGATTCAGTCGGATCGGGTATAGTCCCAAGCGGTAATGATTCGAATTCGGGTCGCGAGGCGTCTCGTTCGCGCTTGGGATTTTGCGTTAGGCGTCGCAACGCCATTTGTATGTCGCCGCGTTTCCGGGAAAATCAACAAAGGTTAGCTCATGCTGATCGCAACTGAAAAAGAAACTGATCGCTTGCAACATCCGGTCGACGTGGTCGAACAACTCGCCGCTACGAATGATTGGTCCTTCGACCGTGACGACGAGGACGAAATCTCTATATCAGTCGCCGGCGGCTGGACGGACTACCATGTCGCCTTCACCTGGCTCGCGGATCTCGAGACGCTTCACGTGAGTTGCGCTTTCGATCTCAAGGTTCCGGAACGGCGCCACGCGGAAGTCTCCGCGCTGATCTCCGCCGTCAACGAACAACTCTGGGTGGGCCATTTCGATCTGTGGCCCAAGGAGGGCGTGGTGATGCACCGCCACGGCCTGCTGCTGATCGGCGGAACGCAACCTTCCGGGCCGCAATGCGCGGCCTTGCTCGACAATGCGCTTTCGACCTGCGAGCGCTATTATCAGGCGTTCCAATTCGTGTTGTGGGCCGGCAAGGGCGCCAAGGAAGCGCTGGAGTCCGCCACATTCGAGACCAAGGGCGAGGCGTGAGCGACCCCGCGCCCTCCATCGCCTTTGTCGGCGCCGGCAAAATGGGCTCCGCGCTGCTGACGGGGCTGGGGCGAGGCGAGAAGCTCGGCCGCGTTCTCGTCATCGAGCCCAATCCGGCGCCGGATGTCATAGAGCTGTGTCGCGCGAAAAATTTCGCGCTGTTCGGCCGCGTCGAATCCTCCGACGCGCCCGTCGACGCGTTGGTGTTGGCGATCAAGCCGCAGATGCTGGAGGCCGCCGCGCCCGCTCTCGCGCCTTTGATCGGGGCGGATACGCTGGTTTTGTCCATTCTGGCCGGCAAACGCGTCGCCGATCTCGCCTCGCGCCTGCCGGCGCGCGCCTTCGTGCGGGCCATGCCCAACACGCCGGCGGCCGTGGGTCGCGGCGTCACCGGGGCTTATCCGAGCCCCGGCGTGGAGCTGGGACAGCGCTCCCTGGCGCAGACGCTGCTGTCCGCCGTGGGCTCGGTCGAATGGGTCGAGACCGAGGAATTGATCGACGCGGTGACGGCGATTTCCGGCTCCGGCCCCGCCTA
>JBAUVQ010000115.1:0-1974 GCA_049583305.1 Methylocystis sp.
CCCTGAAGGGCGGAACTCTCGACAAGCTCGTCGCCAAGACCTACGACGGCGCGGCGATCAATCCGCTCTATCGGCGCGCGGAGGCGCCCGGCCCACGCTCGTTGCGCGTCAATCCCGGCCGCTGGGCCATCCTCGCCCGCGTCGACATCGCCGATTCGGAAGCCGCGAACGCCCAGGCGCTCGAGGATCTCGAAGGCGGCGCCGACGGTCTGCACCTCGTTTTCGCCGGGTCTCTAGGCGCTTACGGCGCGGCGCTCCGCGACGACGACGACCGCGCTTTGGCGCATGTTCTCGACCAGGTGCGTCTCGATTACGGCATTCCCGTCATGGTCGAGGATTCGCCTCGCGCCCCGAACGCCGCCGAGGCGATCATGCGGCTCGTCGACAAGAATCACATCGAGCCCTCGATCACCCGCATCTCCTTCGGTTTCGATCCCCTGGGCGCGCGGCTTCGGCATGGGTTCGCGCCGGCGCCGTGGAGCGAGGGCGCCAAAAGCTTCGCCGATCAAGCGCGGCGCGCCGCCAAGGCCGGCTTTGTCAGAGGAACCGTCGCGGCGGACGCCCGCGTCGTTCACGCGGCGGGCGGAACGGAAGCGCAGGAACTCGGCTACGCGCTCGCGGCCGGCCTCGCCTATCTTCGCGCCCTCGGCGACGCTAGGACGGACATCGACTTCGCGCGAAAGATGCTGGTGTTCCGGCTCGCCGCGGACGCCGATGAATTCGCCGGCGTCGCCAAGTTCCGCGCGCTCCGCGCTTTGTGGGCGCGCGTCGAGGAATCTTGCGGTCTCGTCCCCGCGCCGGCGCTGGTCCACGCCGAAACCGCTTGGCGCATGATGACCGCGAATGATCCGTGGAACAATCTGCTGCGCGCCACGATCGCGGTGTTTTCGGCGGCGGTGGGCGGCGCCGACGCGATCACCACCTTGCCCTTCACCCAGGCGCTTGGCGCGGCGAACGCCTTCGCCCGCCGCCTCGCGCGCGATACGCAACTCGTGCTGCAGGACGAATCCTATCTGCACGTCGTCGACGATCCGGCCGGCGGCGCCGGCGGCTTCGAAGCGCTGACCGAAGGTCTTTGCCAGCGCGCCTGGAGCGAGTTCCAGGCCATCGAGGCGGAAGGCGGGCTCGCCAAGGCGCTGGACGCCGGCCGATTCCAGGCGAAGGTCGCGGAGACCGCCGGCGAGCGCGCCAAGAACGTCGCGCGGGGCAAGGACAAGATCACCGGCTCCAACGAATTCCCCGACATCGGCGAGACCGCGCTCGACGTGCTCGCGCCGTTCGACACGCGAATCGCCGAAGTCGAGGCGCCGCGAAGCGCGCATAAATCGCCGATGCTGGCGCCCCGGCGCCTCTCCGAGCCGTTCGAAGCCCTGCGCGCGCGCTCGGACGGGCATCTTGCCGCGAGCGGCGCGCGTCCGCGCGTGTTTCTCGCCAATCTCGGCTCTGTCGCAACCTTCACTCCGCGCGCGAATTTCGCCAAGAATTTTTTCGAGGCGGGCGGCGTCGAGGCGGTGTTCGGACCGCAAACGGAAGACACGGCGGAAATCGTCGCGGCCTTCCGCGACAGCGGCGCGAAACTGGCTTGTGTTTGCTCTTCGGACAAGATTTATTGCGACGCGGCAATTCCTGTCGCGCTCGCGCTTAAAGATGCGGGCGCGACGCTTTATCTCGCGGGACGTCCGGGCGAGATCGAGGACGATCTGCGCAAGGCGGGCGTGACGCGATTCATTTTCGCGGGCTGCGACATGCATGACATGCTGCGGCGCGCTCTCGAGGAGGCCATATGAAGGTGAGATCACTGCTGCTCGCGGCCGCCATGGCGGCGGGGGCGGCGCAGGCGCAACCGGCCAGGATCGGCGTCGAATCATCGGCGCTTGGAACCGGCTATGACGGCGCCTGGAGTTTCGAATCGACGACGACGGCCGGCAATTGTCCGACGCTGGTTCCTGTCAATGTCGTCGTCCAGGGCGGACG
>JBAUVQ010000116.1:0-3211 GCA_049583305.1 Methylocystis sp.
TCGCTTCGCGGCTGAAATCGGCGGCCCGGTCATTCCGAAGTTCGTCGCGGGCGACATGCCCTGATCGAACCTCGGGATCTGATCCGATCCTGAACTAAAGAGCCGGCCGGACCAAAAGTCCGGCCGGTTTTTTCACGCAAACAGCTAGACTCGGAATATATCGCGCCACGATTATAAGTTTCTGGGAGTCCAGCGTTTCAGCGGCAAACCCTGGCGAGTCTCATTCTTATGCGCGTCGATTCGCCGCAAATAGCGCTTTCGCTTTTTTCTCGAAACTGTATTGCTTTTGCGCGAGAGTGGCTTGGACTCGCGGTCGGGAATTCTGGCGCCATGCGATAGAAGGCTCTGGGGAACCCAACCCAAGCGCCTTGCGTGTTCGAGCCCAATGGCAATCGAAGGAAGCGCGAAAAATGAAATATCGGAGTGTCTGGTCCGCGGTTGTTGGCGCGGTCATGCTTGTGGCGGCGGCCGGTGGCGCGTCAGCTGGCGGCGATGGTCCCGAGGCGATGAGCATGGGCAATATGTGCATGGTCATGTTCGGCTATGACATGATCCACATCACCTCATATTTGCCCGGACAGTCGCGCAACGAATATTGCGAGGAGATACCGTCCACCGGCAAGGTGATCATGGTTTTCGATATCGAGAACCCGAAGTTTCGCGACCTGCCGATCGAGATCCGGATTATTCGCGATCCGTTGACGCCGGTGGATCTTGCCTCGGATCTCGAGCCCATGACCGAACTGCATTTTCCGGCGAAGTTGTATCGAACCGGCACTTTGAGTTTCGAGCACGACTATTCGAACACCGGGCACTACATGGGCCTCGTCACGTTGACCAAGGAGAATGGTCAGAAGGAGACTCAGGTCTTCAAGTTTTCGGTGGGCGCGACGTTCATGCAGTGGGTGCCTTTCATCCTCGGCGGGGTGCTGATCGGCTTGATGGTGGCGGCCTATTGGAAGCACAGCCATCCGTCGAAGCCGGTCGTCAAGGAGCCGGTGGCGTGAACGCGATCGCGAAAACCTCGGAATGTTTGTTGGCAATAGAATCCACGCAAGAAAATATCCCAAGGGAGTTCACCAAGATGGGCGGAATCGACAAGCGAACTGTTTGCACGCGTTTAGCGAAAGCCGTCGGCGGGTTGGCGCTAGTGGCCGCGCTTGGCGCGAGCGCGCCGGCTTTGGCGCATTCCTTTCTCGTGGACGCGACGCCTTCGTCGAAGGACCACGTCGCCACGGCGCCGAAGACCATCAAGTTGCGTTTTGGCGGCGGCGTGGAGCCGGCTTATTCGAAGCTGACGATCGAAACGCCGGACGGCAAGGTTCTCGCGGAAGGGGCGGTGGGCAAGCCGGACTCGCCGCGCGAATTGACGCTGGATGCTCCTGATCTTCCCCCTTCGCGCTATATCGTTCGCTACCGCGTGCTGTCGACGGACGGTCATATTGTCGAGGGAAACTACGAATTCACCGTGGACCCGAAATAGGCTCGACGGCGCGGCGGATCGTCGTTGCGTTCCGCGCGCGGGCGTAAGGCAAGGGAAAAGCCACAGATAGACCGCATATGGCGCGGCATGATGGGTTCGGTTTGAACCGATCGGAGTCCGCGCCGCCGCGGCGAGTCAAAATCGGAAGTTCGGTCGCATGGAACTTGCGTTTATTCGCTTCTTCGAGAGTCTGCCGACGGCTCTCGCGGTCGGCTTGCTGTTGTTGCCGATGCTGATCGACGAGAACGGAAGTCGCTTCAAATTCGTCGTCGCATTGTTCGCGTCCACGCGGGCAATATTGGGCTTCTTCTTGATCGCCGCGATCGCGCGGGAAATCGTGCCCGCCGAGCGCGCGATCGATTTCTCGGCGCTCGTCACATTTTGCGAGACCACCGTGGTGGGTAGGGCCTGGGTGGTCACGCAGGTGATCGCGCTGGGTTTCATGGCGCTGACGCTGGCGCGGCTCGTGGCGACCTCGGCCTGGCTCGATAAGGCGGCTCTCGTCGCCGGCGGTTTGGTGCTCGCCGCCACCTCCGTCACCGGCCACGCGATCGACGACAGCTTCACATTGTTCACGCAGGCGAGCTTTCTTGTGCACACCTGCGCCGGTCTGGTCTGGATCGGCGGCCTGCTTGGCTTGGTGTATTGGATGCTCACCGGGCGGAACAAGCCGCCCGAGGTCGCGGCGAAGCTCGCCGAGCGCTGGTCGCTGATCGCCAAGATCGCGATTGTCCTGGTGGTCGCGAGCGGCCTGGTGATGGCGTGGGAGAACGTCGGCAGTTTCGCCAACCTTCTCGCGACGCCCTATGGCCGCTGGCTGACGGTCAAATTGGCGCTGTTTTGCGCGGCGATGCTCGCGGCGCTGGCGCTCGCGCTTTACATCAACCGGCGGCCGGAGGGCGAGTTCGACGTGGCCTGGTTTGGCCGCGTCGGTCTTGGCGAGGCGGTCGCCGCGGTGGGATTGCTGTTTATCGCCGGCTACATCTCGATCAGCACGCCGGCTTCGCACGAGACCGATCTCTATTGGCCGCTGCCGTTCCGCCTCTCCTGGAACGCGACCTGGGGCTATTGGGGCTTCAAGGTGCCAATGTGGAGCACGCCTTGGTGGCTCGGGATTGGCGGCGTCGTATTGCCCTTGCTCGGCGGGGCGCTGTGGCTGCTTCCAAAAATTCGCCCCTGGCGCCGCGTGGCGACGCCAATCGCGGTGGCGGCGGGTCTGCTGAGCGCGACCGCTTCGTTCGGAACCCAGGCCTATTCCGACACCTATAACGACCCGACCGTCGACTATACGGCTGAGTCAATTGCCCGCGCGCAAAAGCACTTCGCTGAAAACTGCATCGCCTGCCACGGCGTCGGCGGGGAGGGCAATGGCGAAATGGCCAAGGGCTTGTCCGTGCCGCCGGCCGATTTGACCGCGCCGCACGTCGGCACGCATACGATCGGCGATATTTTCCACTGGCTCACCTTCGGCGGTCAGAGCGGGGTGATGCCGAGTTTCAAGGACGCGCTCGACGTCGACGACCGCTGGGACATGATCAATTTCCTGTTGCTTCTGTCGAGCACGAACCAGTCGCGCTTCATGGGGCCGCGGGGCATGATCCAATGGCTGATCGCCCCGGATTTTTCGCTTCAGGATCCCGACGACAAGATCAATCTTCTGTCGAATCTGCGGGAAGTGCCGACACTGCTCTCCATCGCGCGCTGCAATGCGCCGGGGGTCGACGAGAA
>JBAUVQ010000117.1:0-22393 GCA_049583305.1 Methylocystis sp.
GGGCATGGCCATGAAAAAGATCATCAGCACGCCATGCACGGTGATGAACACGTTGTAGAGGTTCTTGCCGGCGTCCAGCGCCATGCTGGGGTCGGCGCCGTGGAGCAGTTGCGCCAACATCGGAAACACCTGAACGCCAGGCTGCGCGAGCTCGGCCCTTATCGCCGCCGACAGAAGGAAGCCGATAATGCCGCCGATCGCGCCGACGATGATGTAGAGCGTGCCGATGTCTTTGTGATTGGTCGAAAAGAGAAAGCGACGCAACCCCCTCGGATGATCGTGTGCGCCGTCCCCGGCTGTCGTAGAGCTAGCCATCTTCGTTGTTCCTCGAATGCTTGCTGTTGGTGTTTGCGATCAGCGATCAACGCTCGCGGCGACGCGCACGGGGGAGTCGTTCGCGGCGAATTTCTGCTTGGCCTCGACCAACCACTTGTCATAGTCGGGACGGCTGACCGCGCGGATCACGATCGGCATGTAGGCGTGGTCCTTGCCGCAGATGAAGAAGCACTGACCATAATACACGCCCTCCTTCTCGATCTTGAACCAGGTCTGATTGAGGCGACCGGGGATGGCGTCCATGCGCACGGCGAAGGACGGAACGCCAAACGCGTGGATGACATCGTTCGAGGTCAACTGCACGCGAATGACCTCGTTCACGGGCACGACGGCTTCGTTGTCAACGGTCAACAACCGCAATTGCCCGGGTTTCAGATCGGCGTCGGGGATCATCATCTGATCGAAGCCGAAACCGCCGCCCTGGTCTTCGGCATATTTATACGACCAGTACCACTGGTTGCCGGTGACCTTGATCGTGACCGAGGATTCGGGAATCTCCACCTGATGCGCCAGAAGACGGAACGAGGGGATCGCGATGAACACCAGCAACAGCACCGGAACGAGCGTCCACGCGATTTCCAGCCCGGTGTGATGCGTCAGCTTCGAAGGAACTGGATTTGCCTGTTCATTGAACTTCCAGATCACGTAAAGGAGCAAACCCAGCACGAACAGCGCGATTAAGCTGATCACGGGCATGAGGACGGTGTTATACAACGCCTGCGTCTCATGTCCGACCGGCGTCACCATGTTCGGAAGTCCGATGCCTCCCGGCGCGGGCTGTCCCTCGACTTGCGCGGAGGCGAGTCCACCGTACAGAATTACCGGAAGAAAGGCCGCGGCCGCGAGGCCGGCATGACGGAGAAAATTTCGATCGCGGTTGTGCATTAAGGTCGCCTTTCGAACCTTTCGTCAGTCGTTTAGTGGCATGGAGCGTCGCTCCCCACGCTTGGGCGCTGATGCAAGAATCGAGCTCGCCGCGCCGTGGCTCCGCGTGGCTGTTCGATAATGAGCCGTTTCAATCACAAACCGACGGTCGGCGCAATTGCTGCGACGCCATATTTTTGCGTCCAAAAAGCCGCACCCCCAAAATGGCGCGCCAATCGCGGCGGGGTGAAAAAGCGGCGCATCCAAGATGCGGCTTGACAGGGCAAGACTATTTGCTACCCAATCTAGCGCTAGGGCCGAGCGCGCTTCGGCGCGACGTCCGCTCGGCGCGGACGGCGGCGCGGCGGCCCCGGCGCGGGGAATTGCTTCTGGAGGTCCGATGACGCCTTTTCGCGGCGCAATATCGAAAATTCCGTCGCGACAACGAGTCGCGGTCTTTCTCTCGGTATTTATTGCATTTTCCGTTTTGCCGGTTCTCCCCGGTTCGACTCTCATTCCGGAGAACGCCGCCAGGGCCCAAGGCGTGGTCAAATCCAAGTTTGGAGATTGGGAAATACGGTGCGATACGCCCGCCGGGGCGAGCGCCGAGCAATGCGCGCTGATCCAGAGCGTCACCGCCGAAGACAAGGCTAACGTCAATCTGGTCGTTATCGTGCTGAAGACCTCTGACGGAAAAAGCCGCCTGCTGCGAGTGATCGCGCCGTTGGGCGTGCTCCTGCCGAGCGGACTGAGTCTGCATATCGACCAGGACAACGTTGGCAAAACGGGTTTTGTTAAATGTCTGCCAACCGGTTGCATCGCCGAGGTTGTGATGGACGACAAACTGGTCGATAAGCTAAAAACAGGAAAAACCGCGACTTTCGTCATCCATCAGACGCCGGATGAAGGAATAGGCTTACCGTTGGCTTTGGAAGGTTTCAAGGAAGGCTACGCGAAACTGCCATGATTAACCGCGAAACCCCATTCTCCCGCGGCGACTTTTCCCGCGGCGACCTGGAAATGCGCGAGCCGCGGCTTCGGCGATTTTTTGGCGCCGTCGCGCAACGTCGCGCCGGGTCAATCGCGATGATTGTCGGCGCGTTGCTTCCCGGCGCGCCCGAGGCCTTGGCGGATGACGGCGGGTCGACGACTAACCGCGTGTTGCAGATGTTTGGCCTCGGTCGCGGCCCCAACGACGCAGCGAAGCCCCCTCCAACGCTCGCCGAATGTCCTGAAATCGTCGTTGACGGCGGCAGCGCCGAGTTTCGCGAGCCGCCCGCCGCCGACGCCTCGAACGTGCGCTACCAGGTCGCGATCACCCGCATGGCTCGCGAATGCGCCCTGGTGGGGAGCGATATCTCGGTCAAGGTAGGAATCATGGGCTCCGCCGTGCTTGGCCCGGTCGGGCAGCCCGGCGCCTATTTCGGGAATGTGCGTGTCGCTCTTCGTCGCAAGCGCGACGAACAATTGTTCGGAGCGAAAGACTATCGCGTTGGAGCGACCATTCCCTCGGGCGCGGCGCGCGCGGATTTCAGCCTGCTGGTCGAATCGATCGAAGCGCCGTTTATTAGCCAGAAGGCGGCCGAGGATTACGAAGTCGTCGTGGGCTTCACCCAAGCCGCCGCCGCGGCGGCGCCCAAGCCCGAGAAAAAACGTCACAAGCCGCGCGAAGGCGGCGAGTGAGACTCCGCGTTCGAAGACGCAAGATCCTCGAACGCGGCCGTGACAAACATCTAGTGTGCTAGAGCGCCCAGTTGCCGGATACCCTCGGCGACGAAATCCTTGCCGCCCGACACGCCGCCTCTCAGCACGCTTTCGGCCACCTTGGTCGCCGCGTCGGCGGCGGCGGCGCGCACCTCGGCGACGGCCTGCGCCTCGGCCAGAGCGATCTTGTCCATGATTTGCTTGTCGCCGCGAGCAACATATTCGTCGAGTCGCTTGCGGGCCTCGGCGGCGATCATTTCCGCCTCGGACTTAGCTTGCGCCACGATGGCGGCGGCTTCCGCCTCGGCGTCGACGCGCTTCTTCTCGAAGGAGGCGAACAAGGCCTCGGCCTCGGCGCGCAGCTTTTGCGCCTGGGCGAGTTCGTCCTTGACGCGATCGATGCGCGCGTCGAGCGCGCCAAAAAGCTTGCTGTGGGCTCCTACCTTGAGCAGCACGCCCAGAAAAAGCGCGAAACCGACGGCGACGAAGACTTCGGCCTCAAAATGCATGGTCTTCTTCCCCTCAATGCGCGTTGCGATACGCGGCGGTCAGCGTCGCGGCGTCGACTTGCGCTCCGGTCAGCTTGGCGACGATCGACGCGGCGGCCTCGGTCGCGATGCTTTCGACATGAGTCAGCGCCTGGGCCTTTTCGGCGGCGATGCGCGCTTCGGCGGCGGCGATCTGTTCGCCGAATTTCTTTTCGGCGGCTGAACGCAGCGCGCCCACTTCCGCCGCGGTCTTTTCTTGCGCGTCGCGACCGATGGCTTGCGCCTCGTCCTTCTTGGTCCGCAGAGTGTTGTTGTTCCGCGCGTCGGCGGCCTGCGCTTTCGTTTGAAGCTCGCGCGCGGCGTCGAGATCGGAGCCGATCGTCGTTTCGCGGGTGCTCAAGATCTTGGCGACGCGCGGCAAGGCGAGGCGCGACATCAGCAAATACAGCACGCCGAAAATCAACACGAGCCAAACCAGTTGCGGCGCGAAATTCGACGTTTGGAACGGCGGAAACCCTTGCTCATGCGCGCCGCCGTGCGCCAGCGATCCGGCCGATTCGCCCTCGCCGGAAGTGGTTTCTTGCGACGCTTCCTGCGCGGCGTAGGCGGAAGATATGATCGCCATGACGGCTCCAGATTATTTTAGCGGCCAACTTCGGGCGTAAACCCGACGGCGCCCGGGTTCTCGATGGGGGGAGCGTCCGGCCAGGGCAGAGCCGGGCCGGACGCGAAACTCACTTCAGATAGAGCAGGATCGCGATCAGAAACGCGAAGATGCCAAGGCCTTCGGCGAGCGCCGCGCCGATAATGGCGTTGGTGAACTGGCCGGCGGCGGCCGACGGGTTACGCAGCGCGCCATTAACGAAATTGCCGAAAATAATACCAACGCCGATCGCGGCGGCGCCAGTGCCGATAGCCGCGAGGCCGGCGCCCACGAGTTGCATTTCGGAAGCCATTGTAATCTCCTGCTAGGATTGTGGGCGACCATTTGTTGTTGATGAATTATCAGTGGCCCGGGTGAATTGCGTCGTTCAGATAGACGCAAGTGAGAACCGAAAAGACGAACGCCTGCAGGCAGGCGACCAGCAATTCGAGAGCGTAGAGCGCGGTGATCGCGAGCAGCGGAACGGGGGCGAGTATCGCCCAGGCGCCCGCGCCCAGCAACAATGCGACGAAGCCGCCAAACACAGCGAGCGTGATGTGGCCCGCCAGCATATTGGCGAAAAGACGCACCGACAGCGAAATCGGACGCGAAAGGAAGGATATGATCTCGATCGGAACCAGCACCACCAGCACCGGCGTCGGCACGCCGTGCGGCACGAACAGCCTTAGGAAACCAAGGCCGTTGCGATAAAAGCCGTAGGCGACGACAATCGTCATGACAAAAACGGCAAAACCGAAGGTCACGATGATCTGGCTCGTCACCGAGAAGGTGTAGGGGAAGAGACCGATCAGATTGGCGATCAGCACGAAGGCGAACAGGCTGAACACGAAGGGAAAGAATCGCATCCCCTCTTCGCCGGCGATCTGTCGCACCATGCCGGCCACGAACTCGTAGAGCATCTCGGCGGCGGCCTGGCCGCGGCCCGGCGTCAGCGCCTTGCGCGAGGTCGCGAAGACCATCAACAGCACGACGCCGAACGCCGCGATCAACATATAAAGCGACGCATTGGTGAAGGAAACTTCGATGCCGTTGATTTCGTGCTCCCAGAAGCGCACAAGCTCGAACTGCTCGATCGGATTTGGCTTCGCCGCTGTTTCAGGATTCATCGCCTCTTCCGGACGGCGCGCGCCCGGCCCTTTGTCGCTCGCGGCGCCGGCCTTCCGGCGCCAGTTTTCTATGTATCGCCGTCGGGCGGCGTCTTGCCTTCCTCATAAGGCGACGCCTTGCGCGCCGCAATACGATAAATGTTCCAAAATCCCGCCGCCGTTCCAAGTCCAAGGAACAGCACCAGCAGCCAAGGCTTCGTGCCGAGCCAGGTGTCGGCCCGCCAACCGATGAACGCGCCGACGATGATCGCCGCCACGAATTCGGAAAAGACGTTGAGCCCGGCGCTCATCGCCCGTCCGAAAGCATTTCCCTTCGCCGCCTCGCCGGTCGGCGTTCGCGCCGCCGCCCGTTCGTCATGCGCCCGCAGCGCGGCGTTAAGCTTCGCGAGGCGCGCCTGCAAGGCCGCCTCGTCCTTGTCCGGCTCTTGATCGCTCATAAAAGGCTCCGCCACGGCCGCGCAGCCGGTCGAAAGAGCGGCGACTGGTTTCGTTGGGTCTCTTCGTTGGGTCTCGGAGAGGCGAGGGAACCGACGGGAGCGACCGCGATCCTCGCGGCGGGTCGAACTAACGCGCGCGCAACATATTGTCGGGCCGCGGCGAAGTCAAGGTGGAGATGTCTTGTCGAATGTTATTGAAATTTAAGGGAGTTTCCGCGTTTAGCGGTCGGCCCGCGCGTTCGCGCCGCGACGCGTCCGCGTCCATTCATTGAAAATGCACGATTCGCCGGGAAACTGCCCGCCCAGGCGTCTAGCCTGACGATTGGGAGTCTTCATATGGACAATGCCTTGGTTCAAGCGCGCGATTCCGTGTCGGTTCAGGCGTTGCGACGGGAGATTTATGCCAAGCCGGCGGTGACGCGCTCCGATTTGTCGAAGCTTCTGCGCGGAAGCGGCGATTCCTCCGCGGAATACGCCGGGCTGTTGGCCGACGTGGCGGTCGATCTGCTCGTCAATCAATCCCATCCGCCAAAATACGTCGACCAGAGCGCCGCCGACTGGCTGATTTCCGAAATCGGCGCGAGCAAACTCGCCTATGGCCCCGAAATCCAGATGCTGACCGAGGTGATCCGCCTCGCGGTCAGCGTCCCCGAGTCATTCGCCGACTTTTGCGTCGCTGAAATCGAAAAGGCGATTGTCGAGGGGCGCGAGGGCCATCCCGCGGGCAAAGTCGCCGCGGAAGACATTCAGGCGCTGCGCACGGTGATATTCGCCCCCGTCGACGGAAGTTCGCTGTATGTCACGCGCTCGGACGCGGAGGCGTTGTTTCGTATCGCCCACGCGACGAAAAACGCGGCCAACGTCCCAGAATTCGACGGCTTTTTCGCCAAGGCGATTGGCAATTATTTGATGGGAATCGCCTTCCGCTGGACCCCGAGCCGAGCGGACGAGATCGAGAAAGAAAAGTGGCTGGACGAGAAGCCCGCCAATTTTTCCGAATTTCTCGCTCAGGCGTTCGGCGGGGACGTCGGGGATTTGCGTCTCAGAACGGTCGATCAGGCAGACGACGAAAGGCTGCGCGAGGAGAACGCCGCCGACGCGCGCGATATGGCGAGGGCGAGCGAGATCGACGCGACGGAGACGGAATGGCTCATGACGCATCTTTCGCGCGCGGGGGAACTCACCTCGGCGGAGAAGGCGCTGCTGGCGTTTCTGCGACAAGAGGCCCCATCCTTGCCGTCGCGCCTCGCGGCCGTGGCGTAAAGGCGCTGATTCGGCCAAGGGTCTTCGTCGAGTTCCAGTAGGTGGGCGCGCGGGCGTCTTCCGTCGGCTTGCGCTCGCGCTCTCGCGCACTATAGTCGCGCCGAATTCAACGCCCCTTAAGCCAGAGCCGCTCATGACCCGCCATAAAAAGGAAATTAAACGCGTCGTCCTCGCCTATTCGGGAGGACTCGACACGTCGATCATTTTGAAGTGGCTGCAGACAGCCTATGGCGCGGAAGTCATCACCTTCACCGCCGACCTCGGCCAGGGCGAGGAACTCGCGCCCGCGCGCGCGAAGGCCGAACTGCTTGGCGTGAAGCCGGAAAACATATTTATCGAGGATCTGCGCGAGGAGTTCGTGCGCGAATACGTGTTTCCGATGTTTCGCGCCAACGCCCAATATGAGGGGCTCTATTTGCTGGGCACCTCGATCGCCCGACCCTTGATCGCGAAGAAGCAGATCGAAATCGCCCGTAAAATGGGTGCGGACGCGGTCTGTCACGGCGCCACGGGCAAGGGCAATGATCAGGTTCGCTTCGAACTCGGCTATTACGCGCTGGAGCCGGACATGACGGTGATCGCGCCCTGGCGCGAATGGGATTTGACCTCCCGCGCCGCGCTGATCGAGTTCGCCGAGAAGAATCAAATCCCGATTCAAAAGGACAAGCGCGGCGACGCGCCTTTCTCCACCGACGCCAATCTCCTGCACGTCTCGTCGGAGGGCAAGGTGCTGGAAGACCCGGCGAACGAAGTGCCGGAATACGTCTATTCGCGCACCAACGACCCCGAGAAGGCGCCCGATCAGCCGCAATATGTCACCGTCGATTTCGAACGCGGCGACGCGACGGCCATTGATGGCGAGAAGCTTTCGCCCGCCATGCTGCTGACGAAGCTCAACGAGCTTGGCCGCATGCACGGCATTGGCCGGCTTGATCTGGTCGAAAACCGTTTCGTCGGCATGAAGTCGCGCGGCATGTACGAGACGCCCGGCGGCGCGATTCTGCTCGTCGCGCATCGCGGGATCGAGAGCCTGACGCTCGATCGCGGCGCCGCGCATCTGAAGGACGAACTGATGCCGCGCTACGCCGAGCTGATTTACAACGGCTTCTGGTTCGCGCCGGAGCGGGAGATGCTGCAGGTGTTGATCGACAAGAGCCAGGAGTTCGTCACCGGGCGCGTGCGCCTCAAGCTCTACAAGGGCAGCGCGACGCTGGTCGGGCGCGAGAGCCCTTATTCGCTCTACGATCAAGAGCTCGTGACCTTCGAGGAAGGCGCGGTCGCCTACGACCACCGCGACGCCGAAGGCTTCATCAAGCTGAACGCGCTGCGGCTGCGGACCCTCGCCAAGCGCGCGGCGCGCGGGGAAAAGAAATAAGCCCAGGAAGGAGCGCTTACGCGCCTTCGCCATGACGTCGCCGCGATTTTCCCGCACTATCTATATAAAGGGCGGGGATAACCTCAGGCTACGTGATGCGGAAAACTATTCTCGCGGTGGTGGCGTCAGTTCTTGTCGCTCTCGGCGGAGCGGCGGCGGCGCTTTATTTCTACAATCGTCCCACGGTGCTCGAAGTCGCCGTGCCGCGGCTCGCCGAAGACCTTCGCGTGATGACGGCGGCCGCGCATATATTCGCCCACGAACACAATGAAATTCGTCTGCACTTGGTCCCGGTCGAGGATTCGGCCGCCGGCGCGGCGTTGCTCGATCAGGGCAAGGCGGATCTCGCGGTCGTGCGTGGGGACATCGCGCTGACGGCGAGCGCGCAGACCCTGGCGATCCTGCATCGGAACTCGGTTTTACTGATCGCGCCCGGCGGCTCGAAGCTGCGCCACATTCCTGATTTGCGCGGCAAGAGGGTTGGCGTCGTGCATGAGCTCGGGACCGTGGACCCGAACACGCGGCTGCTCGAAGACATATTGGCGCAATATGACATCGCGCCAAGCGCCGTCACGTTCGCGCCTCTCGCGCCGGGCGACGTGCGCGCCGCCGTCGAGGCGAGCAAGGTCGACGCGATTTTCGCCGCGCCCGCCCCGCAAAGCGGCATGGATCACGACATTGTCGCGGCGATGGCGGCCGTTTCGAAAAAGCCGCTGGTCTTCGTCCCCATCTCGGAAGCCAAGGCGATCTCCAAGCGCTTCCCCGCGCTGGAGCCGATGGAGATCGTGCAGGGCGCCTTTGGCGGCGATCCCCCCCGACCCGCCGCCGCGTTCGACAGCTTGAGCGTTAACGTTTTGCTGATGGCGCGCAATACGCTGCGAGACGACGTGGCGGCGGAGGTGACGCGGTTGTTTTTTTCGCATCGCGGCGCGATAGCGCTGGCGGCGCCGCTCGCCAATTTGATCGAAGCTCCGTCCACGGACAAGGGCGGGGCGATCCCGGTGCATCAAGGCGCCGCCGACTATCTCGACGGGACGGAACGCGGCTTCTTCGAGCGTTACAGCGACCTGTTTTATATCGGAGCGATGTTGCTATCGCTGGTCGGCTCGGGCGCCGCCGCCCTCGCCAGCCGACTGAACCCCGACCCGCATCATCGAACCGAGCAGTTGACCGAAAAACTGCTGGAGATTCTCCACGGAGCGCGCGCCGCGACGAGCCACGCCGACCTCGATCGATTTGAGCAGGAGGTCGACGAAGTGTTGATGGGCGTTCTGGGCGACCGCCAAATGCGCGGCGTGGAGGCGCCGAGCCTGCATCTCGTGACACTGGCGCTGGACGAGACGCGCCGGGCAATCATCGACCGTCGCCAATCGCTGTCGCGGGACACGCAGCTCGTTATCCTCCCTCCACCGCGCGGCGCTGCGGCGGGGGAGTAGGCCGCGCTACGAAATCCCCCGCGGCCGACCGGCCACGGCCACTAAAACCTTGCCGTCTCCCAGCAGCCGCGACGCGACGCGGCGCGCGTCGTCCAGCGTCACCGCGTCGATCTTCGCGTTGCGCTCGTCGAGATAGGAGGGCTCCAGTCCGTCAAGCTGGATGTTGACGAGCTGGCTCGCGATCTTGGTCGAGGTGTCGAAACGCAGCGCATATGAGCCGGTCAGGAATTTCTTGGCCTTGTCCAGCTCGTCTGCGGACGGGCCTTCGTTCGAGAGCAGCCGGCATTGCTCCTCGATCACGTCGAGCGTCTCTCCCGCGCGTTCGTTCTTCGTCGCCGCGCCGCCCATCAGCATCGGACAATGATCGAATTCGTGCAGCTGTGAATAGACTGAATAGGCCAGACCGCGCTTCTCGCGCACTTCGTTGAACAGACGCGCGGTGAAGACGCCGCCGCCGAGAATGTGATTGACGACCACCGCCGCGAAATAGTCGGGGTCTTTCTTGACGATCCCCGGGCGGCCAAAGCGCATTGTCGATTGCGGCACGTCGAGATCGACGATTTTGCGCGCGCCAATGTCGTGAACCGTTATGTCGCTCACGGGCGCGAGATCGCCGCGCTGGGACCATCCGCCAAAAGCCTCGTCGAGCCTCGCGGACAGAGTCGCGGCGTCGATGGCGCCGACCACCGCGATCTTCAGAGCGTCGCGCGCGAACAGCTTGCCGCGCATCGTCTCCAGATCGGCCCGCGTCAGGCGCTCCAGCGTATCGAGTTCGCCGCGCGTCGGGCGGCTATAAGGATGCCCGGGAAACGCCGTCTCGCGAAACGCCTTGGCGGCCATCGCGTCGGGGTCGTTGGCGTCGCGCTTGATGCCGGCGGCGAGCTGTCCGCGCACGCGCTCGATGGCGTCGCCGTCGAAACGCGCGTCGTTCAACGCAAGCCTGAACAAAGCGAAGGCCTCGTCGATGTTGCGCGACAGGCTCTGAAGATGGCCCGACAGCGAGTCGCGGTCGACGCCAAAACCGATATGGATCGCGAGATCCTCCACGACCCGGTGAAAGGCGCGCGAATCATGCGGGCCGGCCCCCTCGTCGAGCAGGTTGGCGAGCAGCGTCGCGAGCCCGTCCTTGCCGGCCGGATCTTGCGCCGCCCCGCCGCGCGCCGAAAATTCGAGCGCCACCAATGGCACGGCGTAGCTCTCGACCAGCCAAGCCTCGATGCCGCCGGGCGTAACGACGCGTTGAACGTTTTCGGCGCGGGATTTGGGCGTGGCTAGGGCGTTATGAGCGGTCATTCATGAATTCCAATCGGCCAGGAGCGGCAAAGACAAGGGCGGCAAGGGGAATTGACGGGCTCAGGCTTCCACGACTTCCTTGGGCAGCAGAAAGCCGGTCACGGAGCGTTTTTTGTCGAGCCATTTGCGCGCGGCCTCCACGACGGCCGCGCCGGAGACCGCGTCGATGCGGTCCGGCCATTCGGCCACGTCGGCGACGCCGAGGCCCGTCGCCAGCGCTTCGCCATACCAGCGGGCCAGCGAGACCTGGCTGTCGCGGGCATAGACCGCGTCGGCGATCATCCGCGTCTTGGCGCGCCGCAAGCCCTCTTCGCTCAGCGGCGTCGCGAGGAATTTGTCCAGCACGCGGTCGAGCGCTACGTCGAGATCCCTAAGCTCTATGTGCTCCGCCGGCGTGGCGAATATATAGAAGCGCGTGTCGTCGAGCGCCGTTCCCATGTAATAGGCGCCGACGGAAACCGCCGCCTTTTCTTCGTCGACGAGGGTTTCGTAAAGCACGCTGGCGGGGCCGCCGCCGAGAATATGCGCGAGAACGTCAAGCGCCTCGGCCTCGCCCGGAGCCGCCGTGGTGTATGACGGCACGATGAAAATACGCTCATGCGCGGGCTGTTCGACCTTTTCGTCGCTGAGCGTGACCAGCCGTTCGGCGCGCGGCGGCGGCTCTTGCGGGCGACGGCGCTTCGGCGCCTCCGCGCGGGCCGGAATATGGCCGTAGGTCTCTTGCGCGAGAGCCTTCACGGTCGCGTCGTCGACATCGCCGGCGACGACCAGTATGGCGTTCTCCGGCGTATAGAAGCGCGTGTAATAGGCGAGCGCGTCCTCGCGCGAGAGTTCCTCGATCTCGTGGTTCCAGCCGATGATCGGCGTGCCATAGGGGTGATGGGCGAAAAGCGCCGCCTGGAGCGTCTCGTCGAGCTGGGCGCCGGGGTCGTTGTCGACGCGCATGCGGCGCTCTTCCAGCACCACCTCGCGCTCCGGGCCGACGACTTCATCGCTGAGCAGCAGATTGGTCATGCGGTCCGCCTCGAAGCGCATCAAGGTGGCGAGATGCTCCTTGCCGACGCGCTGAAAATAGGCCGTGTAGTCGTAGCCGGTGAAGGCGTTTTCCTGCCCGCCGAGCTCGGCGACGAGATTGGAGAAGGCGCCCTGGGGATGCTCCTTCGTTCCCTTGAACATCAGATGTTCGAGAAAATGCGCGATGCCCGACTTGCCGAGCGGATCGTCGGCCGAGCCGTTCTTATACCAGACCATATGGGTCACGACGGGCGTGCGATGGTCGGGAATGACCACGATCTCCATGCCATTGTCGAGCTTGAAGTTAGTCGCTCCGGTCGCGCTTGGCGCGGGAGTGGCCGCGGCGCCGGGCGTGAGAGCGATCGTGGACGAAATTTGCGTCGACATATCCGTCTTTCCTCGGCGAGGCCGCCGAAAGTTAAGAGCTCTGGATCCTGGTCGACTAATATAAGGGTCTATTCGTTGATTGTCAGGCGCCGGCCCGACGATGGGGCGGGGGCGAGACGCGCCGCTCCCGGTCGCTACGGCTCCCATAGCCTCAAAGTCAGGCATTTGGCCGCGCCGCCCGCCCTAATGAATTCGGAGAGGTCGGTCCGAACGGGGTCGAAACCGGCGTCGCGCAAACGGCGCCGCAAGGCCGGCGAGGCGTCGTTCATGAAGACGCGTCCGCTGGCTTCGACCGCGTTGCAGGCGAAACGCCGGGCGTCGCTCTCGTCGACCTCGATGCGTTTTTCCGCCGGGACGAGTTCCACGATCGCTTGGCGCGAGGCGGCGTCGAAGGCGGGCGGATAATAGAGCAGCCAACCGTCGGCCAGCGGGCAAAAGCATGTATCGAGATGATAGAAGCGCGGATCGACAAGTCGTAGGCTCACGACGCGCCGCGCGAATAGGCGTTCGAGAAGCTTTCCAGCGCTCGGGCTCGACCGCCACCCGTGTCCGCACCAAATCAACGATCGCGAGCGGTCCACCAGGGCGTCGCCGGCGCCCTCGAACGCGACGCCCTCGGGCCAGGGCGCGATTTCGAAGCCCGCGCGCTCGAACCAGTCGCGAAACAGCCGCTCTTCCGGTCGCCTTTCCCTCTTGGCGAAATGGCTGACGACGACCGTCCCGGCGATGGCGAGGCCGGCGTTGGCCGTGAAGACCATGTCGGGCAGGCTTGGCGATGGCGCCACGAAGGAGAGTTCAGCCTCGCTCGCGAGTTGATGGGCGAGATTGTTCCACTGCCGAGCCGCTCGGGCATTATCGGCCTTGCCGATCTGGTGCTCCATCCAGGGATTGATCGCGTAGGCGACCCCATAATGCGCGGGAGCGCACATGAGCAGGCGCTCTCGACTCGCCGGCGTTCGCGCCGATTGCCCCGGCGTCGCCTCGCGTCGTTCGGGAGCCTTCGCGATCGGCGCCAGCGTCACGGCTTCCTCCTCTCCAGCGCGCGCGGTCATGACGACGCGCGCTCCAGGCTTCGACGGTCGCTTGCCGGCCGCAACAGCGCGAACAGATTTTTGGGGTCGTCTGGCCGCGCGATCAGATCGATTTCATCGTCGATCCCCTCTTCGTCGGCGAGGTCGCGCAGCAGACGCAGCACGGAGAAGTCCTCGATCGCGAATCCCACCGCGTCGAAGATCGTGACGGCTCGAGCGGAGACGCGGCCGGGCTTGCGGCCGGCGACCACTTCCCACAGCTCCGTGACGGGATGGTCGGGGCGCAACTGCTGGATCTCCCCCTCCACGCGCGTTTGCGGCGCGTATTCGACGAAAATCTCCGAGCGCAACAGGATGTCCCGCGCGAGTTCGGTCTTGCCGGGACAATCGCCTCCGACGGCGTTCAGATGCATTCCGGCGCCGACCATATTGTCGGAGAGAATCGTCGCTTTTCGTTTATCGGCGGTGATCGTGGTCACGATGTCGGCTCCGATGACCGCGTCCTGCGCGCTCGCGCAGCGAACGATGGAAAGGCCGGAAGCCGCCATGTTCCGCTCGAATTTATTGGCGGCCGCGCCGTCGGGATCGTGGACCCGCAATCGGTGGACGCCGAGCGCCGCCTGGAAGGCGCAGGCCTGAAATTCCGACTGCGCTCCAAGCCCGATCAGCGCCATGACCGCGCTTTCGGGTCGCGCGAGACATCGGGCCGCGAGCGCCGAGACGGCCGCGGTTCTGAGCGCCGTGGCGAGCGTCATGTCGGCGAGAAGGCGAGGGTAGCCGGTCGCGACATCGGCGAGAACGCCGAACGCCGTCACCGTTGGCAGCCCCCAAGATGTGTTCCTTGGATGGCCGTTCACGAATTTGAAGCAGTAGGTTTCGCCGTCGCTCGTTGGCATGAGTTCGATGACGCCATCCTTCGAGTGGCTGGCGAGGCGGGGCGTTTTCTCGAAGGACTCCCAGCGGCGGAAATCCTCTTCCAGATAATCGATGAGCCGGAGCCAGAATCGGCGTTGACCGGTCCGATTGACGATCTCTCCGACGGCGCGGGCGCTCAAAAAGCGAATCATGCGTCACTCTCTGGCTTTACGTTTCCACCAGAAAAATAGCGCGCCAACTTGTCAGCGGATATGCCAAAAATATATAATTCTAGACATATATTTGCGATATAGCGCAGAGTAGATAAGCGTTTTGATAGAGGCTTCCCCATGGATGATCTGGATCATCGCCTGATCGCGGCGCTGCGGGTCGACGGGCGCGCATCCTTGTCCGAACTCGCGAAGGCCCTGGGCGTTTCGCGGGGCACCATTCAGAATCGCCTGGACCGATTGATCGCGGCGGAGGTCATCCTCGGCTTCACCGTGCGGGTCGGGAACAGTCCGGCCGAGAAGCGGATCCGGGCGATCGCGATGATCGAGGTGTCGGGAATGACCACGGGGCGCGTGGCGAAGTCACTGCGGGGATTGCCCCAAATCCACGCGCTTCACAGCACCAACGGCGCGTTCGATTTGATCGCGGAGATCGAGGTCGAAAATCTCGTGGAATTCGACCGCGTGCTCTCCGCCATCAGATCGATCGACGGGATCGCGAAAAGCGAGACCAGCCTGTTGCTCGCGCCGGCCTGAGGCCCCTGGTTCTGGCGGGCCGGATCGGCCCACGATCTTGCGATCAGGAGCGTCCCGATAGCGCCTTGACCGCGAGTTCGGTCCGGCTGCGCAAATGCAGTTTGGCGAGAATGGCGCTGACGTGATTCTTGACCGTGCCTTCGGCGAGCTTCAGGTCGCGCGCGATCTCGCGATTGCCCTTGCCCGAGGCGACCTCGGCCAAAACCGCCCTTTCGCGGTCGGTGAGCAACTCCTCTTCCAGCGCCTCTCCAACGCGCTCCGGCGCTTTGACGCGGCGGAATTCGCCGATGATTTTTTCGGCGATGCGCGGCGACAGGCGCGGTTCGCCGCGGGCGGCGGCTCGGATCGACTCCAGGATTTCCCCTTCCTCGGCGTCCTTGAGCAAATAAGCCTGTGCGCCCGCCAATATGGCCTCGAACACGAGATCGTCGCTTTCGAAGGTCGTGAGCATGATGACGTGGATTTTCGGGTTGTCGCTTAAAATAGCCCGTGTCGCCGCGATGCCGTCGACGCGCGGCATCTTGATGTCCATCACCACGACATCGGGGCCATAGGCGCGCGCGGCGCGAATGGCCTCGGCGCCGTCGCCCACCGCAGCCACGACGGCGAGATCCGACTCCATCTCGAGCAGCGTCGTCAGCGCTTTACGGATCATCGGCTGGTCTTCCGCGATGAGAATCCGGACCACTTGGTTCTCGGGCACCTGTATCCTCCAGTTGAACCCGCTTCGCCCCGCAACCAATTTAGCGACGCCTTGCTGTCTGAAAGATGAACGCGCGAGACAGGCGGCGTTCATATCCATTCGACTAGGTTTACGTTGTCTTCGCTCGAAAGGGCGGCGACGGGGCCGCGGCGGCCGAGAATTTAGTCTGGAGCGCGTGATGTCTTCCGGTTTCGTCAAAGGGGTCGCCGTCGCGCCGCCTCTATCAGGATACCCCGGGGGTCGCGGCGCCCATGGCGAACCCGCCCCGGCTTGCTATTTCGGGCGCCGACCCGCGGTCGATGGCTGGAGTCATGTCATCGGCTATCGCCGGGTCCGCGTTCGCGAGTGAATCGGCGCCGAAACACTTTTCGGCGCCAAGCGATGCCCGTCGCCCATCTTCCCTCCCCGCCCGCGTGGCGACGGGTCTTGGCCTCCCGGACTCCCTCCGGGAGGCCTTTTTTATCAGAGTCGGCGAAGGCTTAGCGGCTTGCCTTCCTTACTGTCGCGGCGCCAGACGCCGTCCGACTGCCGGTCGAAAAAGGTCTTGTGGCCCTTGCGGGCGGTCAGCGCGAGGCGGCCATGCTCCAGAGTCCAGCCGATGGGGTCGAAGATGACCACCCCATTATCGCGGCACGCGGGAGCGAGTTGGGCCTTGAATCCGCCTTCGGCGGGCCGCGCCTCCAGCGTCAGCATGCAACCGGTGTCCTTGTCCAAAGCCCGTAATATCGCGTAACGGCCGACGACCTCGCTGGTCCGCGTCTCCGCCGCCGTCGCGCTCGCGCAAGCGATGAGCGCCGCGGCGATTCCAAGGCCGCGCCATATATTTGCGTACGCCAGGAAGGCGCCGCCCTGCGCCGAAGGAGGAGTGACCGCCATCGAGAGTTGTCTCCGCGAATGCAACTGAATCGGAAAGGCATTGTGCCCTGTTCGGGCGCGGCGGCCAAGAGAAAGAATCAGAGCTTTAGCGCCGGCGTTCTGGGGCGCGTCTTGTCGGCGCTTAATTTCGCGACAAAAGGACGCGTGGGGGCGGGGCGTATTGCGCGCGGAAACTTGTCGTCTAAAGTCAAATGGAAATGCTTCAGGCTCGCTTCCTCGGGAGCGTCGACGACGGATAACCCGCATGAATTCCGCTTCACTGGCGCTCGCCGAGCGCGCCGCGCCCCGCTACACGAGCTATCCGACCGCGCCGCATTTTTCCGCCGCCGTTGGCCCCGAGCAGACGCGGCGCTGGCTCGGCGAATTGTCCGACGCGGCGACGCTGTCGCTTTATTTCCATGTGCCGTTCTGCGCGGAGATTTGCGCCTATTGCGGCTGTCACACCAAGGCGCTGCGGCAGGACGCGCCGCTGACCGTCTATAAGGAAACGCTGCTGCGCGAGATCGAACTCGTCGCCGGCGCGACAAAGGCGCGTCGCGTCGTGAGCATCCACTGGGGCGGCGGCACGCCGGGGATGTTGGGGCCAGCGCGGTTTCTGGAAATCAGCGAGAGCGTCGCGCGGCATTTCGATGTCGGCGTCGATACGGAGCACGCGATCGAACTCGACCCGCGTTTGCTGGACGAGCCGCTGGTCGACGCGCTGGCGCGCGCGGGCGTCAACCGCGCCAGTCTCGGCGTGCAGGACTTCAATCCGCATGTGCAAGAGGCGGCCGGGCGAGTCCAGCCTTACGAGACGGTTGCGCGCGCGGCGGAACTCCTGCGCCGGGCCGGCGTCGGGGCGCTGAACTTCGATCTGATGTACGGCCTGCCTCATCAGACGCGCGAGGATGTCGCGCGCACGGCTTCGCTGGCGGCGGGGCTGGCGCCGGCGCGGCTCGCGGTGTTCGGCTACGCGCACGTGCCCTGGTTCAAGTCCCATCAAAAGCTGATCGACGCGGCGACGCTGGCCGGCGCCGCCGAGCGCCTCGCCCAGGCCGAGGTCGCGCGCCAGACGCTGGAGGCGGGGGGCTATGTGGCGATCGGCCTCGACCATTTCGCCTTGCCTGATGATCCGCTGACCCGCGCCGCGCGGGAAGGGTGGATGCGCCGCAATTTCCAGGGCTACACCACCGACGCCGCCGACGCGTTGCTGCCCTTCGGCGTCTCCTCGATCGGACGGCTGCCGCAAGGCTATGTCGGCAACGCCGCCGATAACGCCGGTTGGCGCCGAGCCATTGAAGCGGGAAGTTTCGCCACGACGCGCGGCCTCGCCTTCACGCCGGAGGACATCGCGCGCGGCGCGGTGATCGAGCGGCTGATGTGCGATTTTTCCGTGGATTATGGCGAGGAAGCGCGGGCGCGTGGTTTCGCGCCGGACGCGTTCGACGACGCGGCGCCCGGCCTCGAAGCGCTGGCCGCGCAGGGTCTCGCCGAGGTCTCGGGACGGCGCGTCGCGATGACGTTGGCGGGGCGGCCATTTGTTCGTCTGGCGGCGGCGGCCTTCGATGCCTATCTGGAGAGCGGCGCCGCGCGCCATTCGGCGGCGGTGTAGCCGCGTTGGGGCGGCCTATTGAAGGAGGCCGCTCATGTCGCCGCTCACGCTCTATCTAGCCAAGCTGCTTGGCGCCGTGTTTTTGGTGATGGCGGCGATGATGGCGTCGAAGGGCCCGGCGATCGCCGAAACCGCGCGACGCATGATCGCCGATCCCGGTTTTGTCATGGTGTCCGGCGCGATGCGCGTGGTCATCGGGTTCGCGATGGCGATCGGACATGACGAATGGAGTGGCGGCGCGCTGCCCGTGGCGGTGACGTTGATGGGCTGGGCGATCCTGTTCTCTGGGCTCTTTCTGCTCTTCGCGACGCAGGAGAGAATCCAGTCGGCGGTCGATGGCATGAATTTGGAGCGCAATCTGCCGGCCTATGCCGGCGGCCTCGGCCTTGTCGGGCTGTATTTTTTGGTCGCGGGGCTGGTCGGTTAGATCGGTCGCGGACGCTGAATCATTAATGCTCGTCGCGACGCCTGGAAGCCATCACGACGGAGCGTGAAATTCCGCGGCGCGCGCTTGGAAAGAGGCGCCGAGCGCGGTAATTCTGCTTTACCTCGCCTCCATTTCGAAAGCGCCCCATGATCACGCTCTATTGTTTTCGCTCCGCCCCCGGCTTGCCGGACATCAGCCCCTTCGTCGCGAAGACGATGCTGCTGCTTAAGCTCGCGGGGCTGGAATACGAGGAAAACCGAAACGGCTACCCCAAGGCCCCCAAGGGCAAGCTGCCTTACATCGACGACGAGGGGACCATCGTCGCCGATTCCACCTTCATCCGCTGGCACATCGAAAAAGCCCATGGGGTCGATTTCGACGCGCATTTGACGCCCGAGCAACGCGCGATCGGCTGGGCGACGGAAAAAATGTGCGAGGACCATCTTTATTGGATCCTGGTGCGCGGGCGCTGGCTCGACGACGCGAATTTCGCGCGAGGCCCGGCCAAGATATTCGACCGCGCGCCAGCGCCGACGCGCCCCGTGATCAAATGGATGGTGCGCCGCAAGGTCGCGAAATCCCTCTATTTGCAAGGAATCGGCCGCCACACCGGAGAGGAGGCGGCCGCGCTTGGCGTCAGGGACGTTGAAGCCTTGGCGACGCTGCTTGGCGACCAGCCCTATCTTTTTGGCGAGACCCCCAGCGGCGCCGACGCGACGGTGTTCGCTTTTGTCGCGGGCTTGCTCTCGCCGAGCTGGGAGTCGCCGGTGCGCGACGCGGCGGCGTCGAAAGCCAATCTCGTCGCTTATCGCGACCGCGTCCTGGCCAAATATTTTCCCGATATCGCGTGACGCGCCCTTAAAAAAAGCCCGGTCGCCATCGGCGCCGGGCTTTTCAATTCGCGATTGCGTATTAGCCGACGATCTCATTGCCGGAGAAGAATTGCGCGATTTCGATCGCGGCGGTTTCCGGCGCGTCGGAGCCATGCACCGTGTTCTCTCCCATGTTCAGCGCGTGTTCCTTGCGGATCGTGCCGGGAGCGGCGTTGGCCGGGTTGGTCGCGCCCATGACCTCGCGGTAGCGCGCGATGGCGTTGTCGCCTTCGAGCACCTGCACCACGACCGGGGCGGCGCACATTTGCTCGACCAGTTCGCCGAAGAACGGGCGGTCCTTATGCACGGCGTAGAAAGTCTCGGCCTGCTGGCGCGTCAAATGCACGCGCTTTTGCGCGACGATGCGCAGTCCCGCCTTTTCGATCAGCGCGTTGACCGCGCCGGTGATGTTGCGCCGCGTCGCGTCGGGCTTGAGAATGGAGAATGTGCGTTCGATCGCCATTGTAGCGTCGTTCCATTGTTTGGAGTTTCAGGAAAAGCTGGAGCGCCGCGCTTATAGCGGGCGCCTCGCGCATGGGCAAGGCTAGCGAAAAGCCGAGGCTATGCCGAGAAAATCGGCGGCGAGCAGGCTGGCGCCGCCGACCAGAGCGCCGTCGACGTTATCGACGCTCATCAACTCCCGCGCGTTCGACGGCTTCACCGAGCCGCCATAGAGAATGCGCACGCCCGCGCCCTTGTCGTCGCCGAGCAAGGCGTCGAGCCTTTTTCGGGCGAAGCCGTGCATTTGCCCCACGTCTCGCGCGGTCGGCGTCAGCCCGGTGCCGATGGCCCAGACGGGCTCGTAAGCCAGAACCAACTGCTCCGGCGGGATATCCGCGGGGATCGAGCCGGCGATCTGACCGGCGACGACAATCTCCGCCTCTCCGGCCTCGCGTTGCGCCCGCGTTTCGCCGACGCAAACGATGGGCGTTAGCCCGGCCTCCAGCGCCGCGAGCGTCTTGGCGCGCACCAGCGCGTCAGTCTCGCCGTGATCGGCGCGCCGCTCGCTGTGCCCGACGATCACGAAGCTCGCGCCCGCGTCCGCCAGCATGCGCGCCGAAATATCGCCGGTATGGGCGCCACAGGATTGCGCGTGGCAATCCTGCCCTCCAAGGGAAAGGCGGGCGGCCGCGGCGATGGCGGCGGCCGCCGCCAGCAATGTCGGAGGCGGACAAATCAGCAGATCGAGCTTTTCGCGCAACGCCTCGTCATACCCGTCGGCGATGCGCTCGATTTGCGCAAGATCGGCGCGCAGGCCGTTCATTTTCCAGTTGCCCGCGAGCAGCGGACGGCGAGCAAGGGACATGACAGGCTCCGGAGAAGGCGAGGGCGCCGCGCGAAACGAGAGCGCGGCGCTCAGACATAGCCTCCGATTCGCGGTTCTGTCACGTTATTGGCTCGTCAGCGATCGCGCTTGCGCTTTTTATCCATATCCAGCGACTTGCCGACAATGTGCTTGTCGCGGCCGATCACGTGGGCGCTGGAGCCGACGATCAGCGGGTCGGGACCGCCGAGAATATGATGGTCCTTGTTGGGATAGTCGAGACTCGACAGAAAATGCTGCATGCAGTTGAGTCGCGCGCGTTTTTTGTCATCGGACTTGATCACCACCCAGGGCGCGTCGGCCGTGTCGGTGAAGAAGAACATCGCCTCCTTGGCTTCGGTGTAATCGTCCCACTTATCCATCGACGCGCGGTCGATCGGCGACAGCTTCCATTGCTTGAGCGGATCGTTCTCCCGCGAGCGGAAGCGGCGCACCTGTTCTTCCCGAGTGACCGAGAACCAGTATTTGAACAGGCTTATGCCTGAATTGACCAACATGCGCTCGAGATCGGGACATTGCCGCATGAAGTCGAGATATTCGTTGGGCGCGCAGAAATTCATGACCCGCTCGACGCCGGCCCGGTTGTACCAGGAGCGGTCGAAAAACACGATCTCGCCCGCGGCGGGCAGATGCTGGATATAGCGTTGGAAATACCACTGCGTGCGTTCGCGCTCGGAAGGTTTTTCGAGGGCCACCACTCGCGCCGCGCGGGGATTGAGATGCTCCATGAAGCGCTTGATCGTGCCGCCCTTGCCGGCCGCGTCGCGACCCTCGAACAAGACGACGATTCGCTGCCCGGTCTCCTTGACCCAGCTCTGCGCCTTTAGCAGTTCGACCTGAAGCGGCTCCATGTGCTGCAGATAAAATTTCTCGCTCAGGCGGGTGCGATACGGAAACTCGCCAGATTCGAAGGCGTGACGAATCGTCTCCGAATCCGCGCGCTTATGGCGGTGTTCGGCGCGCGATTCGGTTGCCTTGTCGGAGGAGGGCTCCGACGTCGCCTCGACGCGCGGACGCGCCTGGGTTTGCGCGCCCGTCACTTCCGCCGTTGGTTCAAGCAGTTCATCCATTGTCGATTGACCTTTCGCAAGATGCGTTGCGAATCAAAGAAAAGGCGTGAACTATTGGGCTGACGGAGCTGTCGCGCAATTACGCAAATCGACGCGGGCGGAGCCGCCCCGGCGCCGAAGGCGATTGCGTATGGGATTTCATGAGGCTACCGCGGCGTGGGCGTCATTCGCAGCCGCGCCTGCGATCTGTCGCGACGCGCATGCGCGGCTCGCCAACGCGCGGATAAGTGTTGACCTGGCGCGCGCGGGGGCGGAAAAGGCGATTCTGCGCGAATGGGCGGATCCGCCTCCCAGGTTCGAAAACTCGACCAACGCGCCATGCGACACTCGGTCACGGACGGAATACATGGGAATGAAGCGCGCGACGCGATTGCCGCGGGCCGGCGGGCCAGTCGTCGCATCACTCGCGGTGGCCTTACTCGCGGTGGCCTTGGCGCTCGCTTTTTGTTTCCCGGCGCTGGCGCAGGTCGTCGCTCCGGCGACGAAGCCCGCCACCGCGCCGCCGCCCGC
>JBAUVQ010000118.1:0-2117 GCA_049583305.1 Methylocystis sp.
TCGTTTTCTTCTCCCACTATTACCCGCCCGAGGTGAACGCGCCGGCGTCTCGAACCTCGGAGCACGCGCGCATTTGGGCGCGCGCCGGCCACGATGTCGTCGTGGTCACCTGCGCGCCGAATCACCCGGGTGGACGGCTCTATCCTGGATATGCGAATCTTCCGCGCCAATCCGAAATGATCGACGGCGTCCGCGTGGTGCGCGTATGGACCTATCTCGCGGCCAACGAAGGTTTCGCGCGCCGCACGCTCAACTACATCTCCTATGCGACGTCGGCGACCCTAGGAATGATCGGGCTCGATCGACCGGACATTGTCGTTTCCACTTCGCCACAATTCTTTTGTGGACTTACAGGCCTCGTCGCGAAAACGATTTGGCGAAGGCCATGGGTGCTTGAAATTCGCGACTTGTGGCCGGAAAGCATCGTGACGGTTGGCGCGATGCGCAAAGGCCTGATCGTACGATTGCTCGAACGGATCGAGGCGCTGGCCTATCGCCGAGCCGATCGGATCGTCTCCGTGACGGACTCCTTCGTGGCCCATATCGCTGAGCGCGGGGGAACAAGAGAAAAAATCGCCGTCATCAAGAACGGCGCCAACCTCGAATTGTTCACGCAAGCGGGCGACGAAGAGGATTGCAAGCGTCGATACGGTCTCGCCGGACGTTTCGTCGCCGCCTATGTGGGCACGCACGGCATGGCCCACGGCCTCGACACGGTTCTGGAAGCGGCCAAGCTCTTGAGCGACGATCCCCGCATTGTCCTTCTTCTGGTCGGCGACGGCGCCGAACGGGAGAGACTAGAACAGCGCAAGCGGGAAATGGGGCTCGGCAATGTGATCATGCTCGGACAGCAGCCTAAGGACGCCATGCCGGGCATCTGGGCCGCGACGGACGTGAGCATGATCTTGCTGCGCCGTAGCGATCTCTTCAAGTCGGTCCTTCCGTCCAAGATGTTCGAAGCGATGGCGATGGGCCGCCCGATAGTCCTCGGCGTCGAAGGCGAGGCGCGGGCCTTGCTCGACGAGGCTGGAGCCGGGATTGGCATAACGCCACAGAGCGCGGAGGAACTCGCGGCCGCGCTGAAGAGACTCGCCGATGATCGCGAATTAGGCGCGCGACTCGGCGCTTCGGGCTCCACATTTGTGCGCGAAAATTACGATCGATCCAAACTCGCGACGCGATATCTCGACTTGCTCGAGGAAACACTCGCGACGACCGGCGCGACAAAGCGCCATGACGCCGCGCGGGCCGAAACGGGCGCTCGGCCGTGAGGGATTTCAGCCCATTCCAAAAGGTCGCGCGAGCTATCGCGTTCGGGCGGCACGTGCCGCTGTCGAAGATCGCGCGGCGGATCGAACTCGACTTGAAACGCCGCGTGAAGCAGCGCGGCGCAAAGCCGGCGCCCGCCGCCGCTCCAAGCCTATCGGCGCGCCTCCCCGCGCCCCTATTCAAGCCGAGACTTGGAAAGCTCGATTTTCGCGACGGCCGGCCGCGACTTACTTTCGTCGGTCGCACTTGCGAGATGAAGGAGCCGTTAGACTGGCGCGCGGGCGGCGATGGACCGGCGAACCAACTCTGGCGCATGAACCTCCACTACATGGAATATCTCGAAGAGGCCGACGATAGCCTGTTCGCGGAGTTCGTTCGCCAGTGGATCGACGCCAACCCGCCCAATGCGCGCGGATATTGGAAAGATAGCTGGAACAGCTACACGGTGTCGCTGCGGACGGTCGTTTGGATGCAACAACTCGCATTGCGCGGCGCGCGGTTGGACGCCGCCACGCGCGAAGCCGCGGTCGCGTCCCTGGCGCAACAGATTCGTTTCCTCGAGGCCAATCTCGAGACCGACATCGGCGGAAACCATCTCATCAAGAACATCAAGGCGCTGCTCCTGGCCTCTGCGTTCTTCGCCGGTTCCGAGGCCGAACGGTGGCGCGCGCTGGGGCTTCGACTCCTGACCGAGGAACTTCACGGGCAAGTCTTGGCGGATGGGACGCATTACGAGCGTTCCCCGTCCTACCACTGCCAGGTTTTCGCCGACCTGCTGGAATGCAGGCAGGCGCTTGGCGACGATCCGTTGAACGGCGCGCTCGACGACGCGCTGGCGCGGATGGCGC